>NZ_CP054022.1:600000-900000 GCF_005862305.2 Rhizobium indicum | reverse complement strand
AGCTTGTAGGTGACATCTGTGCCATGCGCAGAGGTGATCCGCATCACCTTCGCTTTGGACAGCAGGTCTCCGGCAAATTCGACGCGCTCGCGCAGTTCCTTTGTCGGCAGCATGCGCGCGAGAATCTCCGGCGGTTCGACGGCAGTCAGGATGCGCGTGCCGGCCGCCTGGATCGCCATCTGTTCCGGGCTGAAGAGCAGGAAGATGCAATCGATCAGCATGTCGGCGGCCTTCAGGGCCTCTACCGCGTCCGGCATGGCGGCGAGGCCTGTCTGGCCGACCGCCCACGCACCTGCCGGCGGCACCGGCGGCAAACGCATGTGATACATCTTGGCGCCAAGACGCATGCCCGCCGCCATAAAGGCGTCGGCGTAATCGAGGCGATCGTTGCCCTGGGTAAGGACAATGAGTTTTTCTCCGTCGTGGACGCCCGACATCTTCAACTGATGCAGGCAGATTTCCGTGAAGCTGAATTGATCCATGCTCGTTCCCTTATCTTTGCTTGAAGGCTTGGGTGTTTCGTCCAGTTACGGACATTCGGACTTGACCTTGGCGATTTCGGCGATCGCCTCCTCCCTCGAAACGACATCGCCATATTTGCTGTCGATATCGAAGAGGTTGGCATTGTGCGGATCCGGGTGCCGGTCTCCGACGCATTCGCGCACGACGATGCCACGGAATCCGTGCTGGACCGCGTCGACGGCGGTGGCGCGGATACAGCCGCTGGTCGAGCAGCCGGCCATGATCACGGTGTCGATGCCCTGCGCATGCAGCTGCGAGGCAAGGCTGGTGCCGAAGAAAGCGCTGGCATACTGCTTGACGATAACGAGCTCGCCATTGGCAGGCTCGACGCCGCCGCAGAACTCGGCCAGCACATTGCCTTCGACCATTCCCTTCATGACGGGCGATTTCTTCACCCACATACCGCCGTCAGCGCAGTTTTCCGCAAGATAGAGGATGCGCGTATGGATGACCGGGATGCCGGCGTCGCGGGCGGCCTGGATGAGCGCCGGCGTCTGCGCGACCGCGTCAACCACGCCCGGGGCGTAGAGAGGCGCGCCCTCGGTGGTGTACCCCTTCAGGAAATCGATGACGAGCAGGGCAGGGCGCTGGCCGAAGCCGATGCGGTTACCCCAGACGCCTTGATAATTGCTTTCTGCGCTCTGCATGATTGGTCTCTCTTCAGTATGCGCCGGACAGAAGTGCGCCGGCGCCCGGCACGACTGCTTCCAGACCGAGCTTCTTGAGCATACAGTAAGTTGTCGCCGCAGCGGCGGTCAGAACCGGCTTCCCGGTCATGGCCTCGACCTTGGCAATCACCGGCAGCGACGGCATCTGCACGCAGGCCGACAGCACGATGACATCGACGTTCGACAGATCGAGTGTCTGGACAATGGCCGGGAGATTTTCTGGATCGTGGCGGGCGACATCGAGATTGTCGGGAATTTCAAGGGCCCGCCAATCCATGACCTCGAAACCCTCTTCCCGGATGTAATTCACCACGAGTTCGGTCAACGGTTTCATATAGGGTGCGACGACGGCGATCTTGTTTGCCTTCATCACCTTCAGGCCCTCGATCAACGCGCCAGCGCTGGTAACGACGGGAATGTTCGCGTTGTTTTCCTGAGTGCGACCCGTCAGACGCTTTTCCGACTGGCGGTGATAGCCGAGGCCCATCGCCATGATGGCAACCAGGCAAGCATATCCCAGAACATCGACGCGGGCGTCGGAAAGCTCGACGGCGCAACGGTCGGATTCGGCGTCCATCGCGGCCAGTTCTTCCTTGACCACTTTCTTCATCCGCATGCGGCTGGAGTGGAAGGTGAAGCGCTCGGGGCGGATGGACTGGCGCGCCGTCAACATGGCGGGAATTTCGGTCTCCATCGTTGTGTTGGAGCTCGGAACGATCTGGCCGATACGGTAATATTTCTGCACGGGTGGAATCCTCTGCGTTGCAAAAGCGGGTGCCAAACAAACGGCGGCGGATCGTCGACCCGTCGCCGTTTCAATAACGGGAGAGAAAATCTCCAAGCGCGGCAAAGAAACCGTCGAAATCATCCCATGGGATCATGTGCCCGGCATTGGGCACGCGCACGATTTCCACCGCTGGATAAAGTGCCTGGATTTCGTCCTCATCCGCCGGCTCGATGACGCCTCCGCGACCGGCAACCATAAGCATGGCTGGCTGGTTGAGCTTCGGGAGATCGGAGAAGATGTCGTCCTTGTGGAAGTCCTCGAAGGCGGTGACGATGGCGGGCTCGTAGCAGGTGTGCAGCCATTCGGCGCGCAGCTTCAGCTGTTCGTCGGTCCATGTCGGGCAAAACGCCTTCATGTCTTCCGCATCGATGCCCTTCAGCGCCAGGCGGATGCTGTCGACATACCAGGGCAGCTTGCTCGGGTAGGCGCGACGTCCGGGGCCAGACACAGGCGGATCGATCAGCGCAAGCCGCGAGAACGCCCTAGGTGCCGAAACGGCGGCGCGGATTGCAATGCGTGCACCCATCGAGTGGCCAAGCAGTGCCGGAGCGGAAAGTCCGAGCGCTGAGGCGAAGCCGACGACGTCAGCTGCCATCGTGTCGAGCCCGTATTCGAGATCTGGACCGGTCGAAGACAGCCCCCGGCCGCGCACGTCGATCACGTAGACGTCGTAGCGCTCGGCGAGCCGCTCGGCGACAAATCCCCAGGTGATCGCCGGGCTGGTTATGCCGGGGATCAGGATGACGGCAGGGCCGTTTCCGCCGTAGCGCAGATAGTGTTGCCGAATGCCGTTGGCGAAGACGTTTGCCCCGTACAACGCACCGCCGCTCATGCTGCGGTCTCGCTCTTCAGCGGCTCGGCATAGATGTCGTAGCCATAGACCCACGCGGGATCCTCCTGCTTGAGCAGGAAGGTGTTGGCGTTCGAAACGCTCTGGACACGCGTCGCGCGGTCGCGGCGGTTAGTCTCATACAGTCCGAAAGCGGTGCGGAAATCGTTGATGCCGGTTTCCTGCAGGCAGCGGGTCAGCATGGCGGCGTCTTCGATAGCCATCGCGGCACCCTGCGCCATGTGCGGCTTCATCGGATGGCAGGCATCGCCGAGCAGCACTAGGCGGCCCTTGCTCCAAAGCGGGAGCGGGTTGCGGTTGAACAGCGGCCATTTCGTCACCCCATCGGTGCTTTCGATCAGCGCCTGGATGATCGGATGATAGCCCTCGAACGCCGCCGCCATCTCGTCGCGGCTGCTGTCGACGAAGGCCGAATCGAATTCCCAGGCCGGATGCGGAACGCCGGTGACATAGTAATATTCGTCGCGGCTGGCCGTCGTGTAGTAGACCATCATGTGACGGTCCGGACCCCACCACTTGACGCAATCCTCGAAGGTCAGGTCGTATTTCTTCAGCTTGTCGGACGAGATCAGGGCGCGATGGCCGACCCAGCCGCTGTAATTCGGCTTTTCTTCGCCGAGCAGCGTTTCGCGAACGCGCGAATTGATGCCGTCGGCGCCGATCACGATATCGGCGCGGACCGAGGTTCCATCTTCGAATTCGATCAGTACGTCGGTGCCGCTGTCGTCGAGGCGAGCCAGCTTCTTGCCGAAATGCAAGGTGCCCGGCTGCAGCGCATCGCACTGAATGGCCTGCAGGTCGCCGCGGTGAACAGTGCAATAGGTCTGGCCGTAGCCCTCGAGCGGAACCCGCGCGGTATATTCGCCGGTAATGCCGTCGCGGCTAAACCAATGGCTCGGCGTGCTGCTGATGCTGATGACCTTCTTGTCGACGCCGATGCGTTCGAAAATCTTCAGGACGTTCGGCCCCATATGGATGCCGGCGCCCAGGCGCGAGAAGCTCGGCGCTTGTTCATAGACGTTGACGTCAAAACCCGCGTGCTGGAGTAGCGCACCCGCGACGGCGCCACCGAGGCCGGCGCCGATAATCGCGATCTTTTCTTTTCCGTTAGACATAGCGACCCTTCCTAGCTGTCTTTCGACGCATTGTTCCCACGATTGGAGGCTTCGCAAAATTCTAGCGCATACACTCTAAATAGCAATAGCGAGGCTTTGATTTTCGTCAAAATTGCGCGGAAATTCGCCCGGCAATTGAATATTCTAGCAAAATCGCAACGGCGAAATCCGACTTGTCATTCGTCACTATAAAGCGTATACGCTTCTTAATAAAATAAAAGAGGCAATAGATGCGAAGAGTCGGTGACTGTCGCATCGTTATGGTTTGTGGGCGTCCGCGCGATGTCTGCTGCGTAGCGGTTCGGCCGATGGAAAAAGGCGTGGTCTGTGTTTGGTTCTCCGGTGCGGGGGGCCTGCTTTGACACTGCCAGTTTGCTTCAGTTTGAATGTGAACGACGCCGTCGAGAGCGTCGAAGCAAGCCCGGAAACACCACTCCTCTACATCCTCAGAAACGATCTCTCCCTGAATGGTCCGAAATACGGTTGCGGGCTCGGCGAATGCGGTGCCTGCGCTGTACTTGTCGATGGTCGCGCCGTTCGCTCGTGCACGGTGCCGCTCGGTGCGGTCGGCAAGCGCCGTGTCACCACGCTCGAGGGTCTCGGCACGCCCGAGCATCTGCATCCGGTCCAGGCGGCCTTTATCGACGAGGCCGCTGCTCAATGCGGATATTGCCTGAACGGCATGATCATCGCCACCGCAGCCCTGCTCAATCGCAACACCGATCCCGACGAGGACACGATTCGCGAGGCGCTGCGCCATCACCTCTGCCGTTGCGGAACGCATATGGAAATACTCGCCGCGGCCAGGCGGGCTGTCGCCTATGCCAAGGTCGAGCGAGCGCGCCGATCCATGCCGGACGGTGTCTCGCCAAAAGCCGCGAAGGAGGTCTCCCCGTGACCGACCACCGCCAAATGCCGAAATCGGCCTATATGTCGGCCGCCGACACGCTGCTGATCGTCAACGATGCACTGCTCGGCGATGCGGCCGAACTCTATATCGCGGTGGGTGCCGATAGCCGAGTGACCGCGTTCAACGGTCACGTCGATCTCGGGACAGGCATCCGAACTTCCCTGGCGCAAATCGTCGCCGAGGAACTCAGCGTGCCGTTCGAGCATGTGGACATGGTGCTTGGCACCACCTCCGCCGCACCCGACCAGGGCGCGACCATCGCCAGCGAAACGATCCAGATCACCGCGGTGCCGCTGCGGCAGGCCGCCGCCACCGCCCGCCATCATCTGCTGGCCAAGGCAGCCGAGAAGGTCGGCGTGCCGCTTGAGCGACTGAGGCTGGAAGACGGCATCATCCGTGCCGACGGCGGCGAGAACTGGCAGTTGAGCTTCGGCGACATCGTCGCCGGCAGCCATGCCAGGCTGTCGATCGACAAGCACGCGGCCCTGAAACCGGCCTCGGACTACAAGCTGGTCGGTTCGTCGCGTCCGCGCGTCGATATTCCCGAGAAGGCGACGGGGCGCTGGACCTACGTGCATGATGTCCGCGTGCCGGGCATGCTGCATGGCCGCGTCGTGCGGCCGCCCTATGCCGGTTTCGATCACGGCGACCATGTCGGAAACAGCCTGATTTCGATCGACGAGGCATCGGTCGCGCATATTCGCGGGCTTGTCGGCATCGTCGCCATCGGCGATTTCGTCGGCGTGGTCGCGACCCGCGAGGAAATCGCCATCGAGGCGGCGAAGAGCCTGAAGGTCGTGTGGCGCGCGCCGCCCGAGTGGCCGGATCTCAACGCGCCAGAAAAGGCGCTGCGCGCCAATCCGTCGACCGCGCGCAAGCTTGCCGATCTCGGCAATGTCGATATGGCACTGGCCGGCAGCGCCCAGCCGATGAACCGCACCTATGTCTGGCCCTACCAGATGCACGGCTCGATCGGCCCGTCCTGCGCGGTGGCCGATTACAATGACGCCGGGCTGACCGTCTGGTCGGGAACCCAGAACCCTTATCCCATGCGCCGCGATCTGGCGCTGCTGCTCGACATGCCGGAAGAGCAGATCAGGGTCGAGCGGCTGGAGGCGGCCGGCTGTTACGGCCGCAACTGCGCCGATGACGTAACAGCCGACGCGGCGCTGCTGTCGCGGGCCGTCAAGGCACCCGTCCGGGTCCAGCTGACGCGCGAACAGGAACATGCCTGGGAGCCGAAGGGCGCCGCCCAGATCATGGATGTGCGCGGCGGTCTCGACCTGGAGGGCGGTCCGTCCGCCTATGATTTCGAAACCCGCTATCCCTCCAATCTGGCACCGACCCTTCCCTTGATCCTCACCGGCAAGGTGCCGCCAGTCTCCGACGTCGTGCAGATGGGCGATCGCACCGCCATCCCGCCCTATGCCTACGGGAACCTCCGCGTCACCGTGCACGACATGCCGCCGATCGCGCGCGCCTCTTGGTTCCGCGGTGTGTCGGCGATGCCCAACACGTTTGCGCACGAATGCTATGTCGATGAACTGGCCGCCGCGGCCGGCGTCGATCCGGTCGAGTACAGGCTTCGCTACCTCCACGATCCGCGCGCCGTCGATCTAGTGCGTGCGCTGGCCGAACGGGCAAACTGGGTATCGCATACGACATGGGGCACGCTCGGCGGCGAGGGCGACCTGCTCTACGGGCGAGGGTTCGCCTATGCCGTCTACATCCATGGGCCGTTTCCGGGCAAAGCTGCCGCCTGGGCCGCCTGGGTCGCCGATGTCGCGGTCAATAAGAAGACTGGCGAGATCGCGGTCACCAAGGTGACGTGCGCGCAGGATTCCGGGATGATGATCAATCCGGATGGCGTGCGCCACCAGATCCACGGCAATATCATTCAATCCACCAGCCGGGTGCTGAAGGAAAAGGTCGAATTCTCGTCGACCGCCGTGCAGTCGAAGGAGTGGGGTGGCTATCCGCTGATCACCTTTCCCGAGGTGCCTGATATCGACGTGTTAATGGTGCCGCGGCAGGACGAACCGCCGCTCGGCGTCGGAGAGTCCGCCTCCGTTCCCAGCGCCTCGGCCATTGCCAACGCCGTCTACGACGCCACCGGTATTCGCTTCCGTGAGCTGCCGCTGACGCCGGAACTGGTGCTGGCGGCGTTGAACATCAAGACGGACGAACCGTCGGCCGCCGCGCCCGTCAAGAAGCGGAACTGGTGGAACATCGGTCTGTCGGCCGTCGGTGCCGTCGCGGCTCTGTCCGGTATCGTCACCATGGCCTCGCCATGGCGCCCGGCGATCGGCACCATCCAGCGCCCGAACGCGAACGTCTACAGCGCCGCCACCATCGAGCGCGGCCGGCTGGCGGCGGCGGCCGGCGCCTGCAATGTCTGTCATGTCGGCAATGACGGCACACCCTTTGCAGGCGGACGGCGCTTCGACACGCCGTTCGGCGCCGTCTTTGCCACCAACATCACCCCGGACGCGCAAAGCGGCATCGGCGCCTGGTCCTACCCGGCCTTCGAGCGGGCCATGCGCGAGGGCGTGGGCCGCGACGGCCATCATCTTTATCCCGCCCATCCCTACACCTCGTTCGCGGGCGCCGAGGATGCCGATCTTCAGGCGCTCTACGCCTACATGATGACGCAGGCGCCGGTCGCCGAAAAGGCGCCGGAGACGAAGCTCAAATTTCCCTACAGCATCCGCGCGATGATGGCGGGCTGGAACGCGCTGTTCCTGAAGGCGGAGCCGTTCAAATATGTCGAGACCCGCGATGCGCAGTGGAACAGGGGCGCCTATCTCGTCGAGACCTTGGGCCACTGTTCGGCCTGTCACACGGACCGCAATGTGCTCGGCGCGGAAAAGAGCGGCAGCGCCCGGCTTTCCGGCGGCTTTGCCGACGGCTGGGAGGCGCCGGCCCTGAATGCGTTCGCCGAGGGCCCGGTCGGCTGGACGGCCGATGCCTTCTACGACTATCTGCGCACCGGACACTCGCGCGATCATGGCAGTGCAGCCGGCCCGATGGCACATGTCGTCGAGGTCATGCAGCCGCTGCCGGATAGCGATATTCGCGCCATGGCGACCTATCTCGCAAGCCTCAACGAGGCGCCCGCCGATAGCAAGGCGCAGAGCCAGGCCGCCCTTGCCGCGAGTGAAGCGGCAAAGGCTTCCGCCGCGCGGATTTCGCCGAAGGGCGAGCGGCTGTTTAATGGCGCCTGCGCCACGTGCCATTCTGGAAACACGATCCTGTCGTCGCTGGCACTCAACAGCAACCTTCATGCGGCGACCCCTGACAATCTCATCCAGGCAATCCTGAACGGTGTCGAGGCGCCGGCAATCCTTGCGCAGACGACCGGCCGCCAAGCCCCGGAGGTGATGTCGATGCCGGCTTTCCGCCGGACGCTGAACGACGGCCAGATCAAGGATCTCGCCGATTATCTGAGAGCGCGCTTCGCCCCCGACAAGCCGGCCTGGACGGAAACGACCAAAGCCATGCAACGCGTGACGGCAGCAAGCCACTAGGGAGAGACGAGTTGGAGCAGATCCCAACCGGGCAGGATATCGGCCGCCGCGACTTGTTCGAGAACCCGACAGCCGCGTTTCGCCCGTCGGCCTACTGGTTCTGGCATTCGATCCCGGCAGAGGACGTTTGCCACGCGCAGCTCGCCGATTTCAAACAGAAGGGGATCGGCACGATCCTGATCCAGGCCCGTCTCGCAATGTCGCGCGATGACTACCTGTCGCCGGCCTATCTGGACGCCTATCGTGTTGCGGCTGGGATTGCCGGCAAGCTGGGCCTGAAGCTCGGGATCTACGACGATTACAACTGGATCAGCGGTCACGCCGGCGGCCGGACGGTCGTGGACCGCGACGACCTGCGCGAGCGCCACCTGTTCTGGTCGTCCTCGGGAGGGGCGCGGGGCGAGATCAGCGGCATCCATCCGCCGTTCACCCGGACAATGGGCCCCGATATCGTCGCGTGGCAGTATGAGGGCAGCATCGTCGAGTGGTGCGAATGGACCGTCGAGGCAGCGCTGCTGCATCCGTCGGTCGGCATCGACAGCCTCGATCAGGTGGTCGATGTCACGGCGCGGACATCCATCATCGAAAGCGACGGAATATCCTGCACCCATGCGTTCGACGGTGTACCCGCCGAGGGGCAGGTGCTCACGGTGTTCGTCAGCGCCCGGTCGAGGACCTCGCGGCTGATCAATTATCTCCTGCCGGAGGCTGCGGAGCGGTTCATCGAAGTCGGACTCGATCCGCTGATCGAGGCGCTTGGCGCTCTCGTGCCAGACCCCGTCGGCTTCGTATTCTACGACCAGCCGGCGGCGGGTTTCTACAAGTGGAGCCAGATCTCCGGTGACCTCGGCAACAGCCTGCTCTATGCGCCGACCCTGCCGGACGCCGTGTCGCGCGGCACGGGAGAGACCTTCGCCAGGGCCCTGATGGCGCTGGTGCGTGGCGTCGGGCCTGAAACCCTGCGGCTGCGCGCCCAATTCTACGCCGCTTATTCGGCCCTGATGAACGAGGCCTTCTCCGGCACGTTGCGCCGATGGGCCGAGGGCAGGGGGATCGTCCTCACTGGGCACGAAATCCTGCCGCATGTCAGTTCGTGGTCGCTGAACGGCGGTTTTACCAGCATCGACCCCAGGGTGGCGCTTGCCGTGGATTTCTTCGGCATCGATGCCTACCGGCACGAGACGGCCGTTGATTCCAACAATTTCGTGGCGCAGCTGGCGCCGAAGCTCGGCGACTCCGTTGCTCGTTCGAATGGTCGCAGCCGATGCGTCGTCGAAACTTATGCCAGCGCCGAGCGAACGCCCGTGCGTGCCGCCGGGCAATGGGAACTGACCCTGGAGACGATGCGGGCGCAGGCCATCCGGCTTCACTGCCTCGGGAGCCGACAGTTCCTCTGGCACGGCGTCTACCAGACGGACGGGCGCGACGACGATCCGACGCCGTTTTCCAATCCACGTTTCGATTTCGGGCCGGGCATCAATTTCGAGCCGTGGTGGAGCTACCACGATCTGTTTGCCGAGGAGACGGCACGGATTTCCGCCTTCATCGAGGGGGCCACGCCCCGCACGCCGGTTGCGATCCTTTATCCTCTTCATACAGCTTTCGCAGAAGGGCCGCGCCACAGCCATGCAACCCATATCGGCGCCTGGTGCAAAGGGCTCTTAGCAGAAGGCTGCGACTTCATGTTCGTCAGCGAGGCCGATTTGGCGACCGCTACGATCGAGAACGGCCGCCTGCGCGCGTCCGGCCTTGTTTTCGATGCTGTCGTTCTGCCGTCCGTCACCGTGCTCGAGACGACGAAGACCTTGCACACGCTCGCCGTCTTCAAAGCGGCGGGTGGTGCTGTCTGGTCTTCAGGCGAGCGGCTCTCCACCGTCTGCGATGGCGCAGCGGGGCGTGCCGTCGGCCCGTCGATCCATCTCGAAGGAATGCCCGGCAAAGACGACATCACCGCTCTGTTGCAGTCGCTTCGGTCATCGGGTCCAGATCTTGCCTGTCATTCCGCGGGCAGACCCTGGCAATGGGTGGGGTATGAGGACGCTGGTTGGTGGCGGGTCGTGCTGTTCAACGATGGCGCATCGCACCTCATCAGTGAGATTTCCTTCGGCGACGGTTTCGCGTGCGAGGTCTGGTCCGCGACGACGGGAGACGTGGGAAAGGCAACCGCCTTCAGCCACCTGACAGTCGCGCTCGCGCCCCAGGAGGTGCAATGCATTCGACTGAGCAAGACGACGCAGAAGACCACCGTGCGAGGCCATCTCGAGCACCAGCCGCTGCTTGCCGCGCCTCGGGCGATATCGCTTGTCGACGGCTGGAGCTTCGCGCCGGACCCTGACGCGGGATTCGTGCCGATCTCGGTGGTTGCAGGGTGGGAAACGCAGGGTTTTGCCGGGTTCTCCGGTACCGGCATTTATCGGCTGGCGCTCGAAATCGGCGATGAGGCCGAGTGGGTCCTCGAATTGCCCGAGGTCCACACGGTGGTCGCGGCGCTGCTCGATGGCCGGCAGATCGATCGAAGAGGCTGGCGCCCCTATCGCTTTGCTCTGGGGCGGCTGCTTCCAGGCGTCCATTCGCTGGAACTGCGCGTCGCCAACACGGCCGCAAATCGCTACTACATCAACACGCCTTATCTCGGTGACACCGCCGACAAGAGCGGCTTGTCCGCCGCACCGAAGCTTATCCAGCTGGCAAACTGACCGGAAGTTACAGATCCATGCTACAACATTCGACGATACCCCTGATGCGTGCCTGGAATAGCTGGTCCAACCGGCCGGCCGAAATGGTCTTCCTGCCGCTCGGCGTGCGGATCACACCGGTTCTCTATTCGACCCGCAGCAAGACGACCTCCGCGATCGAGCCGCGACGCGATATGGTTCGCCTCGGCCGTCACACCATCGACGGCTCGCTGATCGAGCTGGAGACCGAGCTCAGCGGCACGACGGTCGCCTTTTCTACGACGAAGACAGACCCCTTCGCCATCCGCGGCAGTTGGAACGGCAAGGTATCGGCCGAGTGGGGACTGCGATTCTGGCTGACGCTGGCAATCTCCTCAGATGGCGGCGAAGTGGTGGTCCATGACGCGGGCCGCAACATTACGCTGCTGAAGGTCGGAACGCGCTTCGTGGCGGTCGCGACCGCCGAGGCGCCGGTGCACGTCACCGGTCATGAGACGATCGACGCGCTGCGGGCCGACTTCGAGGAAAACGGTTATTTCTATACCGCCACCCGCAGGAGCGAAGCGCCGTTGATTGCCCTGCGTTTCAATCTCGAGATGATGCGCCAGGGCGCCTATGCCGCAGGCGTCGCCGACAGTGCCGAACTGGCGATCGCCAAGGCGCAGGCATGCCTTGCCGCCGACGCGCCAGCTGCAATCGCCGATGCGCAGACCGGCGTGTTCGAGGGCGCGCTCGACGCGATGCGCGACGTCGTCGCCTGGAACACCATCTGGGACGAAACCAACGCGCGTTCCTACACGGCGGTCACCCGGATCTGGAACCTCGGGAAATTCGCCGTCTGGTTCAACGACCAGATTTTCGCCGCCCTTCTTGCGGGCGTGTTCGACGCCGATCTGGCGCGCGAGAACATGGCGACCGCGATGGCCGGCGCAACCCCGCAGGGCAATATCGCCTGCATCGTCACCTCCAACGATGCCTGGGTCGATCGCAGCCAGCTGCCGTTCGGCGCACTGGTCGTCTGGCAGCTCTACCAGCGGACCGGCGAGCGGTCGATGATCCAGGCAAGTTACGAGGCGCTGGTGCGCAATCGGCGCTGGTGGCAGGACAACCGCGATCCGGACGGTTTCGGCCTGCTGTCCTGCGGCACCTCCGACGTGGGCGAGGGCCTCTACAAGGGGACGGCCTTTGCCGCGCGCAACGAGACCGGCATGGACAATTCCGCGACCCATGACGAGGCGATCTACGATCCCGTCACCCGGACGCTGTCGACCTTCGATCTCGGCCTCAACTGCGCGGCCGCTCTCGATGCCGAGATGCTTTCGAAAATGGCCGCCGTGCTCGGCAAGCATGACGATGCCCGCGAATTCGCCGCTCTGGCCGAGCGTCAGCGGACGCTGATCTCGCAGACGCTCTGGGACGAGAGCCGCGGCATCTTCGCCAATCGCCAGCGGCGCGGCGGTTTCGTGCGCTCGCTGTCGCCGACCAGCTTCTACCCGCTGCTGTGCGGAGCCGCGACGCCGGCGCAGGCGGCGCGTCTGCTCGAGCATCTGAGCGACGAGACAACCTTCGGCGGCGATTTCGTGCTGCCGAACGCAACGCGAGACGGTCCGGCCTTCGCCGACAACGTCTACTGGCGCGGGCGCATCTGGCCGAACGTCAACTATATGGTCTGGCTTGGCCTGCGGCGCTACGGTTTCGTGGCGGAGGCGAGCAAGCTGGCAAGCCAGAGCTACGACCTGTTCATGAAGAACTGGCGTTACGATCGCATCGCCGCCGAAAATTACAACGCGGTGACCGGCGAGGCAATGGATCAGGGCGATACCGATCCGTTCTACATCTGGGCCGCCATGCTGCCGCTGATGGCTGCCAGTGAGATCGTTGACTTCGATCCGTGGACCGGATGGACGATGGGCCATGCCGGCCGGGATGTGGTGCTCGGACCTATGGTCTCGCCGTCGGGAACGCTCGAGCTGGTCGTCAAGTCCGGAACACTGGTGATGACTTTGAACGGGCGCGCAGCACTGAAGACAGATCTGCGCACCACGCTGTCGCGCATCGTCTTCGCCAACGGGCGGGTGGCCTGCACGATTGCTCCGGTCTCCGAGGCAGGTTTCATCGAGTTGCCAGGCTTGGCATTGGGCGATGTTCTTGCCGCCCGCATCAACGGGCAGGACATCAACTATGTGTCGGGCGGCGACGGAATACGCGTCATGATTGCTGAACACGCGGAGGATCGCCGGCTCGACGTCTATTTTTCATCGTCAAGCGCTCACTAAAGCAAGGCAGTGCTTGACAGGTCTCGATTCCTCACGGATAGTTTGTGTACATATAAAATAAAAGACTGATGCTAAAGTCAGAGGGTTGAACGAACAGCTTGCAGGAGATCCGTGGATTCATGCCGGCCGCTCAGTGAAGTGATGTGCTGCTCTTACAGAGGTGGTGTGCCGCTGCGTCGCAGCGCGCGCTTCATTTCGCCGAGACGTCAGCGCCCCACGGACAATGCCCATCTGCTTTTAGTATGTATACAAATGATTGAGCGCGCTTTGGCACGTTGTTTGTTTTCAAGCTAGCCGATCCGTTGAGGTCGATGACCGCGGGTCATGATGGTCCATAACTGTGTATCTTCAAGAGGGGTGCCACAATGACTGAACTCACCAGACGCAACACAATGAAGTTGATGTCCGCAGCACTGATTGCTGGCGTCAGCATCTCCACCTTGCCGCGGAAAGCCTTTTCGGCCGGATCCATCACGGTCCTCAACTGGCAGGGCTACGGCACCGACGAAGCCTGGTCGCTGAAGGCTTTCACCGAAAAGACGGGCATCACAGTCGTCCATGACTACTACAGCTCGGAATCGGAAATGTTGACCAAGATGCGCACGAATCCGGGCGCCTACGATCTTGTTATCCTCAACGCTGCGCGTTGCGCCCAGGCGGTTGCCGAAGACCTGCTGCAGCCGATCGATTTCAGCAAGGTTCCAAACGCGTCAACAGTCGACGAGACCCTGCGCGCCAACCCGAACTTCAGCAAGGATGGCAAGGGTTATGCCGTTCCGTGGGTCTGGGGCATGACCTCGCTTGCCATCCGTGAAGGCATGACCGTTCCCGACAGTTACGCGGTGCTCGCCGACCCGGCCTATAAGGGCCGTGTTGCCATGGACGACGACGCCATCATCAATGTCGGCGTTGGCGCGCTGATGAGCGGGCAGGACATCAACGATCCCAAGGATCTGGCTGCTGTTACCGCCGCGCTGAAATCGATCAAGCCGAACGTCAAGTTGCTGTGGTCGACGGAAGATCAGTGGAACAAGTCATTCGCCGCCAAGGAATTCGACCTGTCGCTGTTCTGGTCGGGCGGCTCGGTGCGATCCAAGCGCGTTTCCAAACTTCCGGTTCAGTTCGTAGTGCCTAAGGAAGGCGGCGTCGGTTGGGTCGATGGTCTCGGTGTTCCGGCATCGGCTCCGAATCCAGAAGGTGCTCTTGCCTTCGTCAACTGGATGATCGATCCGACATTCTATGTCGAATGGGCAACCAAGATCGGGGCGCCCGCCTCGTCGAATTCGGCAGCCCTTTCAGCACTTCCTGCTGACGATCTCACCCGCCTGGTACACAAGACCGAATATTTGAAGACGACGTCCTTTGTCTCGGGCATTCCCGACGACCGGCGCGAAGCCTTCAACAATGTCTGGCAGGAAGTGAAAGCCTTCTATGCAGAATGATCGTCTGATATCAGCGTCAGAGCGCGGACCTTCGGGTCCGCGCAGCCGGCGCCCGCTCCCGCCATGGGTTTCGACGACGGCGCTGCTGCTGCCGACCTATGGATGGCTGACACTTGCCGTCTTTCTGCCGCTGCTGACCATGTTCGTGTTCAGCTTCATGTCGGCGACACCGATGGGCAAGGCCCCGATCGTCTTTACGCTGAAGCAGTACCGCGCGTTCATCGATCAACCCTATCTGGTCGGGATCGGCATCACGTCCCTGCTGATCGGCTTCTGGACGACGCTGTTCTGCGCCGTGCTTGGTTTCCTGGCGGCCGTGGCGCTGGTCCGCTCGACCTTCGGCAAGACGCGCGAGATGTTATTGATCCTCATTCTCCTGCCATTCTGGACCAACGGTCTTGTGCGCGTCTTTTCGTGGACCATGGTGCTGCGCGAAAACGGCTTTCTCGACAGTCTGCTGCATATGATTGCTCCGGACGCGGGTTCCATCGGCTTTCTCTACACGCGCTATGCCGTGGTGGTTGGTCTCGTTCACGGCTACCTGCCGTACATGATCCTGACCTGCTACATAGCGCTGGTGGCCATCGACGACGCGATCATTGAGGCTGCTTCAAGCCTCGGTGCGCGCTGGTGGACCATCCTGTTCAAGATTTTGATGCCGCTTGCGGCTCCCGGACTGCTCTCCGGCGCCGTTTTGATCTTCATTCCGGTCATCGGTTCATTCATGGAACCGCGCATTCTGGGCGGTCGTGTCGGCGTGACCATGGGAACGGTGATCGAGGATCAGTTCACCCAGGCCTTCAACTGGCCTTTGGGCGCATCGTTGTCCTTTACGCTGCTGGCTGTCGTGCTCGCAATTTTCGCAACCTTCTCCGGTGTCCTGCGCCGCGGGACGGTCGCTTGAGGAAGGGATCATGAAAACGCTCGGTCCAATCTATCTCATCGCTATCCTCATCTTCCTCTACACGCCCATTCTCGTGATGATGGCGATGGGGTTCAACGCTTCGCCACTTTACGAGCTGCCATTCCATTTCTCGCTGCAATGGTACGACGCGCTCTGGGACAACAGCATCCTTCTGACGGCGGGTCTGAACAGCCTGGTGATCGCGAGTATCACCGCGGTTCTGGCGACGGCTTTGGGTACCATGGCGTCCGTTGCGCTGTCGCGCCGGACCTTTCGCGGCAGAAGTCTCCTGCAACTGATGCTGCTGCCGCCGATTGCCATTCCCTGGCTGATCACCGGCACGGCCATGCTGATCTTCTTTTATTGGACCGGAATCGGGCGCGGCATGCATGCCCTGTTGATCGGCCATGTGGCACTCGCCATCCCCTACGTTGTTCTGGTCGTCGGCACGGGCTTCAAGACAATCCGCGCCGACCTTGAAGAAGCCGCAATGAGCCTTGGTTCGACACCGGTTCACGCCTTCTTCTCGGTGACGCTACCGCTGCTTTATCCGAGCATCCTTGGCGCCGCGCTCTTCGCCTTCGCCGTGTCGCTCGACCAGTTCGTGATTTCCTACTTCCTCGCAACGCCCGGATACACCACCCTGCCGGTGCAGATCTACTCCTCGATCCGCAAGGGCTTCACCCCTGAAATCAACGCGATCTCCACCGTGCTTCTGCTCGGCTCGATGACGATCATCCTGATTTTTGCGCGCTTCGCCAAGCCCGGAGACACAAGTGACAAACGTTAAAGTCAATTCCGTCGCCAAGACCTACGGCACCACACCGGTCCTGTCCGATATCACCACCGAGTTCCCTGAAGGCTCTTTCACCAGCCTTCTCGGCCCATCCGGCTCCGGCAAGACCACACTGCTGCGCATCATCGCGGGCTTTATCAAGCCCGACCAGGGCGTCGTCACGATCGGCAACAATGATGTCACCGACATTCCGGTCTGGGGCCGTAACATCGGCATGATGTTCCAGTCCTACGCGCTGTTCCCGCATATGACAATTGCCCAGAACGTCGCCTTCGGTCTCGAACGCCGGGGCATCAAGGGCGCCGCCGCCCGTAAGGAAGTCGACCGTGCGCTGGAAATGGTGCATCTGCCTGGCTTTGCCGATCGCATGCCCAAGCAGTTGTCCGGGGGCCAGCAGCAGCGCGTTGCGCTTGCCCGCGCCATGGTCATCAAGCCGAGCGTGCTGCTCCTCGACGAGCCGCTGTCGGCGCTCGATCGGCGCCTGCGCCAGGAAATGCAGGTCGAACTGTTGCGCATCCAGCGCGAAAGCGGCCTGACGACGATCTTCGTCACCCACGACCAGGAAGAGGCGCTGACGCTGTCCGATAAGGTAGCGATCCTCGACAAGGGCCGCATCGTCCAGATCGGCGAGCCGGAAACCGTCTATGAGCGACCGCTGACGCGCTTTGCCGCCGAATTCCTCGGCGACTCCAACTTCCTCACCGGCACCGTGGAGAACGGCGCCGTGCGTCTCGCCGATGGGACGGTAGTTCAGACTACCGGCACGTTGCCCGCAAGCGGTTCGAACGTCACGCTCGCCGTGCGCCCCGAGAAGATGTCGATCGCATCCGGTCCGACGGATGGCAACGGCCTGACGGCACGCATTACCACCGTCATCTACGCAGGTCCCGTGCTGTCCTATCTGCTGGAAACCGCAGACGGTGTGCCGCTGAAGCTGTTTGCACAGAACCGCGATGGCAAAGTCCTGAGCGATGGCGACACCATCACCCTGACCTGGGCCGCGGAACACACCGTCCCGGTGGCCGACTGATGATGGCACCCGCGCCACTCTCCAGGAATGCGTTGCGTGTCGTCATCGACATGCAACGCCTCTTCGCTGAGCAAACGGCGTGGCATACGCCGGCAATTGCCGGCATTCTTCCCAATGTGGTGGCGCTCAGCAAAGCGCAGCCCGCTGAGACTGTCTTTGCTCGCTTCATGGTGCCCCAAAGTGCCGAAAATGCCACGGGTCGCTGGAAGACCTACTATCGTCGCTGGTCATCCGTGACGCTGGATGAGCTCGATGTCGCCATGCTGGATCTGGTGGCGCCGCTTTCGGCGATCGCCGGTCCAGGGTCTATCGTGGACAAGGAGACCTACTCGGTCTTTGGCTCGCCCGGTTTTTTAGAGCGGCTGCAAGGATCGGCAACGGACACGCTGATTTTCTCGGGGGTCGAGACCGACGTCTGCGTCTACGCGAGCGTTCTTGATGCGGTCGACGCCGGCTACCGGGTCATCCTCGCCGAGGACGCACTGGCAAGCGGCGACTTGAAGGCGCACGCCATGGTCATCGAGATCCTGGCGCCAAGGCTTTCGGAGCAGATTGAAATTCTAACGACAGAAGCCATTCTGAAATTATGGCGAGAGTAAATTCGGCAGCGCCATTGCCGGTCACGACGATGAACAGGCAGATTTGAGAGATCCGATGGACGTTCCGTTCAAAGACAAAAGCGGCCGACAAAAGACCGCAGCGACCGAGGCGCAGAGCCAGCAGGTACAGTATACGCTTGGCGAGCAGATCGGCTTCTACCTACGCCAGGCCAACCAGCGGCACGTGGCGATCTTTGCGAGCCTGATGGCGGAAAGGCTGACCACCACCCAGTGGGCGGCGCTCGTCAGGCTGCAGGACCTGCAGCCCTGCTCGCAGGGCAACCTCGGCCGCGAGACCGCCATGGATATGGCGACCATCAAGGGCGTCGTCGACCGTCTGGTAAAACGTGGGCTGGTGCACACCGCACCCGACGCCACCGACGCGCGCCGGCTGGTGCTGACGCTGACGCCGGAAGGCGAGGCGACAGTGGCTCGCAACCTGTCGGTCGCACTGCAGATCTCGCAGGAAACGCTGAGCACGCTGACGCTTGCTGAGCGGATGATGCTGATGGAGCTCCTGCAGAAGATCTGTTGATAAGAGACCACGACTGTTTCTACAAATCGAGAGAATACCATGTTTCAGCCCAGCGAAGACGAAATCAAGTCGCTTGTCGGCCAGATGACGGTTGCCGAAAAGGTTGATCTTCTGAGCGGACGCGGGCTGTGGAAAACCGCATCGATCCCACGGCTCGGTATTCCATCGATTGTCATGACCGATGGTGCCCATGGCGTTCGCTACTCCACAACCCAGATCGACGCCGGCGACAATGACGAAGACAGCCTACGGGCGTTTCTGGCGGTTGTCGGCCAACAAGCCGATGCATCAGGCGGCATGTTCGGCGCGACACGTCCTGCAACCTGCTTTCCAAACGGCAATCTGCTTGGCTGTTCCTGGGATGTCGATCTGGCCTACCGCATGGGGGAGGCGCTGGCGGCGGAATGCCAGGAATTTGGCGTTCATCTCCTGCTTGGGCCCGGCATCAATATCCGCCGCACGCCGCTTGCCGGCCGCGCCTATGAATACTACTCCGAGGACCCCCTCATCAGCGGGAACATTGCCGCAGCCGTCATCTCGGGCCTGCAAGACAATGGCGTCGGCGCCTCGTTGAAGCATTTTGCCTGCAACAATTCCGAGATCGACCGGACAACGACCAGCTCCGATGTCGATGAACGGGCTCTTCGCGAAATCTATCTGGCGGGCTTCGAACGAGTGATCGGAAAGAGCGCGCCCTGGACGGTGATGAGCGCTTACAACCGGTTGAACGGCATCCAGGCAGCAGAAAATCAATGGTTGCTCAGCACTGTGTTGCGCGAGGAATGGGGCTATGACGGGCTGGTCGTCTCCGATTGGCACGCGATTAAGGACCGTGGTGCGGCGCTCGCTGCCGGGACTGATCTCGACATGCCGGAAAGCCAGCCACGCAAGGCCCGCCTGCGGGCGGCGATCGAGGCTGGTGATCTGGCGCCCGAGGTGGTCGATGCCGCCTGCGCTAAGGTTCTGGCGTTCGTGCGCAAATGCAAGATGCATGAGCGGCGCGACACGGTCATCGATCTCGACCGGCACCACGCTCTGTCGCGGGAGATTGCAGCGGAATCGATCGTCTTGCTGCGCAACGAAGGCAGGACATTGCCGCTTGATCCGAATAGCACCGGCCGGCTCCTCGTCGTTGGTGACGGCGCTACCATTCCCGTGATCCAAGGTTCCGGTTCGGCCACGACCAATCCCTATCGCGTCGACAGCCCCTTCGTTCAGATTGCCGCGCGGGCAGGCGCCGACTTCGAGGTGCAGCATCTGCCATTCCCCTCTGCCGCAGAGGTCAATATGCAGGCGTTGATCGAGGCGACCGTCGTGGCGGCGTCTTCTGCCGATTTCACAGTGGTGTTTGCGGAAAACGAGAAGAGCCGGCACGGCGAGGGCAACGACCGCGACACACTGAAGCTGGCCGCCACCCACGACGCCCTCCTTCATGCGCTGGCTGCATCCGGTTGCAAGGTAATCGTGGTGCTCTCGATGCCGGATGCCGTCGAAATGCCGTGGCTCGAGGATGTCGATGCCGTGCTCGCCGCGTTCTACGCCGGACAGGGCGGCGGCGAAGCCATTGCCCGCGTTCTGTTTGGCGAGCAGAACCCCTGCGGCAAACTCTCTGCCAGCATGCCCGTGCGGATGCGGGACATTCCCGGCTGGCACACCTATCCTGGTGAGCATGGGCGCCATCTCTATAGCGAGGGTGTTTTCGTCGGCTATCGCTTCTACGATCTCAAGGCAATCGCCCCGGCGTTTCCCTTCGGGCACGGTCTCAGCTACACGACCTTCAGCTATGAGAATCTCTGGATCGACATACAGGAAGTCGCTCCGGGCGTGGCCTGTACTGCGAGCGTTACTATCCGCAACACTGGATCTGTCGCGGGCAAGGAGATCATTCAACTCTACGTTCGCCCGGTGAAACCCGGCTTAAAACGGCCGATCCGTGAACTCAAAGCCTTCTGCAAACTGTATCTGGAGCCCGGCGAGGCGAAGACGGTGCCCCTTACCCTCGTTGAGCGGGACTTCCAGTACTTCGACGCCGTCCGCTCCGCATGGGTGCTGGATGCGGAGGCTTTCGTCATAGAAGTGGGTGCATCATCACGTGATATGCTTCTGGAGGCCATTCTACCATGCCGGCCGGAACGTCCAGGACTGCACGTGCTTTTGCCCAACTCTCCACCGGCGCTGATATTTGCCCATCCGAAGGCCGAGGCCGCTCTGGTTGACTTCTTTGTCGCCACGCTTTCGATCTCCAGTGCGGAAGCCAGGGCGCTTCTCGCGAAGACAAAGGGCTCTTTCCTCGGCTTTTATGACACCCTGAGCTGGTACGTCGGCGATAGCGTCAGGGAGGCGGATATCGCCCTGGTCTTCGCGAGCTTGAACGACACTTGCGTGGAAGATTCGCTGGAATGACAACTGTATCACATCCAAACGATCCGCTATTGACGGCCGAGACATGGATAGATGAAAGTCGCGCCGTTGCCATCGCAACGGTCATCGAAACCTGGGGCTCGGCTCCACGTCCTGTTGGCAGCCATCTGGTCGTCGACGCAGATGGCAATTTCGAAGGCTCGGTTTCCGGCGGCTGTGTCGAAGGTGCGGTCGTCACGGCCGCGCTCGATGTGATTGCCGGTGGCACGGCGCAGATGCTAGAGTTCGGCGTCACGGACGAGACCGCCTGGCGCCTTGGGCTGTCCTGTGGCGGGCGTATCCGCGTTTATGTCGAAAGGCTCGACTGATGCAGCTTGCCAGCCTGCAACGCCTAAACGCTGCGCGCCGCAAACGGATCGCTGCGATTCTGCTGGCTGATCTTGACAGTCATACCGAACGCATCGTTCTAGAGGGTGATCCGCTTGACGGGCCGATCGCAGATTTGATCGAAGATGCCTTTCGCTCCGGCCGCTCGATGGCGTTCGATGCAACCGAGGGCAGAGGGTTCCTGAACGTCTATTTACCTGCGCCGCGTATCGCCATTATTGGCGCCGTGCACATTGGCCAGTATCTGACGCAGATAGCAGGGCTTGCCGGTTTCGATGTGCGCATCATCGATCCGCGCACGGCCTTTGCGACTAGCGAACGCTTCCCTGGTGTGCCGCTCTTCACCGACTGGCCTGCCGATGTTTTTCTGCTCGACCCGCTCGACCGTTACACGGCCTTGGTTGCACTCACCCATGATCCGAAGATCGATGATCTTCCGCTAGCGGAGGCGTTGCGGACGGGCTGCTTCTACATCGGCGCGCTCGGTAGCAGAAAGACGCATGCTGCGAGGACCGACAGGCTTGCGTTGAAAGGTTTCACCCCCGATGCGCTTTCAGCCATTCATGCTCCGATCGGGCTCGATATCGGGGCTTCCAATCCGGCCGAGATCGCCGTGGCGATATTGGGCGAAGTCATTCAAGCACTGCGGTCGCGCCCTCTTTCGTTATCTGGGGATGGAGCACCATGAAATTCGGTCAGTTATCCGTCGACGACGCTAACGGGCGTGTGGTTGCTCATTCGCTGAGGTTGCCCGAAGGCACTTTTTCGAAAGGCCATGTTCTGAAAGACTGCGACCTCGCGCGGCTGAAGCAGGCTGAGCTTCGCCACGTAACGGATGCGCGCATGAACACGGATGATGTGGGAGAAGACCAGGCCGCCTACATGCTGGGACAATCAATCGCCACTGAAGATATAAAGTTGTCCAAGGCGACGACGGGCCGGGTCAACGTCCACTCGACCGTCAAGGGTACATTCGCGATCGACAAAGCAGCGGTCGACAGGCTCAATGCCATCGCGCCGGCGATTGCCTTCGCCTGCCTGGCCGACCACGCAGGGGTTGGCATCGGTACGATGATCGCGACCTTCAAAATCATTCCGCAAGCGGTTCATCGCTCGAAGATCGACGAGCCTGCGCATTCTGGCGGGTGAGAGTCCCGATGAAAATGATATATTCGAATGGGTGGCGGGCGCCCGATGGAGATCCAGACGCGGCCGATGCCATGTCAGACCTTGGAGTAGAAGTCGCGGTGAAGCCAATAGTGGCGATCGTACTTCTGGCTGCCGGTATGGCGACGCGCTTGGGCCCGAACGGCGGCCACAAGCTGCTGGCCGAGTTTGACGGGATCCCGCTCGTCCGCCGTTCGGCGGTGACTGCGAGCAATAGTCATGCCGAATCCGTCACTGTGGTCGTCGGCCACCGCCAGGACGACATCCGCAAGGCACTCTCCGATCTCCAATTGAACATCGTCGCAAATCGGGATTACGCGTCCGGGATGGCAAGCTCCCTGGTGATAGGCTTTGCCTCTGCCGAGGCGAATGGTGCCGACGGTGTCCTCGTCATGCTCGCGGACATGCCGGGTGTGACCAGCAGCGATCTCAACCGGTTGATTACGGCCTTTCAAGATGGCAAGGGTGCATCGATCGTTCGTGCCGTCTCGCAGGGCAAGCGCGGAAATCCCGTTATCCTGCCGCGGTCGCTGAACGATGCCGTTCTGCGGCTGAAGGGCGATGTCGGCGCCCGCTATCTGATCAAAACCTCTGGGCTGCCGGTGATTGAGGTCGAGATTGGCGACGCGGCGCAGATCGACGTCGACACGCCCGAGGCCATCATCGCGGCCGGGGGCATTCCTGCGGAAAGCTGACGCGACTCCATTTCGCGTTGGTTCTGATCTACAGCCATAGTTCCATAAATGTGGTTACGGCGCAAAAAGGCAGGCCAAGCAGAGGCTTAGCAAAAAGGTTCGGCGGTGCAGTGGTTCGAATCGTATCAAGGCGACCGTAATTCTGTCGGCGTTGTCACATATGGCGCGACCCTGGCGTCCGGCACGTTTTTACCAAGCGACTTCGTAGATCCTGGCGGCATCCGACAGCGACACCGTGCGCGGATTGTTGACCAGCAAGCGGGTCTGTTCCATCGCACTTTCCGCTAGTAGAGAAAGCCCGTCCTTGGGAATTCCGACATCGCGCAGGCGTACGGGCAGGTTCAGGCGCACAGGGATCAATGCCAGTCCTTCGATGAAACCGGAAAGCCGTTCGGCCTGACTGGCAGGCTCAAGGTGAGGAAAGAGACAAGGTGCCAGTTCCGCATAGGCATCACCACACGCGATCGCATTGAAGCGCAGCACATGCGGTAAAACAAGACTGTTGGAAAGGCCGTGCGGAACGTGATAGCGGCCACCGATCGGATAGGCGAGAGCATGGACGGCAGCGACCGGCGAATTGGCAAAGGCCTGACCCGCCAGCATTGCGCCGAGCAGCATCGCCTGTCGGGCGGCCAGATCGCTTCCGTTCATGACCGCGATCTCGATATTCGCCCCGAGAAGCCGAAGAGCCTCCTTGGCAAGAGCACGGGAAACCGGATTGTTGTTTGCGCTCGCGGAGGTGAAAGCCTCGATGGCGTGCACCATGGCGTCAATCCCCGTTGCAGCGGTCACGGCCGGTGGAAGGCCGATGGTCAGCTCCGCGTCGAGAAAGGCCGTATCAGGTAGCAGGACCTGCGATACGACGCCCTTTTTCTGGTATGCGCCCGTGGTGACGATGGAAATCGGTGTGACTTCTGATCCGGTGCCTGCCGTTGTCGGCACGAGCACCAGCGGCAAGCGCTGCCCGGTCACGTTTCCAACCCCGTAGATATTGCCGAGCGCTTCTCCGCTTTTGGCCAGAAGAGCCACGAGTTTCGCGACATCGAGCGACGAGCCGCCGCCGATGCCCAATACACCGGTCGCGCCAAACTCGATCGCCCGCGCCACAGCCGCGTGAATAATGGCTTCCGGCGGATCAGCCACAACGCCTGTAAAGATGGATGTTTCAGCGCCACCTGCCGAAAGGCTCGCCAGGGCCGGCTGCACCAGCCCCGCCTTGACGACCCCATCGTCCGAAATCACCAGAACACGCGGCCCAAGCCGCGTTTTCGTCAGCTCTGAAAGTCTGGCGATGCAGCCTGGCCCCGCGATGATCTGCGGGACGGTTGCGAATGTGAATGTGGACATCTGCCTGTCTCTCACTGATGCCATTTGACCAGCGGCTGATAGTGATGCGGCTGGCGCATGACAACAAGATCCTTTCGCCGGACGATGTTCGTCGGATACGGCGTATCGAGATTGGTGGTGTCGACGGCTGCCGCCGCAATCCCGTCCTCGTCCAGGATTGCCGATTCCTGGCGTGGAAAGGCAAAGGAATCCGGCCCGAACACAGCACTCTTGCCCAGGTATCCCCGCGCTGCATCCAGCACATTGGCGAAGGCGAAATAAACGTTGTTCTCGCCACCGCGCACGCGCAACGCATGCCAGTGGTAGGGATCGGCGCCCTTGGGGATCGGATAGTTATGCGGAATTTTCGTGCCGTTGTGGCTGCCGGTGAAAGTGCCGGCTATGGCTGATGGGCAAGCGACCACGTCGCATCCCATGAGCGCGAGCGAACGGATGGCTTCCGGATAGAGCGCGTCGTGGCCGACCGCCAGGCCGACGCGGCCGATGGCAAGATCGTAGACTTTCCATTCGTCGCCGGCCGTCGCCCAGCTGTCGGCAATGCCGAGATGCGTCTTGCGGTAGCTGCCCACAAGACCCTCGGGGCCTGCAAGGACCGCGCTGTTATAGACCTTGTCTCCGTCCGCCTCGGCAAATCCGGCGACAAGATAGAAACCAAGCTTCATTGCCAGACGAACGAAGGCGGATACCGTCGGGCCTGAGAGCGGCTCCGCCCGCGTTTCAGGGGCCCCTAGTCCGGTCAGCGACAGCTCGGGGAAAACCAGAATGTCCGGCGCTGTCGTCGCCTTCGCCTCGGCTGCCAGTTGAGTGATGCGGGCAATATTGTCTGCGATGACAGAGGACGGGGCGAACTGGGCGACAGCGGCGCGCGATGTGCGTCCGCGCGGTATCGGCTGGTATCCGTAGAGACGGAAGTAATCGCCCGGGTTCCAGGTGAAGCTGTTGGTCATCATGTTCATGTAGAGTTCGGGCCGGCGAGACTCGAAAACCGGTTCGCACAGGACCTCGCGGCGGCGAGCAAGAGCGAGATCGATAGTGCCATAGGCGATCCCGTCGCCCGTATCGATGGAGGCGGCGACCGTGCCGTCGGGATCGATCACGCAGCTTCCGCCGGAAAACTGCACGGTTCTCTCCAACCCCCAACGGTTGCTTTCGATGACATAGCAGGCGTTTTCAAAGGCGCGGTTGATCCAATAGGGTGCCGGCGTGCGCTCCTGCAGCCAGTTGGAGATATGGCAGATGATGTCGGCTCCCGCGAGAGCCTCCAGGCGCGCCGTCTCGAAGAAGTGCAGATCCATGCAGACCAGCATCGAGATCCGGCCGATCTCTGTTTCGAATACCTCATGGACGATGTCGCCGTTGGCAGCCCATTTCGGCTCCGCGATATAGGGATGCGATTTGCGATGCCGGCCAACGACGCCGTCTGGACCGATCAGGACGGCGGTATTGTAGTAAAGATCACTTGCCGGGTCGACTTCCGGCATGCCAACGACGATATAGCAGCGGTGTTTGCTGGCAATGGCCTGGAAAACATCCGTGGTCGCTCCGGGGATAGTCTCGACGAACGGTTTCACCTCGGCCCTGTCGAACCAGCAATAGCCGGTCGTGCCCATTTCGGGCGTGACGATCAGGCGCGCACCTGCCTCCGCTGCCTCTTCGCAAAGGGTTGCCAGCCGGCTGATATTGCGCGCCTTTTCGAACATGGTCGGTTCGAATTGGATGGTGGCCGCGGTATAGCTTTGTGTCGATGTCATTGTTGTTCCCATTGTCTCTATGAAAGGATATCGGTCTGTTTCAGACAGCCATATGCCGGTGAACAAGCGCGTCGGAGAGCCTGTCGATGGCGCCGGCCGCGACCACGCCTCCCTTCTCCAGCATTGCGAACTGGTGAGAGGCGTGCCGCGCAAATGCGACGTTTTGCTCGACGAGGATGATCGTCATGCCGATCTCGCGATTGAGCCGGATGATGATCTTTTCGATCTCCTCGACGATGGAGGGTTGGATACCTTCGTTCGGTTCATCGAGAAGTAGCACTTTCGGATCTGCGGCCAGCGCGCGGGCGATGGCGAGCTGCTGCTGCTGGCCGCCCGAAAGCACGCCGCCCGGCCGATCGAGATTGGCCATCAGGTATGGAAAAAGCTCTGGCACCAGCGCAGGAATCTCGCGTTTGCCATCGGTGCGGGCAAAGGCGCCCATCAGGATGTTCTCGCGGATAGTAAAATCGGGAATGATCTCCCTGCCCTGAGGGACGTAGGCAATACCGGCCCTTGCCCTTTCATGCGTTGGGGATGCGGCCATGTCCTTTCCCTGCAGACGCATCTCGCCAGTCATGCGGTCTGTCAGTGCCATCAGGGTTTTCAACAGGGTCGTCTTGCCAGTGCCGTTGCGGCCGAGAATGCTTGTCACCTTGCCGGCCGGAACATCGAGCGTGATGCCGTGCAGGATATGGCTGCGGCCGTAAAAGCTGTGCACGTCTTTCAACGACAGCATCAGGATATTCCTTTCGAACCGAGATAGGCTTCACGGACTTTCGGATTGCGCTCGATATCTTCGACGCTTCCTTCCGCCAGAACCTCTCCGAGATGGAGAACGGTGATGCGCTCGGCGATTTCGCGGACGAACCCCATGTCGTGTTCGACAACGAGAATCGTATGGCGACCTTTGAGATTGTTGATGATCTGCGCCGTCTTGCGGGTTTCAGCCTGGGTCATGCCGGCTGTCGGCTCGTCGAGCAGAACCACCTTGGGATCCTGAACGATGAGCATGCCGAGCTCCAGCCACTGCGTCTGGCCGTGGCTCAAATAGGCGGCCGTCATGCCGTGCTCGGCATCGAGGCCGATGAGTGCCAGAACGTCGTTCACTCGGCTCGCCTCGGCGCGCGAAAAGCCGAAGCGAAGATTGGCAAGCACCGAAGGGTTGCGGCAATTGGCGACCTCCAGATTCTGTCGCACGGTAAGCTCGCGAAAGACGCTGGGGATCTGGAATTTCCGGCCTATGCCGGCGCGTGCGATGCGGTGTTCGGGCCAGTTGGTGATGTCGGTGTCGTAGACGAACACCTTGCCCTGCGTGCTGTGGGTCTTGCCGCTGACCAGATCCATCAAGGTCGTCTTACCCGCGCCGTTTGCGCCAAGCAGCACACGCAACTCGCCGTCGAAGACGGTGATGCTGACATTGTTGACGGCTCGGAAACCGCCGAAGTCGACGCTAAGACCGTCGATGGTCAATGCGATGGCGCTCATATCACAATGCCTCGCTTTGCTGCGGCAATGCCGGAAACGCCTTGCCTGGTTTGCGCCGACGGACGAACCATCGCAGCACATCATGCGCAACGCCGCCAAGGCCGCGCGGCATGAACAGAACGACCAGCACGAAGATGAGACCGATGATCGCCTTCCATGCCTCGACCAGCGCTTCGGTCTCGCTGACCTCCGCCTCGATCATGTTGATCAGGATCGCGCCGACGCAGGCGCCAAGCAGGGAGGAGCGGCCGCCGACGGCAGCCCAGACCACCATCGTCACGGAGAAGGACAGATCCATGAAGGTCGGAGAGGCGAACTCCGCGACGACCACGTAGAGCATGCCGGCAACGCCGGCGATTCCCGCCGAAATGACAAAGAAGAACACCTGGTAGAGCGAGACGTCGAAGCCGAGATACCGGGCACGCACATGATCGTCGCGGATCGCCTGCAGGATCATGCCCGCGCGGGTTTCAACGATGAGGCGGGCACCGATGAGCGTCAGCGACAGGCATGCGGCACACAGATAATAGGTCGCCCGGCTATAGGGATCGAATTCGATGCCACCGATCGTCAGCCAACCAAGATCCGTCAGGCCGTTGAAGCCGTTTGTCACCGGTTGCGCATCGACCATGACGAGACGGACAAGCAGAACGAGCGCCAGCGTGATGATCGAGACGAAAACGCCGGAAATGCGCTTGCGGAAAACCAGCATGCCGAGTGCTCCGGCAATCACCACCGGAAGCACGATGCCGAGCACGAGACCCACCGACTGGCTTTGAAACGGAAGCCAGAGGAAGGAGCCCTTATTGATGCAGCAAAGCTCCGTCGGCGCGCCGGGCTCGGCATTCCAGAGCATGAAGTCAGGAACCGGTTTGTCGGAGCCCTGTTGGAGACTGGTCAGGCTCGACAGCTTCAGCGACATGGCCAGCATGTATGCGCCGAGACCGAAAAATAGCCCCTGGCCGAGATTGAGAATACCGGCATATCCCCATGTGAGGGCGATGGCGACGCCCAGCATGCCGTAGACCAGGTATTTCGAAATGCGGTTCAGCCAGAATTCGTCGCCAAAAACGGGCGCTGCAAAAATCACCGCGATGAAGAGCACATAGGCGGCGACCTGGAATTTCCGTTCGATGCTCATGTCAGCGCCCCTTGAACGAGAACAGCCCGCTGGGCTTGACGAGAATGACGAGAATGACGACCCCGAACACGACGGCACGTGCCAGGATGTCGTTCGTACCGATGGCGACCAGCGCATTGATTTCGCCAAGCAGCCCTGACGACAGGATGGTGCCGAAAAGGCTGCCGACCCCGCCGGTGACGACGACCATGAAGCCGTCGACGACCATCGTCGTGCCCATGTCGGGAAAGACCGTCTTGAAGCCGGACATCATGACGCCGGCGACGCCGGCAAGGCCGGAACCGAAAGCAAATGTCATGGCGTTGACGCGTTTCACGTCGATTCCGCAGGCTGCGGCCATATTCGGGTTCCGGATGATGGCGCGAACCTGCATGCCGCCCGCCGTCCGGTAGAGAATGAACCATGTCGCCAGTGTCAGCGCGGCGGTAACGGCGATGATGAAGGTGCGGTAGGCGTTGATGTCAGCGCCGGCAAGCCTGAACGTGCCCTGCAGGTAGGCAGGCACCGCGACGTTCTGCAGGCCGGCCCCAAGACCTTCGACATGAATGCCGAAAAAGGACAGGCCGAATTCGAGGCGCACGGCCTGCTGCAGGAGGATGGCGATCCCCCAGGTGGCGAGAAGCGTGTCCAGCAGACGGCCATAAAGCCGCCGGACGACCAGCCGCTCGATCAGCAGACCGAGCAGGGCCGTCACGACGAAGGCCAGCGGGATGGCGAGCAGAAGGCTTGCCTTCAGCCAGATGCCGGAGAGGACGGCGACATAGGCGCCGATCATGACCATCTCTCCATGAGCCATGTTGATGACGCCCATGGCGCCGTAGGTGATGGCAAGGCCGAGCGCCACCAAAAGAAGGATCGAGCCGAGACTGAGGCCGATAAACAGAATGTCGAGCATAGCGCCACCGTTCGTGAGAAGGCCGGGCCGAACTCTCCTGCGCCTTCCCATCCTGACGGCAGGATGACAGCTCGCGGAGGAAGAGAGGGCCGGCCTTCGAGACATGATCCCGCCATCCATGGATGGCGGGACGACGCGGGGAGGGGTCAGCCCTTGAGCTTTGCGGCGTCGAGACCGTTGCTGGTGCAGAACAGATTGCTCTCCGTCTCGCCATAGGCCGAATAGGGCAGAGGCTTGATCGGCGCCGGGTAGGCATTCACCACCTTGCTCTGACCGTCCGCCTGCCATTGCCCGATGCGCGGCGTCAGCCAGCAATGCAGGTTGTCGGGGTCGGTGGTCACCTTGCCGCCGGGTGCTTCGTAGGTTTGGCCGCGAATGCCGGCCCTGATCGCGTCAGCCGAAAGATCGCCGGACTTTTCGACGGCCTGCTTCCACAGAAAGACCTGGAAATAGGCTGCTTCGAGAGAATGGTAGGTGACGGCTTTCGGATCGTTGACGAAGGTCCTGAAGCGGTCGATGAAGCTCTTGTTCGCCGGCGTGTCGATCGACATGAAATAGGGGAAGGAGGTGTAGCTTCCGGCCGCATATTCGGCGCCCATCGCGGCGATTTCGATTTCGGAGGTGACCGTCGCGCAGATCGGCAGAACCTCCTGCGAGAGCCCTTGGTTCTTGAACTCTCGGTAGAAGGCGATGATGGAGTCGCCGACCACGTTGGACAGAACCACGTCGGCGCCCGACTCCTTGATCTTGCTGACCATGACGGCCCATTCCGAATGGCCGAGTTCCAGATATTCATCCGCCACCCATTCGGCGCCGGCCGCCTCGATCAGCTTCTTGGAAACCTTGGCCATTTCGCGCGGATAGACATAGTTCGAGCCGACGATGAAGAATTTCTTCTTGCCCAGTTTCTCGACGATCCAGGGAATGTAGTTGGCGAGCTGCTGGTTCGGAACGGCGCCGGAATAGACGACGTTGCGCGAGCACTCGAAGCCTTCGTAATGCGTCTGGTAGAATAGCATCGCGCCGCGTCGCTCGAAGATCGGCAGCACGGCCTTGCGGCTGGCCGATGTGTGGCAGCCGAACACGGTCGAAATTTTGTCCTTGAGGATCAGTTTCGAAGCCTTCTCGCTGAAGGTTTTCGGATCGGAAGCACCGTCTTCGACGACCACCTCGACTGGGCGACCGAGAACACCGCCGGTCGCGTTGATTTCGGCCACGGCCATCATGACGCCGTTTGCCAGAAGCTTCTCGGCAACGGAAAGCCCGCCCGTCTGCGAGTAGAGAGCGCCGACCTTGATGGCATCGGCTGCGAAGGCGCGGCTGCCCAGAGCCGGCAGGGCGAGTGCGGCAGAAGCGGTCGCTGCGGTTTTCAGAAATTCTCGTCTGTTGAACACCATCTTGGTTCCCCTTTTTTGATTGGCGCGCACGGCGGCACGGCCCGCCGAACGGCAAGGCTTTCATGCCGGAAATGAGTAGAGAACTGACGTCACTGTCAGCAGACAACAAAAAACCCGCGAGGCTTGTCACAGCCTGCGGGCACCCTTGCCATCACCGCATCACGGCTGCGCCGCGTGCAACAGCGGCACATGGCTTCGTCAAACGAAGGGATGTGCCGGAGGTGTTTTGTTGGAAACACGTGAAAAACTAATCATGTTTTTGGGACGGGCGCAAGAGCTGTTCGGCGTTGATAATCGAATTGGCGATTTCATCGATCGGCACGCGCCGAGCCATCGCCTGGTCGCGCATTTCGCGATACGCCTCATTCTCGCTTGTGCCGCGATTGGCCATCAGAATGGCTTTGGCCCGGGCAAGTTTCTGGTCTCCCAGTACCTTGCGCTTGTATTTGCGTGCTTCCTTGACGAGCTTTTGCCGCTCCAGCCAGAGGTTGCGGGCGATGGCGAGATTGGTCAGCAGACCAAAGGGTTTGATCGGTCTTTCGACAATGGCGAGCGCGCCGCTTTCCAGAACGATCTGCAAGGTCGAGGGGTTTTCGTACCCGACGATGGCGAGCATGGTCGGAGCAGGATTGGGGAAAGACTTCAGCAGGCGTTCGATTTCCGGTCGCGCCTCATCTTCCATCGCGAGGAAGACGACATCTGTGCCGTGCGGCAACTCGGCAGGCACCGGCCAAAGGCAACTGACCGTACAACCGATACGGCGCAGGTGATCGACGAGAAACTCTCCTTCGGATGTCCGGGGGTGGATGACCAGAACCTTGAGGTCCCGTAAATCTCTGAGAAGGGCGAAAGACATCGTCGCTCCCTCTCAAACCTGAACACGATGCGGGAAAGTCTGCGTCAAGTCCGGGCGATATTCTCGCATGAACGGGTCTGGCGCCACCCGGAGCGACGGATCGTAGACGATGTCGTAGCCGCCCTGGGGGTTCACCCTTGCCACTCTTGGCCACAGATGCGTGTGGTTTGTCGTCCGGTCTATCTTCACCGCACCCTGCGGTGCATCGTACTCGACATCATAGAGAGCCGGCAGAAGCTGCTCAAGTCCGTCGCCACCGGCGCGCTGCAAAGCCGCCGCATAGAGATAAACCTGGAAATAAGCCGCTTCAGCCGGTGCGGTCGGAAGCATCTGCAGGCCGTATCGCTGTTGGTAAGCCGAGACGAAAGCGCGGGCGCGGGGCGTATCCAGAGAGGCGAAGAAGGGGGCTGCGGTGATATGCCCCTCGGCCACATCCGGCCGCATACGGATCACGTCCGCCTCGCTGGTCGATTGGCTCGCGATCGGCATTGTCGCCGCATCGAACCCGGCCTGCTTGAACGCCGTGTAGAAGGGAATGATACCGTCGCCGACAATCGTCGAATAAATGACATCCGGCTGTACCGCGCGAATGTGCCGGATGATCTTGGCAACGTCCTCGGTTTTGAGGTTCAGGGGAACATACATCTCGTCCAGGACCTGTCCGCCCAGCTGAAGAAACAGGTCGCTGATCGTCCGGTTGGATTCATAAGGATAGACGTAGTTCGAACCCACCAGGAAAACCCGCTTTCCATAGTGCTCGGTCAGGAAGTCGACGAGCTGGACGGAGTTCTGGTTGGGGGCAGCACCTGTATAGATGCAGTGACGGGAGTATTCGAATCCCTCGTAGAGCGTCGGGTAAAACAGCAGTGCATCACGGGCCTCGATGACGGGCAGAACAGCTTTGCGGGTGCTCGACATATGGCAACCGAAAACGACCCGGACCCGATCTTCGTCGCAAAGCTTGACTGCAAGTTCCTTGTAGAGATTGGGCGTCGATTGCGGATCGTACACGACGGGCTCGATCGTCCTGCCGAGCACGCCGCCGGCCGCGTTGATTTCGTCGATCGCCAGCAAGGTCGCGGCCCTCTGGGTTGTTTCCACGGCTCCCGTCACACCCGTTTCGGAGAACAGCACACCGACCCGCCAACTTTCTGAATGCATCATCGCCCACCAAAAAATAAAAAAGCTCCCGCCCGTTTCCGGTCGAGAGCTACCCTGCTCATGGAATATCAGCGGCTCATTGAAGCCAGCCGATCCATGATGTCAGTTTCCGTGTCCGGTGACAATAGCGGAACGAAAGGCCGTGCATGGTTATCGGCTTGCATCCTCAAGGACCATCGCAGCACCTTTCATCGCGATCATCGCCGTCGGCGTATTGGTATTGCCAGAGGTGATCGTCGGCATGATCGACGCATCGATCACGCGAAGACCCGCTACCCCGTGGAGGCGCAGGCGTGCATCGACGACGGACAGCGGATCGTCCGCGCGACCCATCTTCGCGGTCCCGACCGGATGGAAGATGGTGGTGCCGATATCGCCGGCGGCCTTCGCAAGCGATGCGTCGTCGTCGCCGACGGCAATGCCCGGCAGAACTTCCTCCGGCTGGTACGGTCTCAGCGCGGGCTGTGCCATCAGCCGCCGCGTCGCGCGGATAGCGTCCGCTGCCACCCGCCTGTCTTCCGCTGTCGTCAGATAGCGCGGGGCGATGAGCGGCGGTGCGTGGGGATCGGCTGAGCGCAGCCGCACCTCGCCGCGCGACGTTGGCCTCAGATTGCAGGCGCTGACGGTGATCGCGGGAAAACGATGCAACGGTTCGCCGAACCTGTCCAAAGACAGGGGCTGGACGTGAAACTGGATGTTGGCGCGATCGTGCGACCGATCAGAGCGCATGAACAGACCGAGTTGGGACGGCGCCATGGTTAGCGGTCCACGGCGACGCAGGGCGTAGTCGATCCCCATCAGGCCACGGCGCAGAAGCGAGTGATAGGTTTCATTAAGCGTACGGGCGCCGCTGATCCTGTAGACGGCGCGTTGCTGCAGATGATCCTGGAGATTGCGCCCGACGCCGGGCCGCGCGAGAGCCGGTTCGATGCCCGCGGCAGCAAGCCATTCAGCCGGCCCGATGCCCGACCGGTGCAATAGCTGGACGGAGCCGATGGCGCCGGCACTCAGCACGACTTCGCCTCTTGCCGTCGCCGTTCTTAAGACGCCGTCGCGGATATAGCGCACCCCCGTTGCCCGACCGTCTTCGATGACCAGCCTGTCCACCAGAACGCCTGTTTCAAGCCGCAGGTTCGCCCGCGCTAAGACCGGCTTCAGAAAACCCCTTGCCGAAGACCACCGACGACCACGTTTCTGATTGACGTGAAAATAGCCGGATCCTTCATTGTCACCCGTGTTGAAATCCGCGATCTTGGCGACTCCGAGTTCCGCTGCAGCCTCCCGAACGGCGTCGAGGATCGGCCAGGAAAGACGCGGGGCCTCGACGCGCCAGCCGCCGCCTATGCCATGATGCGCGCTTTCCCCCATAAAGTGATCTTCCATCTGCCGGAAATGGGGCAGAACGTCCTGCCAGCCCCAGCCCGCAAGACCAAGGCTCGCCCATCCATCATAGTCCGCCGCCTGACCACGCATGGCGATCATTGCGTTGATCGCGGAGGAGCCGCCGATGACTTTGCCGCGCGGGTAGGACAGCGAACGGCCGTTCAGGCCGGCTTCGGCCTCCGTCTTGAACATCCAGTCGGAGCGGGGATTGCCGATGGTGAAAAGATAACCGACGGGAATATGAAACCAGATCCAGTTGTCCTTGCTGCCGGCCTCAAGGAGCAGCACGCGGTTCCTTGGGCTTTCAGACAGCCTGTTCGCAAGGATACACCCTGCCGTCCCTGCCCCCACGACAATGTAATCATAATCCCCCTCCATCGCTTTTCTCCGCCTTACGATCGATATCCAAAACGGGTTTATCGGCGACGCCACTGAAGACAAGGCGCGGAGAAGCACATACGATGTGCAAAAAGGAGTTCTGGAAAGATGGATTGGGACAATATCAGGGTATTTCTGCACATCGCTCGCACTGGCCGGGTTATCGATGCGGCAAAGGCCCTGGCGCTTGACCACTCAACTATCAGCCGCCGTCTAGCCAAGCTCGAGGAGAGCCTCGGGGTTCAGCTATTCGAACGGGCCGGGCGGCGGTTGCGCATCACGTCGGCCGGCGAAGATCTCAGACGCTCGGCGGTCAAGCTGGAATCGATCGTCCTCCAGGAGATCGGCGGGCTCGGTGCCGAGACGACAACCGGCATGACGGGCCGCGTGCGGATCGGTGCGCCGGAGGGGCTCGGAGTAGGTTACCTCGGCGGACGCATTGCAGCCATCATGCAAGACTATCCGAACCTTGACATCGAGCTTGTTGCTTTACCTCAGACCTATTCGCTTTCTTCGCGGGAAGCCGACATCGCTATTTCGCTCGATCGCCCGGAAGAAGGCAGCCTGGCGACACGCAAGCTGACCGATTATGAGTTGGGCTTTTACGCCACCCGTGACTATCTCGGGCGAAACGGCTTTCCCCAGACGCTGGACGATTTGACCGGCCACACGCTCTGCGGCTACATCGCGGGGCTTCTCCACACGAGGGAGCTTGCCTATCTCGACATTGCGGATCTGAAGCCGGCGATGCGGTTCACGAGTACGAGCATCATTGCCCAATGCGCCATGATTGAAAGCGGCATGGCAATGGGCGTTCTGCCGGCCTATCTTGCTGCAGGAAAACACCTGCTTGTCCCGGTCCTGCAGCCGTCGTTCCTCTTGCGCCGCAGCTACTGGCTGTCGGTTCATGAGGACCTTCGGCGTCATGCCCGAATTCGCAAGACTGTCGACTTACTCACCGCGGCAGTTCGAAGGGAAAGATCGTTGTTTGCTAAGGCTTCTTCGACACGCGATACGTCAGCATCGTAACATGCCTCTATCCGGACCATCAAAAGGGGTTTCAACATAGCGTCCTATATTGTCCGCCAGCAGAGGCAGTCCGTTCTTTGGAATTCCGACATCCCTCAGGCGCACGGGCAGGTTCAGGTGTACAGGCAACAATCCCAATCCTTCGCTGAAGATCAAGAGCCGGAATTTTCAATGATGCCGAAGGTAGAGGACTGGGTTTCGGGTTCAAATCTTTTCAAGAGCTTTTAAATGCTCTCCCGCTATCGGCGCCCATTGCGGACCCATCCGAGGCATCGATCAACGATTATGTCGCCGATTTGTCGAAGGTGTCTCAGCTGTGGCTTCATCAACCGCCGCTATCTGCCGATTCGCCTTCCTGGCAACGCGGCGACCTCGTCCAGCAGCCATGCGCGGAACGCCCGACAGGGCGGAAGTCCTTCCTGCTCAGTGGCGCGACCGCATGATAGGCGCTGGTGCTTTTGACCTGATGTGGAAGGCTTGAACGAGCTGGCCATTTGCGAGCTCGGAGTCGATGAGGAAAAGCGGCGCAACGCGAGCCCCAGTCCGGCAATGCAGGCTTGGGCCATGTTGCTAAACTGTTCGAACCGCATGGCCTGCGATGGGGTGCCGGTGACTTGGAGGATTTCAAGAAATGGCTCGAGGCCTGGGACGCCATCCGCAGCAGCGACAGGCGAAGCAGATCTTCGGCCCTCACGATTGGATGTGACCTGAGAAAAGACGGGGACGCGATCGGTGCTACCATCTCGTTCATAAGAAATATGCTTTCCGCACCGGGCCAATCGGGCTGGCCGATATGAATCGCCATGTCTATGTCGCACGGTCGAAATCGAACACGCCTATGTGGGAATGGCCGCAAAAGGAGCAACTGTTGTCGGTGGAGATGGCGAGATTTGCGCGTTGCCTTTCCCTGCGTATTTTTTAGGCGCCAAAATGTGATTTTGTGATATTTATAGAAATATCTGATCCGCTTATTCTGCCTGAGCAATAGATAAATGCTGAAAAATTCACCATTCTTGAGATTTTCGCTAGCGCCGCTGCGATCGAATTTTCCGAAAATGCACTTATAATCAACAGAATACAAGTCGTCGGAGTCGGCTTGCGGCGAGAGTATGGCATTGCGGTTTTCTAATTTACGAGAGCCCATTGAAAAAGGAAAAAATGCCCGATATCGTGGAATAATAAGAAAGCCACATAAAACCACAAAAAGGGAAGCAGCTTATGAATGACATCAGCAGACGCAATTTCCTCGCCGGGCTTGGTGCGGCTGGCACGGGTGCCGGTCTCCTGCAGATCAACCCGGATTTTCTGTTCTCCTCGGCCTTTGCCCAATCGGGTAAGGCAGTGGTGTTCCTGTCGGCGGAAAACATTACGGGCAACTGGGACCCGACCGGTCACACGACGCTGTCGCAGAAGAATATCGAAGGCTTCGTCATGGGTTTCTTGACGCGGACGCCGATGACTGTCGAAAAGCCCGATGAAGTGGTCTATGAACTGGCCACCAGCATCAAGCTTCTCGATCCGAACAAGCTCGAGATCAAGCTGCGCGAAGGCGTCAAATTCCACGACGGCAAACCCTTCAAGGCCGAAGACGTCAAGGCGACCTTCGAATACGGCTCCAGGCCGGACCGCCCGGCCCAATTCTATCCCGGCCCGACCGAGACGCTTGTTATCACCACCCCTGACGACTACACGGTCATCGTCGATACCTCCAAGGGCGGATATCCGGCCCATCTGTTCATCTTCCTCGCCTCATACCTGCCGATCATGTCGGCGACCGATGTCGCCGGCGGCCCGACCGGCCCGCTGACGCAGCGCCTGAACGGCACCGGCCCGTTCAAGTTCGTCAAGCAGGAAGGCAATGCCACGATCCTCGAAGCCTATCCTGATTATTTCCTCGGTACGCCGAAGATTCCGGGCATCAGCTTCAATTTCGTCGGCGACAGCACGACACGCATGTTGTCCCTGCTCAACGGCCAGGCCTCGATCGTCGAGCGTCTGGAACCGGAACAGGTGACCTCGCTCGAGGGCAACGACAAGATCGCCATCAGCAGCGTCGTCTCGGTCGAGAACAAATATCTCTGGTTCCGCTGCTCGAAGGCGCCGTTCGACAACCCGCTCATCCGCAAGGCGGCCTGCCACGCGATCGACCGTTCGATGATCGTCGAAATTCTGGGCTCGGCCGGCCATGCTTCGTCCAATTACGTGTCGCCGGTGAAGTTCGGCTATGTCGACCTGCCGAACTATCCGGAATACAGCCCGGAAAAATGCCAGGCGCTGCTGGCCGAGGCCGGCTTCCCCAAGGGCGAGGGTCTGCCGCCGCTGGAATACATCACCTCCGTCGGCTTCTACCCGAAGACCAAGGAGTACGGCGAGGTCATCACCGCCATGCTGCAGGAACAAGGTTTTCAGGTGTCGCTCTCCGTTCTGGAAATCGCCGCCTGGAACGAACGCCTCTACGATCGTCCGGGCGGCGGCCCCGGCCATATGGTCGATTGCGGCTGGTCCACCGGTTCGCCCGAACCCGACCTCGTGCTGCGCACGCATTTCCATTCGACCTCGAAGCGCATCACCGGCATCGTCGACAAGGAACTCGACGCGACACTCGACAAGGAGCGCAGCGCCCCGTCGCTCGATGAGCGCAAGAAAATCCTGCAGACCGAAACCATGCCCATGCTTGCCGAAAAGGTGCCGGCCCTGTCACTGTTCACTTCGGTGATGATCCACGCGATGGACAAGTCGCTGGCCGGTCTCTTCATCTATCCTGACGGGTCCATGGACGCCTCGAAGGCTGCGTTCGGCTGACGCTGGCTTGCGTTTTCCGCGGCACCGGAGGCCGGCGCCGCGGAGATTTTCGTTTCGCTCATGATGTCAACAAACGACCGAGACCGTCGCCGCTCAGGGCGGATCGCTCCGATTGCTGCCAGGATATGACATGTTCATTCTCAGTTTTCTGGTTCGACGGCTGGCGCAAGGTGCACTGATCGTCTTTCTGGTGACGCTGCTTATCTTCACGCTGCTGCGTGTGGTTCCCGGCGATCCGGTCCGGCTGATGGCCGGCGGCATGGCGCCGGAAGCGCTGATCGAGCAGATCGCCAAGGACATGGGCCTGCGTGATCCCATCCTCGTGCAGTTCGGCCGCTACATGAGCGGCGTCGTCAGGGGGGATCTCGGGCAATCCTTCGTGCGGCCTGCAAGCGGTGCTTCCACCGGCGGTTCCAGTTTCGGCGATTCCACCCGCGGCGAGCGCGCCGAAGTGCTAACCCTGATCGGCGACACCCTGCCGATGACGCTGCAACTCGGCGGACTGGCAATATTTTTCGCCCTGGTCTTCTCCTCTCTCGTCGGCATTCCCGGCGGACTGGCGCCCGGACGATGGCCGGATCGCGTCGCCTTCTACATTTCCTCGATTTTCATATCGCTGCCGAACTTCTGGCTCGGCATCGTCCTTGCCATGCTTCTGTCGGTCAAGCTCGGTTGGCTGCCGGCGATCGGCTACTCCGGCTTTGCCTATACCATCCTGCCGGCGATCGTTCTTGCCGTCGAACTGGCGCCGGTGCTGATCCGACGCTGACCGGATCGGTGGCTACCGTGATGATGGAGCCCTTCATTGCAGTCGGCAATGTCCGCGGCCTTAGCCGAAGCCGCATCATCGTCGCCCATGCGCTGCGGAATGCCTCCGTTCCGCTGCTCAACCTGATCGGCATCCAGATCAGCGGCCTGCTGGGCGGCGTCCTCGTCGTCGAATTCATCTTCGACTATCCGGGCCTTGGACTTTTGACCATCACCGCCGTGCTGCAGCGAGATTTCCCGCTGATCCAGGGGATCGCCATCGTCACCAGCGCGATCTTCGTCTTCATCAACATCGCAGTCGACCTGATTGCCACCATGATCGATCCAAGGTTGGAATATTGATGAGCGTGACAGAGACAGACATGCCGGCGAACCCGGTTCCGGCAACACAACGCGGTGCTTCGGTGGCGCGGCGTATCTGGCGGATTGCCCTTGCCTCCAACGAATTCCGTGTCGGCGCTGCGATTTTCATCGTTTTAGTTCTGGCGGCCCTGCTTTATCCGCAACTGAGCGGCATCGACCCCACGAAGATGAGTGTCGCCACGCGCCTGCATGCGCCGCCGTTCATGGGCGACAAATGGAGCTGGACGGCGCCGCTCGGCACTGACCAGATCGGCCGCGACATGCTGGTGCGCAGCCTTGTCGGCCTGCGTTACTCGTTGCTGATAGGGCTTTCCACCGTTCTCGTCATGCTGATTATCGGCTGTTCGCTCGGCACGATCGCCGGCTACTATGGCGGCCGCGTCGACATGGCGATCATGCGCCTGACCGATGCCCAGCTGTCGATCCCGATGATCATCCTGGCGATCACCGTGCTTGGCGTCTCGCGTCCGACGATCCCGGCGATCATCCTCGTCCTCGGCCTGTCGAGCTGGCCGGTCTATGCCCGCGTCACCCGTAGCGTCGTGATGACCGAGCGCAAGCGGGAATATGTGCGCGCCGCCGAAATCTATGGTGCGTCCGATTTCCGCATCATGGTGCGCCTGCTGGCGCCCTTGGTACTGCCGCCGATCATCTTCGTGTCGGTGCTCGATGTCGCCCGGATGATGATCTTCGAATCCATCCTCGGCTTCATCGGGTTGGGCGTTCAGCCGCCGACGCCGACCTTCGGCAACATCATCGCCGACGGCCGCAAGTATCTGCTCAATGCCTGGTGGATCGCCACCATGCCGGGCGTGTTCCTGTGTCTGTGCCTGACCAGCATCAACCTGATGGGCGCATCGCTCGAACGGGCTCGCAATCGTATCTATGGAGGCAAATCGTGACTGGCACACCGCTTCTGCAGGTTCGCGATCTGAGCGTTGGCCTGGAAACGGGCGCTAGCATGCGTCCGATCATTTCCGATATCGACTTCGATCTGGCCCCGCGCGAAATTCTCGGAATCATCGGCGCGAGTGGTGCCGGCAAGACCGTGCTCTCGCGTGCACTCGTCAACTGGATCGATCCGCCGCTGAAAGTCACCTCCGGATCGGTGGTCTACAAATCCCAGAACATCCTCGATCTGCCGGCACAGAAGCTGCGCACGCTGCGCCGTGAGATCGCCTATGTCGGCGCTAATCCGGCGGGGGCTCTCGATCCGACCCTGCCGGTCGGCCAGCAGATCGTCGAGAAACTGCGCGCGGTCGCACCGGAGATTGCGCATGAGGAAGCCAGGAAGCGGGTCATCGATCTGCTTGGCGCGGTGCGCATCCCTTCGCCGCAGATGCGTTATCACGAATATCCATCGCAATTCAGCGGCGGCATGATGCAGCGCGCCCTGATCGTCGATGCGCTGGTAAGCAATCCGGCTTTCCTCGTCGCCGACAATGTGACCCAGCCGCTTGATGTTACGGTCGCCGCCCAGGTGCTGCGCCTGATGCGGGAGTTGACCACGCGTTTCGACACGGCGATCGTCTTCATATCCTCGTCGCTGCCGCTGGTGAGCGACGCTGCCGATCAGATCCTGGTGCTGGCCGAAGGTAAGGTCGTGGAGCGGCAGGCAACGAAGGCACTCGTCAACACGCCGGAGCATCCCTATACCCGCGAGCTGATCAGCCAGATCCCGAAGATTTGGACGAGCGAAGCTGTTACCATCGACCTGCCGGCTGAGACCCGCGAGCCGATCATCAGCATTCGCGATGCCACGCGTTCCTACCGGGTGCGCAAGCGCGGCACCTTTGCCAGCTACAGCACCGTGCGTGCCGTGCGCAACGTCACCTTCGACGTCTTTCCGGGCGAGAACTTCGGCATCGTCGGCGAATCCGGCTGCGGCAAGTCCACTCTCATGCGCTTGCTCAGCCGGCTGGAACGGCCCGATAGCGGCCAGGTCCTCTGCGACGGACAGGATATCACCAGGCTTTCCGGCAAGGGGCTTTTGAAATTCCGGCGCGATTTTCAGCTGGTGCTGCAGGATCCCTTCAATTCGCTGCCGCCACGCACCGCCATCGGCGCCATCATCGAGGAGCCGCTGAAGACGCACGGCATCGTCAGGGGCGCGGAGTTGCGTGACCGCGTGCTCTCCGTGATGCGTGAGGTCGGCCTGCCCGGTACGCTCTACGATGAGCTTCCGCTGGGTTTGAGTGCCGGCCAGCGCCAGCGCGTCAACGTCGCCCGCGCCATGGTGCTGGAGCCGAAGGTGTTGATCATGGACGAGACGCTGTCGTCGCTTGACCAGACCGAGCAGTTCAAATTGCTGAAGCTGTTCGAGCAGTTGCAGGCCCAGCACGGCCTGACCTATGTCTACATTTCTCACGATCTGGCGATGGTACGGCGTGTCTGCAATCGCGTTGCGGTCATGTATCTTGGCGAAGTCGTCGAGATCGCCGACAACGGCCGGCTGTTCTTCGATCCAGGCCATCCCTACACCAAGGCCTTGCTCAGCGCCGTGCCGACGCTGGAGGAGCGCCGCTACAAGCCGGAAGAGTGTCTGCTGGAAGGAGAGCCGCCAAGCCCGATCGACCTGCCGCCCGGTTGCAGTTTCGCCAGCCGCTGCCCGAACGCATTCGGCCGCTGTCACAAGCAAAGCCCGGTCCTGACCGCCCGCGGCAACAAGGATCTGGCTGCTTGCTTTTTGGTGGAAAACACGCTTTCCCATGCCGCAGCTTGAAACCGCAAATTGCATCGAAACCCGGGGGGATCAGAGGATGAAAGAAACAGCAACTGCGGCGGGACACGCCTGTTCGACAGACTTGCCCATGGGCTTGTGACCGGGAAAGCCCTCATGACCGACCATCCCCAGGCACGTCTGCAACACATTCTCGAAGAGCTGGCCAAGCATGGCCGGGTCACGGTCAAGGAACTGGCGACGGAATTTTCCGTCAGCCCGGAAACCGTGCGCCGCGACCTGAAGCAGCTGGAGATGGAAGGGCACCTGCGCTGCATCTATGGCGGCGGCGTGACGCCGCGTCGGGATGCCGATCAGCCGATCTCGCAACGCATGCGCGTCAATGCCCGTGAAAAGGCAAAAATAGCAACCCTCGCTGCCAGGGAGCTGCGCGACCATACCAAGATCTTCCTCGACAGCGGCACGACGATGCTGGCGCTGTCGCGCTATCTAGTCGATCGGCCGCTGATCAATATCTACACCAACTCGCTGGATATCATCCAGACCTTGTCGGGGGTGGAATCCAATAACGTGGTCGCGGTCGGCGGCGTTCTGCGGCCGAGCTACCGGGCGTTTCTCGGCACCGATACGCTCAATGTGATCCGCGAACATCTCTTCGATATCGCCTTCGTCAGCGCGGTGACGGTCGATGTCAATCTCGGTTTCATGGACCTCGGCGAGGACGAGGCGCTGGTGCGCCGGGCGTTGCGCCGCCATGCCAAGCAGGTGGTGATGCTCGCCGACAGCAGCAAGTTCGGCCGCCAGGGTAATTTCTGCACCTATAATTTTCGTGACGTTGATCTGCTCATCACTGATGCGCCTCCGCGGGCAGATTTCCTTGAAAAGTTGGAAGAGGCGCGAGTGAAGGTGATTTATGCTTGAAACCCGCAACGAGCCGGCATCCCTGCCTGAGGTCGATGCCGAAGCCCTGCACCGGATGATGGAGGAAGTCTCCGTCTTCGGCGGCGGGCCGGGTGGTGCGATGACGCGGCTGACCCTGTCACGGGAAGACAAGGCGGCACGTGACTGGCTGGCGAACTGGCTGAAGAATTCGGGCCTGCGCCTGGAGATCGACCCGATGGGCAACATGTACGGCTTCCTCGATTGGGCCGGGCCGGATGCACCTCTGGTCATGAGCGGGTCGCACCTCGACAGCCAGCCGAACGGCGGCCGCTTCGATGGCGCCTACGGCGTGATTGCCGCCTGCGCGGCGATGGACGCCATACGCAAGCAGGTTGCCGCGGCTGGGGTCACGCCGAAAGTCAATTTCTGCATCGTCAACTGGACCAACGAGGAGGGCGCCCGCTTCCAGCCGAGCCTTCTCGGCAGCGGCGTCAATGCCGGCGAACTGACACTCGATTTCGCGCTCGCCCGCAAGGATGGCGACGGCATTTCCGTCAATCACGCTCTTGATGACATCGGTTATGCCGGCACCTTCGGCCCGGTTATTCCCGATGCGCTGATCGAACTGCATATCGAGGGTTCGGCCGAGCTGGAAAAGAACGGCATGCGCTTTGCCATCTTCAACCGTTTCTGGGGCAACGTCAAATACCGGCTCGCCTTCATCGGCCGCCAGGCGCACACCGGCCCGACGCCGATGGCCGAGCGCCATGACGCGCTCCTGGCCGCGGCCTACCTGATCGCCGAGTTGAAGGGTTTTGCCGACCAAGCCGGGATCGACCTGCACACCTCCTGCGGTCGTCTCGAGGTCTATCCGAATTCTCCCAACGTCGTGCCCGGCGAGGCGGTGATGTTCATCGAATTGCGCTCTGCCAAGCCCGATGTGTTGGCCTGGGCGGAAGCCCAGCTCAACGAGAAAGCTGACCTCTGCGCCAAGAAAGCGGATGTCGGCTTCGAGGTCCGCTCGATCGACCGCCGCCGCGCCGGGAACATGGACGAGCGACTGGTTGCCCTGGCCCAGGATACTGCTGCCGGCTTCGGCCTTGAAACCTTGTTGCTCGACACCATCGGCGGACATGACGCGGTCAGCATGACGGCCGTTTCCCCGGCCGTTGTCATCGCCGTGCCGAGCGTCGGCGGCGTCATCCACCACCCAACGGAGTTCACCACGCCGGAAGACCGGTTGCTGGGCGCGGAAATCCTCAGCGCCATGCTGTGGAAATTCTGCCTCAACGGCAACATCCTGAAAACCATCGACTGAAGGATTGGGAGCATGAAGGCACTCGGGCAAGCATCCACAGTGGATGAGAAGGCGGCTGAAGCCGCCATCCGCGCCGTTTCGGGCTGGGCAAACGCCGATATGCGTTATGCGCCGGGCATTGCGGGTGTCGCCTCGCCGACGCACCGTGCCGTCGACAGCCAGAACTGGTTCGTTGCCAGGGGAGATGCGCCCGCCACCTATTTCCTGAAAATTCTCCATACGGACCAGTCGGATTTCATCGATCTGGAGAGGTCCGTTAGCGCCGCGCGTCAGGCTTCAACCCTGGGCCTGACGCCGGCGCCCCTTTGGCACAGCCCGGAAATGTCGGCGGTCGTTTTCGACCGCCTGTCGGAAGCCTGGCATACCGCCAGAATGGACGACCTGCGCAAGCGCGATGTTCTGGAAAGTGTCATCGCCGCCAAGAGCGCCCTGCATGGCAGCAGGCCGCTTGGCGAAACGTGGACAGTGTTCGACCGCATCCGCGTCGTCGAAAAAGCGCTTGCCGATGCAGGCATCGCAGAGGTTGCCGCAGACGGATGGTGGATGCGCGAATGCGTCGGAGATATCGAAGCGGCGATCATCGCTACCGGCTTCGATGAAAAACCAGCCCATGCCGACGGTCTTGCCTCCAACATCATGATCGCGCCGGATGGTAGAGTGCAACTGGTCGATTTCGACGAGGCCCGCAATGTCGATCCGTTCTACGACATCGGCATCCTGCTCAACGAGGCCTTCCAGTTCGACAGCGAAATGCAGCCGGCGCTCGAAATCTTCGAGGGACAATTTCGCCAGACGTCGCTCAACCGCTGCCGCCTTTACGGCATTGCTGACGATCTCTTCTGGGGCATGTGGGGCATGCTGATGGACAGGGTTTCGCCGCGCGGCGGTATCGAATTCCTGAAATATGCACAATGGCGCCTGTTGCGCTGCCGAATGGAGCTTCGCAATCCGCGTTTCGAATTCATGCTCCGCACACTCTGAGGGATCAAACCATGGAAAAACGATTGGGGGAAGCGACAAACGAGGCGGAAGGGGAAATCGAATCCCTGCTGCGCGAAATTGAGCCGTGGTCTGAACGTGAACTCCATTACCGTCCGGTGCACGGCGGTATCAGCAATTCGAACTGGCGGGTCAGGGTCGCTGGCGAACAGGGCCATTTCTTCGTCAAGGTGCCCGGCCGCGGCACCGAGATGTTCATCGACCGCAAGGCGGCGCTGGACGCCAGCCGCCGGGCGCAGGACCTCGGCATTGGCCCGAAGATTTATGAGTATCTCGCTGACAAGGGTGTCGAGATCGCCGACTATATCGAAGGTCGGCGTGCCTGCACCAACCGCGATTTCCAGGATCCGACAGTGCGCAAAGCCGTCGTCGGGCTCTACCGCACCTTCAACGATTCAGGCCGCTTGCCGCTGACCAAGACGGTCTTTGACATGATCGACGAGCATATCGAGCAGGTGCGCGAATTGGGCGGTGCCTTTCCGATCGATTTTGCCTGGCTTTACAAGCAATACCGGCTCGCGCGCGCAGCTCTCGAAGCTTCCGGCATTGATCTCGTTGCTTGCTTTAACGATCCTATGGCGGGTAATTTTATGGTCGCCGACGACAAGTCGCTGATGCTCATCGACTACGAATATGCCTCCAATAACGACCGTTGCTACGATATCGGCATTTGGTGCGGCGAGATGTTCTTCTCCGATGCCGTGGAGGCAGAGGTCATAGAGGAATATTTCGGCCGCTTCGATCCGCGAATGAAAGCCCGTCTTGCCGTGCATCGGGCGCTTGCCGATGTGAAATGGTCGACTTGGGCCATGGTCCAGAATGTCGTCTCGGCGCTCGATTTTGATTTCTACAAATATGGCGCCTGGAAACACATGCGCGCTCGCGTGGCCATGCAGGATCCGCGCTGGGTCGAGTATCTCAAGGCCGTTTGATCCGGTGGATTTTTCAGATGATCGGCGGAAAACCTGACTCGAATTCCAGCGCATTTCTTAGGCGCGCGATAATCGCATGAGCATGCCACTCTGGCATAGTGTGGTGGCCGTCGTCTGCGCTTCGCGCCGGGTGACGTCCGAATATTTGATTTTGCCGGTCACCGTCTTGCCGCTGATGTCCTGCGTCTCGCAATAGCGCCAGACTTTCTCAGCAAGCGGCTTCTCGGCTCACAAGCGCGAGGGTGCGTGTTTCGGTAGACAAAGACCCGCGATGCGACGATGGCATCTTGGTAACGCGGCCGCAACGGCTGTGCAATTGCCTAATGTCGTACAATCGTGCCAAGGCGAACTACCAAATACCCCGGACCTCCAATTTGAACCAAAAGGTCTGCGCTCATCTCCCTGTCAGTGACGACCTTAATTTTGGTCCATTTGTCTATCTTTGTATCAAGGGGTACGGGTAAGCCCTCTCGCAGCAAGAGGGTAAGGTCAGGTGCTCTATCCGACTTATATATGCAAATCCTCATTCGCACGGCGCCCCTCACTGCACAGATGTGTGACAGTTATATTGCGCTGCATTATCAACTATTGCAATGCCGCAAACTTTACGCTCCTCATCTTCATTCCCGACTGTCAAATTGGCAACGGCAGCACCATATGTGGTTTTATGGAGCCTCGAGTAACGCCGCGTGAAAAGGAAGTACTAACGCTCATGTGCGAGGGAAAAAGCGCCCAGGAAATTGCGATAATCCTGGGTTGTTCCGCCTATACGGTGCGCACGCACATCGGTCGCTTAAAGGACGAGTTCAACGTTTATAAGGACACTGCGTTGATCGCCGCCGCTTTCCGCAAGAGGATCATCGAATAGGAACCACGCGCCTGGACGTTGGCACTTCTTTCGCCAGTTGTATCCGGACCTCCGGATCGACACGCGGCGGGGCCGTGGCTGCGGGGCGCCTCACCTTGCAGAGAATGCTTGTTGGAACGGCCTGCATGACTTTGACCGTTCCGTATTGCTCGACCGCAAGGATCCAATGGCAAAGCAGCTGATCATCGACACTGCCATGATCGGGATAACGGCCTGGTGGTCGCCGGTCATTTCCAGGATGATGACGAAGGCAGTCATCGGTGCCTGCACTACGCCCGCGAAATAACGCGCCATGCCAGGGATGGCCGCCAACGTGATGCTGGTACCAAGCAGCGAACCGACCGTGCTTCCGAATCCAGCACCGACAGGAAGCTGGCGGCGAGCTTCTCGACGAAGAACGGCAACCGCAGGGCCCTTCCTTCGAGCGCCACCGCCGACACCACGGGTCAGAACCAGGCCCCAGTCGCGACAGTTCGGTCGGCGCGCCGCAAATCGCGAGGCGTCACCGGTTCGACTGGCATCAAGGCGAGCAATACAAACCTATAGTCTTAGCGCGCATTCCCTGGCAGGTGGAATGCCTGCTGGAAATAGGATCGGAAGGCGAGCATCGGCGGTGAAAGTTCGAGGTTCTTACGCCATGCAAGACCAACATCCATGGCCGGCACCGGATCGCGCACATTGATGGTTTCGATCCGCCGTCCTTCCAGTGACCAAGGCCGGTGCACCATGTCGGAGAGGATTGCCACGCCTTGGCCGTTGGCGACGAGGGATCGCACCGCCTCGACGGATGACGTGCGCAGGATCACCTGGGGCTGGTAGGGCGAGGCGCTCCAGTATTTCAGCGACGAATGGGCCGCCTCGTCGACGGTCAGCATGATGTAAGGTTCCTCGGCGATTTCCTCCAAACCCACTGAATCTGCCTGAAGCAGGTGATGCTGCGCCGGCACCCACAGGCGGCGGGTCGAACTCAACACCTTTTCCGTCACAAGCGATGGGTTGAGGATGTTGGAGGTGAGTAGCACCGACATATCATAGCGGTTGGTCAGAAGACCTTCCTCGATCGATTCCCGTGTCAATTCGAAGAGTTGGATATCGAGCTTGGGGAAGAGGCGCCGCAGCCGTTCGATGTGCAGGGGCAGAAAATAGCCGATGACGGTATAGGTTGCCGCCACCGTCAGGGTACCCTCGACTTCGTTGTTGACGACGTTCAGGTGCGTTGCCTCATCCACCTTTTTCAGGATGTCATAGGCATGCGACAGGAACTGGCGCCCGGCCGCCGTCAGGTCCATGCCGTGTGGGGCACGGATGAACAGGCTGGCGCCGACGGTCTGCTCCAGTTCCTTGATCGCCGTCGTCACGGCGGACTGCGAAATGGAAAGATCTAGCGCAGCCTGTGATATCTGGCCGAGTTCCGCGGTCGCGACAAAATAACGAAGCTGCCGGAGACTGAGCGCCATGACGATGCCTTCCTATTCAATAAACCAAAACATGCCATCGGAAAATCAGAAGAGCCGACCCAAAAAGCGGCATAGATCCGCACGCAAAGGCGCACGCTCGTCTCAACTGATTGTAATTACGTGTTTCTGGGGTGCATCAAATCTGAGCACTGTATTCTGATTTTTAGATAGAAAGCATAAAAAAATAGAATTTTTCAAATGAATTAATTCGTCCTAGCCTGATTTTGTCAAAAAAGCGGCAGACGGAAGCGTGGCCCCATGCAGGCAGGCGAGGAACAGTACGTTGATCGATGCAGTAGACATCAATTGCGACATGGGCGAAGCCTTCGGCCGGTGGCGCGTCGGCGATACCGACGACACAACGCTGATGGCGTTGATCAGTTCGGCCAATATCGCCGCCGGTTTTCACGCCGGCGATCCGAACCTCATGGATCAGACGGTTCGTCTCGCGACGGAGCATGGCGTCGGCATCGGCGCGCATCCAGGCTATAACGATCTTCAGGGTTTCGGCCGCCGCAAGATTGCCGGAACGGCCAAGGAACTGGTCAACGACATGGTCTATCAGGTCGGCGCGCTGCGGGAGTTCGCCCGTCGCCACGGCGCCCGCCTGCAGCATGTGAAGCCGCACGGCGCTCTCTATATGGAAATGGCTGTGAACGCCGAGCTCTCGCAGATCTTCGTGCAATACATGCGCACCGTCGAGCCCAATGCCTACATCTTCTGCATGGGCGGTTCGGAAACCTACCGGGTCGCAAAGGAAGCCGGCCAGCCGGTCGTGCGCGAGTTCTACGCGGACCGCGACTACGACGACACCGGCTCAATCGTCTTTACCCGCGATGCCGGGCGTCCGGATCCCGCCGCGATCGCCCGAAAGGTCGTGCGCGCCTGCAGGGAAGGCAAGGTCAGGACGGTCACCGGCAGCGATGTCGACATCGCCTTTGAATCCATCTGCTTCCATTCCGATACGCTTGGCGCGCTCGATATCGTGCGCCAGATGCGCGCGGCGCTGAATGCCGAAGGCATCCGCATCGCGCCGGTTTCGGAAATCGCAGGCCACTGAGACTTTAAGCGGAGAGAGACATGAGCAAGCTCGAAATCAGATCGCCCTTGCCGGGCACGTTCTACCGGACGCCGGCGCCGGACGCGGCCCCGTTCAAGGCGGACGGCGACGCGGTCGCAAGTGCCGACACCATCGGCATGATCGAGGTGATGAAGACATTCCAGGAAATCCCGGCAGGCATCGACGGCACGGCCATCCGCTTCCTCGTCGATAATGAAGAGCCGGTGATGGCCGGCCAGGTGATCGCAGAGGTGGACGCATGACCATCCGCTCGCTCCTCGTTGCTAACCGCGGCGAGATCGCGGTGCGTATCATCAAGGCGGCAAAGGCGCTCGGCATTCGCACCGTGCAGGTCCACAGTGCCGCGGACGCCGATATGTTGGCCGTGAAGCTTGCCGACGAGGCCGTCAACATCGGCCCGCCATCCGCCGCCAAATCCTATCTCAATATCAATGCCGTTGTTTCTGCCGCCAAGGCGACCGGCGTCGATGCAGTGCACCCGGGCTATGGCTTCCTCTCCGAAAATGCCGATTTCGCCGACGCGGTCGAAGCTGCGGGCCTGATCTTCATCGGTCCCAAGGGTGATGCGATCCGCCTGCTTGGCGACAAGGTCGCCGCCCGCGCGGTGGCCGCCCGCGCCGGCGTGCCGACCGTTCCCGGCAGTGCCGGACGAATCGCCAGCCTCGATGAGGCCCGCGCCATCGCGGACAAGACCGGCTTCCCGATAATGATCAAGGCGGCTGCCGGTGGCGGCGGGCGCGGCATTCGCATCGCCGACAACATGGCGGACCTGGAAAGGCATTTCCCGCAGGCCTCGGCGGAGGCCGCTGCCGCCTTCGGCGATGGCGGGCTTTATCTCGAGAAGGTCATCACCAAGGCACGTCATGTCGAAGTGCAGATCCTTGGTGACGGCGAGAATTTCGTTCATTGCTTCGAGCGCGAATGCTCGCTGCAGCGCCGCCGCCAGAAGGTCTGGGAAGAAGCGCCGTCCTTCCTGCTGCCAGCGGACGTGCGTGAAAAGCTGTGCGCCAGCGCGGTGGCGCTTGCCAGGGAGGTCGGCTATCGCGGCGCGGGCACTGTCGAATATCTCTACGACGAGATCGCCCGCGAATTCTACTTCATCGAGGTCAACACCCGTATCCAGGTGGAGCATCCGGTGACCGAGATGATCACCGGCATCGACCTCGTGCAGGAGATGATCAAGGTTTGCGGCGGCGCCAAGCTGTCGATCGCACAGAAGGATATCGTCGCGCGCGGCCACGCCATCGAATGCCGCATCAATGCCGAGGATCCGTCCCGCAATTTCATGCCGGCACCAGGGCGGATCGAGACGCTGAAAGTTCCTGAGGGCGAAGCCATCCGCTTCGACACTATGCTCTACGAAGGTTATTCCATCCCTCCGTTCTACGATTCGCTCGTCGGCAAGCTGATCGTCTGGGCCGAAAGCCGCGACGCATGCCTTGAGCGGCTGAAGAGCGCGCTCGAAGGCCTGACGATTACCGGCATTCCAACGACGGTGCCGCTGCATCTGGCGCTTGCCAGCGACGAGAGCGTCCGGCGCGGCGCGTTCCACACTCGCTTCCTCGAAACATGGCTTGAAACCGAATTCGCCGGTCTTTCCGGCAAGACCGCGGAGGTTGCCTGATGAGCATACGATATACGTTCGGGGGCGATGAGCATCTGTTCATCGAATGCAGTGAGGAGATGTCGCTCGAAGCATTCTTCACCAGCCTGTCGATGGCAACCGGGGTTCGCGAAAGTGGCATCAAGGGGGTGACCGAAATCTGCCCGGCCAACGCATCGTTCCAGATCAAGTTCAATCCCGACATCATCCACCCCGACGATATCCTGCGGGAGGTAAAGTCGATCGAAGGAGCCGCCAGCAAGGCCGAACCGGTGATCAGGACCCGCATCGTCGAAATTCCGGTGTTCTACAATGATCCCTGGACGCACGAAACGCTCATGCGCTTCCGCGAGCGCCACCAGGATCCTGCGGGTACCGATCTCGACTACGCCGCCCGCATCAACAATTTCGGTTCGGTCGATGATTTCGTCGCCGCCCATTCGGGTTCGCCCTGGTTCGTCTCCATGGTTGGTTTCGTCGCCGGGCTGCCGTTCATGTACCAGATGGTCGAGCGCCAAAGGCAGATCCAGGTTCCGAAATACCTTCGCCCGCGCACCGATACCCCGAGACTGACCGTCGGCCATGGCGGTTGCTTCGGATGCATCTACTCGGTACGCGGTGCCGGCGGCTACCAGATGTTCGGCATCACCCCGATGCCGATCTTCGATCCGACCCAGACCACCAGCTATCTCCGAGACTTCATGGTGTTCTTCCGCCCCGGCGACATCGTCAAGTTCAAGCCGATCGGCCGCGATGCCTACGACCAGGCGGTCGAGGATGTCGACAAGGGCCGGTTTGCTCCGCCGATCCGCGAGGTCAGCTTCGATCTCAGGGAGTTCCAGAAGGACATCGACGGCTACAACGCCACGCTGGAGGGCATGCTCAATGGCCATTAAGGTTCTCCACCATGGTCTCGCCACCACCGTCCAGGATCTCGGCCGGCCCGGCTATTTCCACCTCGGCATACCCGTCGGCGGTGCGATGGACCGTTATGCGATGCGGGCGGCAAACCTGCTCGTTGGCAATGACGAGGGTGCTGCCGGGCTTGAAGCCGTCTTCATCGGGCCGAAGCTTGAATTCACCGAGGATGCACTGGTTGCCGTCACCGGCGCCGAGATGCCGGCCAAGGTCGACGGCGTCGCGCAACCCGGCTGGACCGCCTTCAAGGTCAAGGCCGGGCAGACCCTGACCTTCGACTACCTTAAATCCGGCGCACGTATCTGCATCGCTGTCTCGGGCGGCATCGATGTGCCGGAAGCACTTGGCAGCCGCTCGACCTATCCGATCGGCGCGCTCGGCGGCTACAAGGGCCGGGCGATCGCAGCCGGCGACGAACTTCCGGTCAGCACTGCTAGTCTTGCGACCGAGGGTCGGACGGTCACCGAGGATTTGCGCCGTAAGCCGGGCATGCTGGCGGAGCTTCGCGTTTTGCCGGGCCTCTACTGGCACCGCGTCACGGAAGAATCGCAGCAAAACTTCTTCGCCGACGAATGGAAGGTCGCCAACGAGGCCGACCGCATGGGTTATCGCTTCAAGGGCGGACGCAAGCTCGATTTCGTTGAGCGCGAGCAACCTTTTGGCGCGGGTTCCGATCCGTCGAACATCGTCGACAGCTGCTATCCCTATGGCTCCATTCAGGTCCCGGGCGGCACCGAACCGATCATCCTGCACCGGGACGCCGTCTCGGGTGGCGGCTACTTCATGGTTGGAACGGTCATCTCCGCCGACATGGATCTTATCGGCCAGCTCCAGCCTCATACGCCCACCCGCTTCGTCAAGGTGACGATGGACGAGGCGCTTAAGGCGCGGGCGGACCGGCAAGCCCTGTTGACCAGCCTTCGCACGGCATTGGCCTAGGAAGGGGCGATCCGATGCGGGCTTTGCGACATGGCGACTGTGGCAGCGGGAAAGGCAAGTCGGCGTTGCCGCTATTCCATCACCCGCGTCAGATAATCGGCCGTGACGCTCGGGCCTGGAATGATCGCAACGATCTTCATCTGGGCGATCGTGCGGTTGACGGAGGCATCGAGGTGGCTCTCCATCATAGCGGCAGCGGCCGTCGCCGCGCCACGCATCAGCAGCTCGGCGATCAGCCGAAGCTCGGTGATGATCGCCGGATCGCCGGGAAGGCCAAGGCGGCGAAGCAGGCGCTCGGTCGCCGTCACCGGCAGAAGATTGTTGCGGATCAGATCCTTCAGCCGTTCGTTCGGAGTCGCCAGAACGCAGGTTTCGATGAAGCTGGACTGGATGGCCTCGACCGCACCGAGATAATCTTTCGGCTGTTGCTGCTCCAGCGTGGAGAGGCGGGTAAACAGATCGGTCAGGACGGCGTGGTCGATATGCCCTGCACCGACAACGATAGCCTGTGGCTCCAGCATGCGCCGCAGAACGAAGTGATCCTTGACGATCTGGGCCGTCAGCGGGCCGGCGATCCAATGCGAACTCTGGTTCTTGCGCACGAGCCCGCGCTCGCGCAGCCGGGTCAGCACGTCGCGCACGACGGTGCGGCTGACGTTGAAATGGTTTGCAAGCTCGATCTCGACGATGCGGTACTGGCCGAACACGACGCATCCGGCCACATCCGCCTCGACGGTATTGTAGATGCGCTCCCAGGACGATCGGCTCTGGAGTGCCTCGTCGGCATGGCTCGTAATGTGCAGTCCAAGCGCCTTGATATCGGTGCGGTTGGGCTCGATGCCTCGATTCGGCGCTCCGACGAGATAGCCCCGGCCGCTGAAGCGATGCAGAAGCCCCTCGGTTTCAAGAGTTTGCAGCGCACGTTGAACGGGCGCGCGGGAAATTTGCAGGATGTCCGCAATGGGACCTTCGAGCAGCACCAGACCCTCCGGCAGAACGCCGTCGATAATGTTACTGCGCAGAATATCCTCGGCGATTTCGTATCGCTTCTGTGCGGTCGATCTGGTTCGATCTTCGGTCATGAAATCCGGCGCTTTCCCTCTGGCCGATGTCCTAAATTCAGTTTTACGCATTTGCAGGGAGTAAGGACAGGGCAAAAATAAAATGATTATTGAATACAATGTCACGATAAAATTCATTTTGTCGAGAGAGTGAATGAATGGGTAGCGACCTCGGGCTGAGGTCGACCTGATAAGGCACCCGCATTCTGCTGCTTGATCAGCTGCTCCGGTTTATTGCCAGTTTTGTTGGGAATAGTTCTCTTATGAGGTGCAAAGTGTGTTTGGACTTGCGTAGATCGTCTGCGGCACGAAAAAGCTGTGCTGGCTTTCGAAGGGTGCCCCTGTGTCTTCGGGTGCGCCGAGCCGACATGTCTTGATTTTGTAAAAAGCCTATTGAATACAAAAATCATTCATGTCATAGTTTTTGCAATGCAGGCGCTCGCAAGAAGCGTAACAGGTGGAACTTTCTTAAAAACGCCAAGGAACATCTCTTGACGCGCGTGTGATGTTTGCGCGAACGGCTTTTGCTTGCCTGCCGGGACCTATCAGCGGTTCGGGTATGGGCGAAGCTTTGCCGGAAGAATGTTCCTTGCCTTTGAAACTGGCAGGATAGCGATGTCGGCAGCTCTTCAACTCATGAACGTCTCGAAATCCTACGGCGACCTCAAGGCGTTGGACAGGGTCGAACTGGCCTTGCCCGATGATGCCTATATCTCGCTTCTCGGCCCGAGCGGGTCCGGCAAGACCACGCTTCTGCGGGTGATTGCCGGTTTCGAGGAGCCGGAACAGGGCGCGATCCTGTTCGGCGGCAAGCGGATTGACGGCATCGCGCCGCACAATCGCGGTATCGGTTTCGTCTTCCAGAATTTCGCCCTGTTTCCGCATCTTTCGGTCTCGGAAAACATCGCCTTCGGCCTTGTCAACCGCGAGCTTAACCCGGTCACCGATGCCGCCAGCGTCAAGGCCAGGGTGCGCGACATCATTTCGCTGGTCGGACTGACGGGCCTTGAAGACCGGGCCGTGACGCAGATTTCCGGTGGCCAGCGCCAGCGCGTCGCTCTGGCCCGCACGCTGGTGACCGAGCCGAAGATGGTTCTGCTCGACGAGCCGCTCGGCGCGCTCGACGCCAATCTGCGCTCCCGGATGCGCACCGAACTGCGTGCTATCCGCGAGCGCTGCGGCGTCACCTTCCTGCATGTCACCGGTAGCGAAAGCGAGGCGCTCGCCATGGGCGATACGGTGCTGGTGCTCGACCGTGGGCACATCGCCCAGTCCGCTCACTCCGATCTCCTCTACAACCGCCCGGCATCGTCTGCCGTCGCGCGCTTTCTCAATTGCTACAATCTGTTTTCCGGCAGTGTTGCAGGTGATGTTTTCGTCAGTCCGACCGGACGATTTGCGCTGGGGGGCTTTCGCCAGCCGGCATCGCAGCCTGCCTATGCGATCCGCTACGACCGGGTCGATATCCGCGAGCAGAATGCGCCGATCCTTCAGGGAGAGGTTCGTCTGGAGGGCATTTTCGTCGCCAGCGAATATTCCGGGGCGGCAATCAATTCTTTCTTCGCGCTCGATGACGGCCGAGTGTTCGAGGTGGAATCGCACCTCAGCCGCTCCGCACCGCAAACCTATGTCGAGAAAGGCCGCTACGCGCTGGTCTGGAAGCGGGAGGACGCTCTTGTCTTTGCCTGAAAACGCCCTGCCTGAAAAGTCCGGTCGCAAACGCCCTTGCCTATTCTGGAGAATGAGAGATGACGATGGTCGCGATTGGCGATGAAGCGCAGGTCGAAACGACCAGCAAACGGAAGTTCTCCGGCCCCGCGTTCTGGCTGCTGGCGCCCGGCGTGATCTGGATGGTGCTGTTTCTGGTGCTGCCGATCCTGATGATGGTCTATGTCTCGTTCTGGACGCAGACGACCTTCAAGATCGAACCGACCCTGACGCTGAGGAGCTGGATCACCTTCTTCAGCAGCGAGACCTATCTGGGTGCGCTCTGGACGACGGTGCGCATCTGGCTGATCGTGCTATTCTCGACGGTGCTGGTCGGCTATCCGGCCGCCCTTTTCGTCGGTCTGTTCGTCAGGAACAAGACGATCCAGACCGTTCTTCTGGTCCTCTGCGTCATTCCCTTCTGGACCTCGTTCCTTATCCGCGTCTTGGCTTGGCGGCCGATGCTCGGCAAGGAAGGTGCGATCAACCTGATCCTGATGAAGATCGGTGTCGTCCAGCAGCCGATCGAGATCCTGCTATTTTCCGAACTGTCGGTCATCATCGGCATGACGCAGATCTACTGCGTCTTCATGGTCGGTCCGATCGCTTTCATGCTCGGCCGTATCGATCCTTCGGTGATCGAGGCTGCACAGGATCTGGGAGCCAGCTTCGGCCGCATCTTCCGCACCATCATCCTGCCGCTGTCCATGCCGGGCGTGGTCGTCGGCGGCATCTTCGTCTCGGTTATGGTTCTTGGCGAATTCGCCACCTCGGCCGCACTTTCGGGCCGCAAGGTCAACCTGCTCGGCAACATCATCGTTACCCAGGTCGGGTCGCTCAAATGGGCCTTCGCGGCGGTGGCAGGCGTGGTGCTGACGATCCTCATGGGCGCCGTGGTCGCTGCCTTGCTCAGGATCGTCGATCTCAGGAAGGAGCTCTGATCATGAACGCAACCGGCATCAAATTCGGTCTCGGCACCTATACCGCGCTCTTCCTCGTCTTCCTGTACGGGCCGCTCGTGGTTCTGGCGATCCTGTCGTTCCAGACAGGGCCGGAAGGCGGACCGCAGTTTCCAATCATCGAATGGTCGACCTACTGGTACAAGCATCTCTTCGGTCTGACGCCGCCCTCGCGCATCGCACCGTTGCCGATCGAGCAGGCGCTCGTCCGGTCGATGGGGCTGGCGGTGATGACGATGATCGTCTCGACGGTTCTCGGTGTTTCGGCGGCGCAGGCGTTCCGTCGCAAGTTCAAGGGCTCGGGCTTTGTGTTCTATCTGATCGTGCTCGGCATGATGGTGCCCGGCGTGCTCGTCGGCCTCGGCATGGCGCTGGTTGCCAACTCGCTCGGCATCGACCGCCATTGGTGGGGCACGGCCTTCGTGCTGCACGTCGTCTATACTTTCCCCTTCGCCTTTCTGGTTATGCTGGCCATTTTCAACCGCTTCGATCCGAGCGTCGAAGAGGCGGCCTGGTCGCTCGGGGTCTCGCCGGCGCGGACCTTCCGCAAGATCACCTTTCCGCTGATCTTTCCGGGCGTGCTGTCGGCCATGCTGTTCGCCTTCACGCTGTCTTACGACGAGTTCTCGCGCACGCTGTTTGCCTCGGGCCGTGACCTGACGTTGCCGCTGGCCATCTACGGCACTTTCTCGGTGGAAGTGCATCCGAATGTCTTCGCCTTCGGGGTGCTGACCACACTGTTCTCCTTTGCGCTGCTGGGCACCTACGCCGTGCTGATGACGCTGTCCGTGCGCCGCGCCAAGCAGACGGCAATCCAGGAGGAGGCGTGATGGTGACGCAAAAGCGCTCCGCGATCGTCACGGGTGCCGGCTCCGGTATCGGCCGGGCCATCGCCCACAAGCTGGCAGCCGAGGGCTACGCGGTGATGGTCAACGATCTGTCGCTGGTCCGGGCCGATGCGGTCGCCGGTGAAATTCAGGCGGCAGGCGGAACGGCTGCCGCCATTGCCGGGGACGTGTCATCCGAAGACGACGTGGCTGCCATCCACGCCGCTGCGGTGACGGCGCATGGCGAGACGCATCTCCTCGTCAACAATGCCGGCATCGCCCATCAGGCGCTGTTCGAAAATCTCGAGGTCAAGGATTTCGACCGGATGTTCGCCGTGCATGTGCGCGGCACCTTCCTGATGACCAAGGCGGTGCTACCGGCGATGCTGGACCGCGGCGAGGGGGGCGTCGTCAATGTCGCCTCGCAACTCGGCCAGATCGGCGGCGTCGAGCTTGTGCATTATTCCAGCGCCAAGGCGGCCATCATCGGCATGACCAAGGCGCTGGCCCGCGAGGTTTCCAAGCGCGGCGTGCGGGTGAACGCCGTGGCGCCGGGGCCGATCAACACGCCGCTGGTGATGGCGCTGTCCGACGACTGGCGCACCGCCAAGAAGGCCCAACTGCCGCTTGGGCGTTTCGGCGAGCCTGAGGAGGTGGCCGAAACGGTCGCCTTCCTCGCATCGTCGGCAGCGAGCCTGTTCGTCGGCCAGACGCTCGGGCCGAATTCCGGCGATGTGATGCTGTGAGAGGGACAAAACCATGACTGGACCATCGAAACGTATTGCCATCGTCACCGGCGCCGGGATCGGCATCGGGCAGGCGACGGCCAAGGCGCTTGCCGCGCGTGGCGACCACGTCATCGTCACCGACATTCTGGAAAAGCAGGGAATGGAGACAGCGCAGGCCATTCTGTCGGCTGGCGGATCGGCGGAATTCCAGCTTTACGACGTGCGATCGACCGAGGCCACCGAGGCGCTGGTGGCAGACATAGAAACCCGCCACGGCGGTATCGATGTGGTCGTCGCCAATGCGGGAATCGCACACCGCACGCCGCTGGCAAATCTCACCGACGAAAAGTGGGACCTGACCTTCGACATCGATCTCAAGGGCATTTTCCGGCTGGCGCGGGCGGCGGCTCCCGGCATGCGTTCGCGCAAATCCGGCAGCATCGTCGCGCTTTCCTCGATCATGGGCATCGCCTATGGCTGGGACGAGCATGTGCATTATTCGGCGGCCAAGTCCGGCGTCATCGGCCTCGTGCGCGGTCTGGCCGTGGAATTGGCGCGAGACGGCGTGCGGGTCAACGGCATCGCGCCCGGATACATCCGAACGGCGCAGCTTCTGTCCGAAGAAAATTCTCTGGGTCCGGCTGGGGCTGAAAAGGCTGCCGAATTCATCCCGATGGGGCGGCTCGGCACGCCTGACGATATCGCGGACGTCATCGCATTTCTGGCGTCGAACGACGCGAGATACATGACCGGCCAGGTGCTGGTCGTGGATGGAGGCCTCCTCGTGGGGCGCTACTGAACCGTTGAGGCTTGAGCGGTGGCTGTTATCGCCGCCAGCGGCCTGCGGAGACTGAGGAAGGGGCCGCGATCAAACGGGGTTCCGGGGAATAACAATCAACTGGAGAAGAGACATGTCCAACATGGAAATCAATCGCCGCTCCCTTCTGAAGCGGTCCGCAGGCGTCATGGCGCTTGCCATGGGCGGCGGCACGCATCTGCTGTCGTCGCGCGCAGCCTATGCGCAGGCGGCCGACCTTGCCGGCCAGCAGCTGCGCACTATCGGCCTTTCGGTCACGGTTCAGGAACGCATTCTTGAAGAATTCAAGAAGGCGTCCGGCGTCGGCGGCACCTCTGGAACGGCAGCGACCTTCCCGGATGCGCAGACCAAGATCCTGTCCGGTTCGAAGGACTATGATTGCTGGGAAATCATCGCCGAGCGTCTGCCGTCGATCGTCATGACCGACAATGTCGAAGTGATCCCGGCCGCATCGTTGAAGAACTGGGCGAACATTCGCGAGGTGTTCACCAAGCCGAGCGACAAGTGGGACGTGAAATCGCAGATCACCGGCCAGATCTGGGCCGACGAGGCGCAGACCACGCTCAACATGGTGCCTGCCGTCTATAACTACGATTCGATCGGCTACAATCCCGACGTCGTCAGCGCCGAGGAAGCCAACACCTGGGCGGCGATCTTCGATCCGAAGTGGAAGGGCAAGTCCGGCCTCAACACCGACCCGCTGATCGCTTTCGGCCAAGCCATCATGGCGATGAACACCCTCGGCCTTTCCAACGTAAAAAATCCCGGCAATGCCACGGCGGCTGAAATCGACGAGGCGGCTGCGTTCCTGATTTCGAAGAAGAAGGAAGGTCAGTTCCGCGCGCTGTGGGGTGATTTCGGCGAGCTCGTCAACTTGATGGCATCGGGCGAAATGGTCGTCTGCGACGCCTGGCAGCCGGCGGTCATGGCCGTCAAGGCGCAGGGCAAGCCCTGCAAGTACGCGGTGCCGAAGGAAGGTTATCGCGGCTGGGCGATCGGCCCAACGATGATCGCCGGTACGACCAACAAGGAAGCCGTTATCGCCTACGCCGACTACTGGCTTTCCGGGGAGCCCGGCATCGCGGTTTCCGAGCAGGGCTACTATTCGCCATCGACGAACATCAAGGATGTCATGGCACCGGAGAAATATGCCTTCTGGTATGAGGGCAAGCCCTGGGTCGGCGCGGAAGAGCGCGGCATCAAGGAAGGCGATCTTCGGGACGGTGGTTCGCTTGAGGAGCGCGCGGCCAATGTCGCCTATTGGCACCAGTGGCCGGATGAATACGACCACCTCATCCAGAAGTGGGATGAGTTCCTGAGCGCATAAGCTTCTTTCTACCCTCCCCCTCTCAAGGGGAGGGTACACAATCAGACGTATCCAAGACCGTCCGGAGCGACACCCATGATCTACGACCTCGAACTCAGAAATGTTGGCAAGGTCTACGACAACGGCACACCGGCCGTCATCGACTTCAACCTTTCGGTCACCAAGGGCGAGTTTATCGCGTTTCTCGGACCGTCCGGCTGCGGCAAGACGACGACGCTACGTATGATCGCAGGCTTCGAGGGGATTTCCTCCGGCGACATGATGATCAAGGGCGTGCGGATGAACGACGTGTCACCGCAGGGGCGGCCGACCTCGATGATCTTCCAGAGTTATGCGTTGTTTCCGCACATGACCGTGCGCCGCAATGTCGGCTACGGTCTGGAGGTCAAGGGCCTGGCAAGGGCGGAGCGTGATGCCAAGGTCGATCGCATCCTTGCGACACTCGGTCTGGAAGATATCGCCGATCGCAAGCCGGACAAGTTGTCGGGTGGCCAGCGCCAGCGCATCGCGCTTGCACGCGGCCTCGTCGTGGAGCCGGATATACTGTTGCTCGATGAGCCGCTCGGCGCGCTCGACGCCAATCTGCGCAAGGCGATCCAGAACGAATTGAAATTGCTACAGAAGACACTGGGCATCACCTTCATCTTCGTCACTCACGCGCAGTCGGAAGCACTGGCGCTGTCCGACCGCATCGTCGTCATGAATCAGGGCCGCATCGAGCAGATCAGCCCGCCGCATCAGCTCTATACAAGGCCGAACACGCCGTTCGTGGCTCAGTTCATCGGCCGCAACACAATCTTTCAGGGCGAGGTGCAGGGCGCCGACGGGGAAAACACCGCCGTGTCCACGCCTGTCGGCATGCTGTCGGGGCGCGCCAATGGCACAGTGCCCGGCAAGACCAAGGTCAATCTGGTCATTCCCGCCGAGGCGATCGAAGTACATGCGGCCGATGCACAGTTGCGCGAGCGTCTTGTCGGCAAGATCGGCGGCAATGTCGTCGATGCGCGGATCGAGCGGTTCGACGTGGTCGGCCACGTCTCGCACCTGACGGCCAGTCTGCCGGACGGGCGCTCCGTCGCGCTCGAGGCGCACATCGACAAATATCAGCCCGAGGCCTTTCCGGTCGGCTCCGGCGTTCTTCTATCCTGGAACCCGGCGGAAGCCACCGTCATTCCGGTCCACTGAAACGACACTTTCTGACAAGAAACCACAAGGAGACATAACCCATGGCGAAGGAAATCTTTTGCAGCTTCGGCGTTGACGTTGATGCCGTTGCAGGCTGGCTCGGATCGTATGGCGGCGAGGATTCGCCGGACGATATTTCGCGCGGGCTTTTTGCCGGCGAGGTGGGCAGCCCACGCCTGCTGAAGCTGTTCGAGCGTTTCGGTATCAAGACGACCTGGTTCATCCCCGGTCACTCGATCGAGACCTTTCCGGAGCAGATGCAGGCGGTGGCTGATGCCGGCCACGAGATCGGCATTCATGGCTATACCCATGAAAACCCGATCGCGATGACCCGCGAGCAGGAAACCGAAATTCTCGACAAGTGCATCGATCTCGTCACCAAGCTTTCCGGCAAGCGGCCGACCGGCTATGTCGCGCCGTGGTGGGAGTTTTCCAACGTCACCAATGAATTGCTTCTTGAGCGCGGCATCAAGTACGACCACTCGCTGATGCACAACGACTTCACGCCCTACTACGTGCGTGTCGGCGACAGCTGGACCAAGATCGACTATTCGAAGAAGCCGTCCGACTGGATGGTCCCGCTGAAGCGCGGCCAGGAAACCGACCTGATCGAAATTCCCGCTTCCTGGTATCTCGACGACTTGCCGCCGATGATGTTCATCAAGAAGGCACCGAACAGCCACGGTTTCGTCAATCCGCACGATATCGAGCAGATGTGGCGCGACCAGTTCGACTGGGTCTATCGCGAAATGGATTATGCCGTCTTCCCGATCACCATCCATCCGGATGTCGCCGGCCGTCCGCAGGTGCTGATGATGCTGGAGCGGCTTTTTGCGCATATGAGCAAGCATCCGGGCGTCAAGTTCGTTACCATGAACGAGATCGCCGACGATTTCGCCAAGCGCTTTCCGCGCAAGAAGTAAACGGCAAGACGAGGAGCGGGCGATGTCGGCTCCTTTCACATATTCAAGGAAATACTATGTGCTCGCTGTGCGGGGTTCTCGGAGGAAATGAACACTGGGCCGATGCGGTGGCGCGGCCCGGCGTTTTCACGCGCAATGTCGAGCGGATCGACCGGCGGCGCGAGCGTGCCAACCGGGTGCGGGTGGCAAACCGGGTGCTGGCGGGTTTCGGCATGACGCTGTCGGACTGGCAGGGGGCGTCCTTTGTGTTGTCGACGCGTACCGGCAAAAGCGAGATCATCGAAGATCTCGGCCATCTCTGGCCGGCTGCCGAGCGGCTTTCAGGCCGGATCTGCGATCCCCTGAATATCGATATCATCGGGCGGATGGAGGCGGCGCGCGATGGCGAATAGCCCGGCCTTTACTCCTGTCAACCTGCTCACCGGCTTTCTCGGCTCGGGCAAGACGACGCTGCTGAAGCGGCTGCTGACCGACCCGGCGCTGGCAGAGACGGCCGTGCTCATCAACGAGTTCGGCGAAGTCGGCCTCGATCATTATCTGCTTGAGCGGATCGACGAGACGATGGTGTTGCTGCAATCGGGATGCCTCTGCTGCACCGTTCGCGGTGAACTGGCCGATGCGCTGCGCGACCTGCATTCCAGGCGCGAGCGTGGGCTCATTCCGAATTTCAAGCGCGTGGTGATCGAAAGCACCGGCCTTGCCGATCCCTTTCCCGTGCTGTCGACGTTGAAGGCCGACCCGGTGTTGCGGCATCACTTCCGGCTGGGCAACGTCATCGCGACGGTCGATGCCGTGAACGGCATGCGCCAGCTCGATACCTATATCGAATCCAACCGGCAAGCGGCGATCGCCGACCGGCTGGTGTTGACGAAGACGGACATTGCCGATGAAGACGGTCTGGACCTTCTTCGGGAGCGGCTGCGGCGGATCAACCCCGATGCCGCTCTGCTATCAACGGCGGATAAGGAGCTGGATGTCGCGGGGCTGTTTGACGAGGCTGTTGCCACACGTGGCAGCATCGCTCAATCGCCGAGCGGCTTTTATTGCGAAACACCGGCCATGCTGGAGACGGCCGACGGCGGCACCCATCAGGCGGCCGTCACCTCCTTCGTCATGAGCGTCGAGGGGGCCATAGACTGGACTGCGTTCGGCGTCTGGCTGACCATGTTACTCCACCGGCACGGCGAACGGGTGTTGCGGGTGAAGGGCATCCTCAATCTTGAGGGCGAGGCCCGGCCCGTGGCCATCCATGGCGTGCAGCATCTTGTTCACCCGCCCACGCATATGGCTGCCTGGCCCTCGGACGATCGCCGCTCGCATATCGTCTTTATTGTTGACGGACTCGATGCCAGTCTGCTGAAACGGTCCTTCGAGGCCTTCACCCTCGCAGGACCGGAGCCCTCCCTGGCGGGGGGAGCACCGTCAGCACGACAGGACGTCCAGACCTCTTGATGAACAAGCATCATCCAAACCCGCAACCACCTGCCACGCCTGCGCTTCATCTTCAGGGCCGGCCGAAGCTGCGCGTGCTCGGCACGGCAATCTCCCTGCTGGAGGAACTACGTCTGCAGGCCGAGCAGGATCTCGGCATCGACGTCACCTTCGATAACAACGACTTCCTGACGACGCAGCACAAGGCGGCGCAGGAGCCTGGAAGCTACGACATTTACGACCAGTGTTTCCACAATCTGGATATCGTCTGGTACTGGCGCGCCGTGCAGCCGATCGATACCAGCCGGATCAAGCTGTGGTCCGAGATCAACGATCTCACCAAGACCGGGCATATCGGGCCTAACGCGCGGCTGGGACAGGGCGATGTACCGGCCAAGAAGCTGTTCGTACAGCCGAACCTCGCGCTTGGCGATACGCCATCGCCGCGCATTTCGATGTTGCCGACGACGCACAATTTCGACAGTTTCGCCTACCGTACTGACGTGGTGAAGCATACCGTCGAGATGAATTCCTGGGCGTCGCTGCTGAACGAGAAATGGGCGGGCCGCGTCTCCTTGGTCGATGAGCCGGCCATCGGCATTTTCGATGCTGCGCTGGCCGCGCAGGCGGCAGGACTGATGTCGTTCAACAATATCGGCAATATGACGGTGGCCGAAATCGACCGGCTGATCGATCTACTGGAAGCACGCAAGAAGGACGGTTTCTTCCGGGAGTTCTGGCGAACGGCAGAGGATGCCGCTCGGTTGATGGTCGATGGTGAAACCGATGTACAGAGCATGTGGTCGACGGGGATTAACATTCTGAATGGGCAGGGCATTCCCGTCGAGCAGGCGGTCCCCGTCGAGGGCTACCGAGCCTGGCATGGCGGTCTGTGCCTGTCAAAAGATCTGAGTGGCCGGATGCTCGATGTCGCCTACGAATATCTGAACTGGTGGATATCAGGCTGGCCCGGTGCCGTCGTCGCGCGTCAGGGTTATTACATCTCGACGCCGCAACGTTCCCGGCAGTTCATGATGCCGGCAGAGTGGGATTACTGGTACGGGGGGCTCCCCGCCGCCACCGATCTTCCCGGCCCGGATGGATCGGTGCGAATTCGCAAGGGCAGCATAAGGGCCGGCGGGTCATACTGGCAAAGGGCAAACTGCATCGCCGTTTGGAACACGACGATGGATGAACACAATTATCTCGTCCGCCGGTGGATGCAGCTTGTCGGGCGGTAGAAGGGGAATGCATGATGCCGTCTCACGGTGGAAAAACAGTCGCCCAGCTTTCCGTGCTGATCCAGAACGGCGCGCTTGATCCGGTGGCGCTCGCTGAGGAAACATTTGTCGCCATTAACAGCTGCAAGGACCAGTCGATCTTCGTCAACCTGCTGGAACAGCGGGCGAGGGCTGAAGCCGCAGCTTCGTCCAAGCGCATCAGGGATGGTCGTTCGCTTGGCCTGCTCGACGGCATTCCGGTTGCCTGGAAGGATCTTTTCGATATCGAGGGGCTTGCAACAACGGCCGGCTCCACCGTGCTCAAGACATCGGTACCCGCAACTCGGGACGCCGATGTCGTTGCGGCGCTTGCCGGGGCCGGCATGGTCAGCATCGGCCGTGTCAATATGAGCGAGTTTGCCTTTTCAGGGCTCGGCATAAATCCTCACTACGGAACGCCGCAGAACCCGGCCTCGACCGATGGTGCACGGTTGCCCGGCGGTTCTTCGTCCGGCTCCGGCGTTGCGGTGGCATCCGGACTGGTCCCGGTTTCGATCGGGACGGACACGGGCGGATCGGTTCGCATCCCGGCAGCCTTCAACGGCATCGTCGGCTACAAGGCAACCCGCGGCCGCTATTCCATGCGAGGTGTTTTCCCGCTGTCGAAAAGCCTCGATTCGCTCGGGCCGCTCTGCCATACCGTGCAGGATGCGGTGTGGATCGATGCGGCGATGCGCGGCCTCGGCGCACCCGATGTTCGCCGTAGCTCGGTCGAGGGTCTTTCACTCGTCGTTCCCGAAACCATCGTTTTCGATGATGCGGAAGCGGGCGTGGTGTCGGCCTTCGAGGCGGCCTTGAAGCTGCTGGAAAAGTCCGGGGCAAAAATTCGGCGGCAGGCGTTTCCGGCCTATGCCGCAATCTTTGAGCTGATGGCGAAATACGGCCCGCTGGTGACGGCGGAAGCCTTCGTGCTGCACCGGGAGCGTTTGGCTGGACCGGAGGCCGAGGGAATGGACCCTCGCGTGGTTGCTCGCACGCGGCTGGGCGAGAAGATCACTACGACAGGCTATATCGAGACATTGGCCACCCGTGAGCATCTGATGGCGGAATTTGCGTCAAGCATCGGACCGGGCGAACTGGTCGTGTCGCCGACCTTGCCGCATGTCGCGCCCCTGACCGCACCGCTTTTGATCAACGACGAGCTTTTCGTGAAAACCAATGCCAAGACGTTGCGCAACACGCTGATCGGCAACTTCCTCGACGGCTGCAGTGTCTCGATCCCCTGTGGCGTGGGCGATGCCGGCATGCCTGTCGGTCTGCTGCTTTCCGGCTTGCCGAATGGCGACGAGCATTTGCTTTCGGTCGCGCTGGCCACAGAAGATGCCATACGATAGCTCCAATCTGACTGTGCTATTCTTGCTGATTGCTGAAGCACCTCGGTCTCGACTGACTTCGCGAGGACTACCTTCTAGCGTGATGCTCCGCGCTTGCGTGTAAGCGGTTGCCACCTCAGAAAGATCGCCATAGCGGACGAGCACCCTCTAGTTTCTGTGGTCTTCGCTGGGCTGCTAAGTGCCTTCGGGTATAAGAGGCGATGTCGTCTCGGACGTATTTGGGGCGTAGCGCTGCACGTGAATGACCGGATCGCCAGTTCGAATCCTACAAGGCGTTCACATCTGGCCCCAAAGCGGCACTGCGGCGATCGCTGGTTCAAGGAGCGGACCGGCGCGCCGGGGGCTGTCGATCCCGGTTTCCGGCTTTTTGCCGCATAAGGCAGATCAGGATCGACGACCACCGGTGTGCTGCCAGCGTTTCTGGCAAAGATCGCCCGAAAGTACCCAGATATCCGCATCCATACCGCACACGGCAATACCGGCGAAATCATCCGCGGCCTGGAAAGCGGCCAGATCAATCTCGGCTTCATCAGGCCGGTGGAAGACATCGGCTCCTTGCGCTCTCCTCGATCGCCCATGAGCGATATCTGTTGGCGTCGCCCGTACCAACCGGCTGCCGGAGCAGGCGGAAATCGCCATCGACGACCTGCGCTCGGAAAAGATCATCGCCGTCAATCGCAAGAACCTCTCCTACACCGAGCGGTACTTCAACGAAAAGTTCGAGGAATACGACCTGACCGGCAACGCTGGTCTCGGCCGGCCTTGGCATCGGCTTTGCGCCGGAATGGACCGAGGGCATGCTCGAGTAACTGCCGCACCGGGTTGCACGATATTCGAGGCCGCGTCACCGCCGGCGCTCATGGCGGCGCCATCGCTCACGTTTCCGCAAGCGTCGATTCGCTTACCGGACGCATGCGCGATTAAAGGATGTGACTCAGCGATTCGCGCCGTCGCGGCTGTCAATTCGATTGGCGATCACTACCCTGCGTACCCGCCTTGAATCCATCGACCTCAGTGACGACACGATCCTTGACGGCATCGTGGGCATCTGAGGCGATCGAAGCTGCCTTTTCGTAGACCTCCGTTGCCACCTCTTTGCCTTGGTCAACAACGTCCAGCGCCTGAGCGCTGAGCTTGTCTGTGGTGGCATCGGAAGCCTCGCCGAGCAACTCGTCTTCAGTGTCGGTGTGCGGCAACGCTGCGCCGATAGCCGCTCCGACGGCGAAAGCCAGAGCGCCCCCCACCAACGGCTGATCGCGGAACTGCGTGAGGATTATCTTGTTGAGCTTGCTGGTTTGCTCTTGGAGACTTGTCGCCGCTGAAGACGATTGGGTAGACAGCGAGCTCGCGGCCGCGGACGCACGCGCACTCATCCCGCTTGCGGCGCTTTTTGCCTGCTCCCATCTCTCCGCTGCCCAGCCAGTTGCCGCGTCGAACATTGCACCCGTCTCGTCGGTGATCTGATCGACGTGTTTGCCGGTGGCATCCGCAAACCCGCGATAAGACTTACCTGCTTCATCGACGAAGTGACCCGCACGATCTCCGGTTTCATCGGTCAGCGCCTTAAGCCTCTTGCCAGAGCTGTCTGCGAAGTGACTGTAGCGCGATCCGTTCTCAGTCTCGGGTGGGCCAAGACGGCGGACCGCGCCGTTCGCCGGATATAGCGGATATTCAGGTTCGGGCTGATGGCTGGCAGCCGTGCTTGCCGGGGTACCCTTGGCCATGAGCCACGCAAGGCTCACACCCATCAATGCGACGGGCAGTGGATTTGCCTTCAGCGCTTGGCCGAGGTTGCTAACATACTCTCCCCCGCCGCTGCCCTTTGCGTAGGCAAGGACCTCATCGACCAACTGGCCTGGCGACATCCGTTCTTGAATAGCGTCGATGCGATCTCCGATGCGCTGGCGATCCTGATCAATCTCTCTCTGAAGGTCGGCGGATGTTTTTTCGGTTGAAGTTTCCATCAGATTTTTTCCTTCACAACGTCGACGTCGCGGCGAAGCGAGGTCGCGGTTCGATCCAGTTTCATGTTGCTTTTACGAAGTGCAGTGAGGCCTCGAGAGACCATCGCCCACGCGATGAGAGCGATGACCACGCCTACGATAAGGGAGGCGAGCGCACCGGCGCTTGTTTCGGTCAAACCCTGAGTGACCAGGAAGGCCGCAACCCCTGCAACCAGGGCGCTCAGCAGGACGCCCACAGCGCCCACCGCAAGGACAAGCCCGAAAATAACCACTTCTACGCCGTTGAGCGCTTGCGAGAATTTTTCGGACACCTCCGTCTTCGCGAGATCTATTTCCTTGCGTAACAGGCCCGTGACATCGGCAACGAGACCGCCAATCAGCTCTGAAAGGGGAACACTGTCAGGAGATTTAGCCATTGGTGTAGCCTCCCGTCGCAGATGACGCCCTGGGCGTAGCCGGGGGTGTCCGCCTTGTTGCTTGTGTTGGCGGTCGCTTGGCGGAAGCAGTCAAAAATCTGCTCGCGCTCAATCCCGCAAGTGCTGCAATGCCAAGAAACGCTAGCGGCTGCTTGCGGCCGAATTCCTCAGCCATGGCCGCGATTTCGCCGATGTCTTTGTCTTTCATCTGCGTGGCGAAGCCTTGGACGCTTCGTCCGATCTGCTTGGCATAGCGTCCGACCTCCGGTTGGTCGGATGCTTCCAGTTCAGCGCCTACTTTCTCAAGCGCCGTTGCCACGCCGCCAACCTGGCGGGCAGCGAAGTTCGTTTGATCGGAAACCACCTCTTTGACCTTCTCGACTGCGGTATCCGCTCCTTCTTTTATGGTGTCTTTGGCGGCGGTCACGTCATCAGCCAACTTCTCCTTCAATCCCGCAAGTGACGAGGAAGGTTGCGGTGATGATACTGCATCCCCAGATTGCAATGATGTCTCGGATGACGGCCTTGGCCTGCCATCCATTTCTGTGAATTCGTTTGACACTGAAGCCTCCCATGACTGAACGAGCGGCGGTTGCCGCACCCACAAACCTTGAGTGGCCGGCTTTGTTCCCCGACTTTTAAGCGATGTTGCTGCCTTCGACCCCGGCAGCCCTTGGCGTTACGGACGCGGTCCCGTGCGTGGGATTATCCTACCGGCCCTCAGAGTAACGAGCGGCGCTCCATCATCCACAACGTGGTTCACGCACGTCCGGTTGGCGGCCATTTTTGCCGTTCTTATTGGGGGCAAAAGCCGCCGACTTCCGCAGGGGGAGAAAACCCGCGAAGAGATTGCTTGTGGAGGGGCGCGCACCATATGTCTTCCTTGGCGAACCTATCATCTCCTTCGGCGTCGGATAATCCGGAACAGAAGAGCGATCGTGATGTTAGGGAGTCGCAACGTAACCTACGAAGGAAATGAAAAATGAATATCAAGCTCATCTGCGTGTCGCTGCTTGCGGCTGGGATGGCCACAAGCGCTTTTGCCCAGTCCAGCACCGGAGCTGGAACGACGATGGAACCCAATGCCGCCGGTGCCGATGATGGTGGTAATGTCCAGACAATGCAGCCGATGACATCTGATCCAAGCTCAACCGGCAGCACGTCGAATAGACCAATGGGCTCGACCATGCCAGGAGGTTGCAGCGGCGGTAGTGATCCTGCAAGCTCCACTGCTTCGGGCTCGGTCCAGACCCAGGGTGGTTTGAGCGACGCGACACCACAGGGTCAGGCGTGCGCTCAGTAAGCAGGCAGGCCTCCAAAAGAATAAGAGGCGGCGGTAGCATGACATCAATGATACCCGCCGCCGCCAATTCATGCGATTGTCTTGACCGCGTCCTGGCGAATGAGATGGCTTAGCGGATTGCGCCAGAACCTACCTCCTACTCCATGACGGTAGAGAGCCATGTCGGCTTCCGCGTCACGTTATGCACATAGCTTTCTCAAAACCGCATGATGTCACATCCCTGACGATTTCAAGCAGCTCCGATCCATCGGTCGTTGACCGCATCGCGACTGAAGGCTTGGTATCGCGCTTTCCGATTGGGGGAGACTCAGCGGCGAGCCTTGGAGGGCTACGGAGAGAGGGGAGGTGCGGCCGCATAATAGTGGATGTTAACGCCTCCCCGAGCGATTTTCAGCCTCACCGCAGTCGCTCAGGGCAGGCCCGGTTGCAGGCTCACGGTATTGCCGACCCTCTTCGATGAACGCGCGAATTTGGCGTTCGGGGTCGTTGTCTAGATCTTCGTGAGGCCGTTTCCAGTCGGGTACACTTTCAAGAGCGGCTGCTTCGGTTGCTGGCGCTCCTGACATGGCGAGGTAGGCGCCACTCAGCATCACGATGATGCCAATCACATCCATTACGGTGATCTGCTCGGCGAAGACAGCGGCGCCAAGGGCGACAGCGATCACCGGTGACACGAAGGCATAGCTGCCTGCGCGAGATGCGCCGATATCTCGCAGCAGGCGCATGAAGGTCGTGTAGCCGATCAGCGAGCCGAAGATCACAAGGAAGAACCAGCCGAGCCAGGCGACTGTGCCCCAGTCGCCGGATAGGGCGGAAACTGCCCCCGGTTCGAAAGCCAGGGCTGCAATCAGCAGCACGATGCCTCCGACCAAGGTCGTCACACCTGAAACGAACAAGGCCGGATAGGTTCGCAGAAGTGGACGGGCCAGCACCGAGCCGTAGCCATAGGTGAAGGCCGCTGATGCAACCGCCAATCCGCCCCATAGGCTCGCGCCTGGGAAGGCTTCAGCAGCGGGCAGACTTACATAGGCGGAGGCCGGCCAGAACAGGACGACCAGTCCACAGACCCCCAGAGCGATCGCAAGGATGCGACGGCCATCCAACGTCTCTTCGTTGAGCAGGAGAGCGAACACGAGGAGTGCGATGGGGGTGAGCGACATTTCCAGAACGGCGGCAGTCCCGGAATCGATGTATTGCATGCCCCAGAACAGCGGGCCGTAGCAGAGCGTAATCATCAGGATGCTGACGACGAGAAAGCGAAAGCCGTCTTGCACCTTGAAGCTAGCAGTCTCGCCTTTGGCCAGCGTATATAGAAGAAGCAAAATACCGGCCGCGGTGAAACGGGTGCCGGCAAACAGGAGAGGCGGAACGGCCTCGATGCCCGCCTTCGTTCCGATCCAGGTGCTCCCCCAGATCATGCACAGCATCAGAAAGCGCAGCTGATTTTTGTTGACGCAGGTGAGCATGAGGGCTCCGATCATTGTAACGAGTAAAAGTTATTTATCTCGTTACAACCCGCTCTTGTTCAAATCGTTCCGCAGAACGATATTCAAGTCATGAATACGCAAAAGACGATCTACGACATCAGCCTTCTTGGCGGTCATCCGGCACTCGACTTCGTCAACACGGTCGATAGTCGCGGTGAACGTTGGGGCCGGGATTTCCTGAATAGCTACGATGACCTCGTGGCCTGGGCCTGTCGTCTCGATGTGATCGATGACGAGGAACGCGACACCTTGCTCGTCAAGGCTGGCAAATCGGCTGCTGACGCTGAAAAAGAACTTGAACAAGCAAAGGCCTTGCGGGAGGTCCTCTACCGGCTCTTCCTGTCCGAGTTTGATGAAAGCCCGGTCAGCCAGGAAGATCTCGATTTTGTCGCCGACATGGCCCGACGTGCGCAGTCGCAACAATCACTGGGCCTAGTTGCGGGCAATATCGCGTGGCGTCCTGCGGATGCCAAGGACTTGAATGCAATCAGAAGCCGTGTCGCTCAGTCAGCTGCCGAACTGCTGACGTCGCGAGACGGACGCCGTCTTGTGCGCGCGTGCCAAGGTCGAAATTGCGGCTGGCTTTTCCTGGACCAGTCTCGTGGCGGTCACAGGCGGTGGTGCTCGGACAAGACCTGCGGATCGCATGCACGAGTGCGCAAGTTCCGGGCTGCCCAAGCCGACTGAAGGTGGATTGTGTTACGGCAAAGAACTTCAGGGAAACTATCATGGTTACGGAAAGGGACGTGCTGCGCCAACGGCTGGCCACCAAAACGGCATGGGTGAGGCCTCTGGCTTAGGTCCCCTCAAGGCAGGATAGCACGACGCGGCGCACCGCATACATCGCTTGGTACGAGGGAAGCCGCGTCATTACCGTTTACGCGCTCGCGTCCGGCGGAGCGCGTTTACCGTTCGTGCATTTCTAATTAGGGAGTCAGCACAACTTTGATGCAATTGTCCTTCTTGTCCCGGAACGTCTCGTAAAGTTCGGGACCGTCTTCCAGTGTCGCGCGATGTGTGATCACGAAGCTAGGGTCGATCTCGCCTTCCTCGATGCGGCGCAAGAGGTCCAGCGAGTATCGGTTCACGTGCGTCTGTCCCGTACGGATCGTCAGGCCCTTGTTCATGGCGGCGCCGAATGGGATCTTGTCAAGAAAGCCGCCATAGACGCCAGGTACTGAAACAATGCCACCTGGCCGGCACGCCATGATCGCAGTTCTGAGGGCATGGGGCCTGTCGGTCCCCAGCAAAGTAGCGGCTTTGACCTTATCGATCACCGCATCGAACGACGCCGTCGCATGAGACTCCGCGCCAACCGCGTCGATACACTTGTCGGCGCCGTGACCATGGGTAATGTCCTTAATGCGGTCGGGTATTGTGCCGTCGATCTCATCGAAATTGATGATCTCCGCTCCCGCGAGCTGTGCCAGCGCCAGCCTTTCTTGCACATTATCGATTGCGATCACGCGTGCGGCGCCCTGCATAAATGCGCTCTTGATGCAGAACTGGCCGACCGGGCCGCATCCCCACACAGCGACTATATCGGTCGGCTCTATTTCGCAATTGGCAGCCGCCATCCATCCCGTCGGAAAAATATCGCCGAGGAAGAGAGCCTGCTCGTCCGGGATGCCGTTTGGTATCACGATGGGAGAAACGTCGGCATATGGAACTCTGACGTATTCCGCCTGCCCCCCCGCAAACGCGCCTGTCAGATGAGAGTAACCAAAAAGGCCGGCCGTCTGATAGCCGAAAGCTTTTATTGCGTTATCAGCATTACGGTTGGTCCGCTCGCAAACCGACCAATTGCCTCTGAGGCACTGCGGGCATTCGCCACAGCAAATTGTAAATGGAACTACGACGCGATCGCCGACTTTAAGTTTCTTATTGGCGCGTCCGACATCCACGACTTCGCCCATAAATTCATGACCTAGAATGTCGCCCTTTTCCATAAAGGGAATATAACCATCCATAAGGTGGAGGTCCGAACCGCAGATTGCGCAGGCAGTCACCTTTACGATCACATCCCGCCCATCCTCGATCTTGGGGTCGGGGACGCTGTCACAACGAATGTCCCCCTTGCCGTGCCAGCATAGAGCTTTCATCTTCTATCTCCTCAAACGGACAATGCGCTATCCTCAGCGCGGATTTGGTGGTGGTTGAGAGAACCGACGCAAGTACACCGATGACATAGATCTCGATTGCGTCCCGGACCGGAAGTCGATCCAGATCGGAGCGAGAATGATGACGGCAATGCCAACCGGAACGCGTTTAGGTTAGAAGGCCCCCATATAATGGAGTAGGCGGTGGATCTTCATCTGTACGACGCGCATTGCTAGTTCCCTTCGAGTGATGCCAACGAACCTTCGCCGTCGGCTATTGTTCCTGGGGCACAAAAAAACGCAGATTTCTTTTCGACCGCTCGACACCACGCCGACGATGACCAGCTAAAGTCATTTTTAGGCGCGCGCCGGGGTTCCCAGCGAGGGCTCTCTACTCAGGTGGGAGCAATCCCACGTTGCTCGCCAAAACCTTGAATGGCGGTTCCAGACCGGTGGTTCCCCGGACCGTCGGCCTGTGGGCTTCGTTTGTCATGCTGCTATTCCTTTGTTCTTGTGTTGCTTGCGGCATGGCTAACAGTGCGCTGGAACTGCGCGAATTCGGGGCTCGGATTCCGTCGTCGGCGAGCGCGGGCGCGGCTATAAGAATCCGCGATCCGAGTGGAACGGAACAGGCAAGGCGAAGTTCACTCACCAGAGGAGAACCCCAATGCCCACTGATAATCGTCAAGGTTTTACGGACGCCGAACTGCTTGAAAATATGCCGGCTCTCAGATCTTTCGCCAAACGCTTCAACCATTCGACGAGCGACATGGATGATCTTGTTCAGGAAACGCTTGCCAAAGCGATCGCGCATTCCGGGAAATATCAGCGCGGCACTCAGTTGCGCTCCTGGCTGTTCACGATCATGCGCAATACATTCTGCACCAAATTCAAAATATCCAAACGAGAACAGGTCGGTGGGGACGAAGATTCCGCCGCTTGGGCGTCGTCGCCGCCCTCGCAGATCTGGGAGTTGCGCGGCCGCGAGCTAGAGGTTGCGATTTCTGCCTTGCCCACTAACTATCGAACCGCCATCGTCCTGGTATTTGTTCAGGGTGTCAGCTATGAGGCCGCTGCAGACCGGTGCGGCGTTCCGATTGGGACAATTAAGAGCAGGGTCAGCCGGGCTCGCTGTCATCTGACGAAGGCCCTCGACTGCGAATGATCTAGTGATATTCGCGTGCCCTTTGGCCGAACAACGCTTCCGCGATCTTTCCCAATTCGGTTGGCTTCTCGCAAAGCGCGAAGCCTGTGAACCTTGCCGGGATTACCGACGGGTCGAAGGCTGTGGCGAAGACAAATGGGATATCGCGGCGCTCAAGCTCGTCGGCGACCGGAAATACTAAATCGCCTTCCAGGTGGACATCCAGGATTGCTGCGTCGATCTGCTCATTCTCGACAAGATCCAGAGCGGCAGTCACACCAGCGACCGGACCGATAACTGTTGCGCCTGCTTTCTCAAGTTTCCGCCGTGTCTCATCCGCCAGAAAATATTCATCCTCGACGATCAGTACGCGCTTTCCTGCAAAGAGCTCGATGGCCAAATTTTCCAAATCCTCGCTCCTCCGCCCCATTGTGACGGGCTGGTATATAGATGATTTGTCCGCAGACAAGCGAGTGTGGTAGCAGCCATGGCGGGGTTATGAAACTAGACGCAATCATTCGACTGGCTTGTTTGAGCCGGTCCGGCCGGAACCACGCGATTTGCCACCCATCCGATCCGTTTTACCCCCCGCCTTGAACATGGCCGTCCTCGCCTGCCTGCGCTAACTGAGGCCGTGAACTGTCCGCCTGCGATTCCGCTTCGGCTTCCTGCCAGTGCTGCTCATGCCGTCCATCGGGCTTGCCTTCCCTTTCCCATTTAGCGTGAGCCAACTGCCGGACTGCTTCTTCCCGATCGTTTGCCATCGTACGTCTCCTTGATCTGGTTGGACAACCAACATGCCGCAGCGGCGAATGTTCCCGGCGTTTCCAAAGAGGGCTGGAACATTGGAAGAGCCGTGAGGTTGGCTCTTTGAAACCAGGAGAATGACGATGAATGGAACTGAGTGGGCGATGCTTTTCGGGACGCTGACGCTCATGTGCTGGATGGGAGCGGGTTTTGTTGCGGTTATACTCGACACCAAATATGAATCCCGGAATGAAGAAATGCGGAAGGGCTCCGAAGTCATCAAGCTCGGCCTGACTGCGCTTGGCCTCGTTTCCGCCTTCGCAATGGCCGCGGCAATTGTATTATTATGACAATGGCCCGACAGTGATGAAAAAACCAGCTTCCGGATCATCTCGACCGTCATTTCGATGCCGGGCCGCGGATTCGCGTCAAATGCATTCGAAGGTCCGGCAGGATCCTTTCAGCCGTCCGCTTGAGTTGCCCGTCCGGCCCCTGCTTTGAATAGCTGTCGAAGAGGTTCACGGCTTCTTCGTGCGCGGTCACTTGAGTGGAAAGATAGGCCTGATCGAGATTGGCGGCGTCGCTTTGCCGGAGGGCGGCCAGCTTCGCAGTATACTCGGCGTCGAGAGCGGCGGGCAGTTCGATGCCGTCCTGTTCGCGGCATCATTCAGAACGCCGTGATCCCTGATCATGTCATGCGCGAACTGTTTGGCGTCATCAGCCTTTCCGCTCGCGATCTCGATCTTCGCGGCCTCGATCTCGAACATGTTGGACATGGCGGCCTTCGCCGCGAAGTCGGTGGCGTGCTGCTTGGCAGCGTCGTCTGCTGCCGTGGCGGAAAATCCATTCAAGCAGACGAGAAGGGAGGCGAGAACGATTTCATCGAGGTCTCCATCACAGGAATTGCCGTCTGCAACCTCAGCGCGCGGCAAATGTGCCGGAGATTTTTGCCGAGCCGCAATCGGCGCTGCGCTTCGGCGAAAAACTTTGGAACTTCCGCATCGGGCCGCGGTTTGGTGCGGTCCACCCCAGGGAGTTTTTATGATGACGAATTCGAACCACCAGTCGCAGCGCCAGCCCGAGCAGGTGACCGAGAACGCGACAGACGCGAGACAGGGGCGATACGGCAAGCCTGTGCTTGCGGTGCTCGTCGGTGGTCTCGTGCTGGCGATGGTTGCCTGGGGCGCGGCGGAGATCTGGGGAGAAAGCATCGACACCGATCCGAAACCCACGGCATCGACGGCCCCCGATCAAATCAACGCCCAGCCTCACGGCGCCGGAACGTTCGACAACAACCCGGCTGGCGGCGGCAGCCGGCCGCCCGAAGCTACCGATCGCGATCCTACGCCTCAAGGCAATGGCGGCGGTCCGACCATGGTGACGACACCCAGCGGCACCGAGAAGATCCGCTAATGCAATGGCCCGAGGTCGACGCATGGCCGGCGGATTCGAGGTATGCTCCAGTCACCCGACACAACCGGGAAGAAAAATGCGATAGCCCGAATGACGAACCGCGAGCGCACGACCGAGCGCAGGTTCGTGGCCACATCCTGTCTGGTGCGAGGACCTGCGGGTAGGTTCGACCTCGTAGCCGCTCCGACCGAGACCCACGCGGGGGCCAAAGACGCGCCGATGACCTCCCGCGCATGCGCGCAAAGGTGGGAGCCGGTGTCGACGAGCTTGCACAGGCATCTGCAAACGCCAAGGGTAAGAGGGCGGCCTAAGCGGGCGGACGGTCTTGAAAGGCCGTCATCGTTGCCGCCTTTCTTATGGTCGGCCACTGCGATCAGATCATGATTTCCCCGCCGGTCACGGGGATGATTGCTCCGGTCATGTAGCTGCCGAGATCCGACGCGAGAAGAACGTAGGCACCGGCAAGCTCCGCAGGCTGTCCAGCACGCCCAATGAGTGTATTTGCTCCAAACTTCGCAGCTTTTTCGGCGGGCATCGTCGAGGGGATGAGCGGCGTCCAGATCGGGCCGGGTGCGACCGCGTTGACACGGACGCCTCGCTCGCCGAGCATCTCCGCAAGTCCCGCCGTAAAGTTGGAAATAGCCCCTTTCGTCGAGGCGTAGGCTAGCAGCTGGGGTGACGGCTGGCGCGACTGAATGGACGTGGTGTTGATGATGGCACTGCCACGCGCCATATGCGGGATTGCCGCCTTCGCGAGAAAGAACGGAGCATAGATATTTGTGCGAAAGGTCTCGTCCCATTCTTCGGCATCGATATCGGCGATGTCGGCATAAGTGCGCTGAAAGGCGGCATTATTTACCAAAATGTCGATACCGCCCAACTCATCGACGGTCCGCTGCACGAGCATCTTGCAGTGATCCTCCGACTTGCTGTCGCCGGGGATGACAACAGCTTTGCGACCTGCTTGCTTCACCCATTTTGCGGTGTCGTTGGCGTCCTCGTCCTCGCTTAAATACGAGATGACCACATCGGCGCCCTCTCGAGCAAAGGCGATCGCCACAGCTTTACCAATTCCCGAATCCGCACCCGTAATAAGAGCAGACTTGCCTTCGAGCTTTCCATTTCCCCGGTAGGATTTCTCACCATGATCGGGCACAGGCTGCATGGCCGCTGTCTGGCCCGGCGGCTCCTGTTGTTGCGCAGGATAGGGCGGCGTCGGGCGGCGCGTGTCGTCGGTCATCGTCATGATCTCCTTGATGGTTGTGAGAGGCAAACATCCCGAAGCGGTAAGGGTTCCCGTGGACAACTTTTCTTGAGCAGCAGTCGAGGAGTCCCGTGTTCACAGAATGATGGCGGCCTGGCGCCTTCGATCTTGAATGCCGGCCGTTAGACGCGTTCAGGTGCCGCTAGCTTGGCGCCGCCAATGTGATGCGGCGCAAAGGTTGCAAACTCTTTTGCTCGTCCGCGTATCGCAGCGGCCAGGGGGCCAAATGGCGCCCGTCCTCCCGGAGCGGCATCGGCGGAGAGGAGGCCGTTTGCGCAAGGCCGATCGTCATCCCAACCAGGATGATTGACGATCGGATACAGGCACAAGCCTTCCAAGGGCACCCCCAACCGCATCGACTCCAGAGCCTGGTCGGCAACATAGTCAAACCAAGACGGGCGCCGGTCATCCTCGATGCCGGTCTCGGCAATAAGGATGGGCTTGCCGTAACGGGCGAACGTCTCGGCCAGAATTCGGCTGAGGGGCTTATAAAGCGGATGACCAATGTCGATCGGCCAGCCGCCGTGAATCCACTGGTTATTGGAATAATAATTCACACCGAGGATATCAAGATAGCGTTCGCCGCCTCCGATCTGCGGCCACATCCTCCCACAATCAAGTCCCAGGCCTGGAATTGCGATTGGCGATGTCCTTCGGCAATGCGCCCATCGTGGGGACGCGTAGGATCCGCGATGACGTTAATCACCGGCTCGCAGTGAACGAAGCGGGCCCGGGCATCCACCGAGATAATGGCATCCATCGCTGCGATAGCAGCGCGTGCCATCTGCACCTTGAGTTCGAATCCACGCCCATTGGCAAACGGGTTCAAATAGCCGACGCCACCACCGCCCATGAGAAAAACGAGATCTCGTTGACAGGGCAATAAAACGGAATGCCGTCGCTCTGCTCCCGGGCCAACTCGGCGCATGCACGTGCAACCCGCGCGAAGTGATCGACGAAGCGAGGCGACCAGATGTCGAGATCGTCGGGCCAGCCATAATGCAGGAGATCCCAGACAACCTGGGTCTTTGTCGCCTTGGCCGCCTGGAGCATCGGACGAATGCTCGACCAGTCGTATCGGCCGGATTTTTCAATCAGGTGCCATCGGAAGCCATCGCGCACGGTGCTGATCTCAAAGCCTTGAAGTTGGCGATAGTCCGTCTCGGCATGGTGATCGTGACCAGTCGCGGCAATCAAGTCGAGGCGATGGCCCTGCGTCTCACCGTTTTTTGGCCGGAGCCGATGGGTCGAACATTCGAAACCGCCTTGCAGGAATGATTGGAACAGACCTGTAGGACGCGCAGCCTTTCGCTCTCGATGGACATCCGCCAGAAGCCGCTCCCACTGCGGCAGCACTGCCTCGACGGAGTAGTTTGTCTCGACCTTCCGTTGCAGTGCTGTGCCGAGTGCGTCACGGCGCGCAGGGGACCCGATAAGCGCGATCATATTTTTCGCAACGACGCCTGGACTGCGATAGGGCACGAAGACACCGGACAGCCCGTCATCGATCTGCTGCATAACACCGTTGTCGGGCGTCGCAATCACCGGGAGGGAGGCGGCGCCGGCCCCTGCGACAACGTGCGGCATGCCTTCGCCGGATGAAAGCCAGAAGAATATATCGAATGCGGCAAGCAGGAACGGGATATCGTTCCGGTCGCCGAGAAACTGAAGAATACCACCGAGCCCGTGCCGGGCGGCCAGGTCTTTGAGCTGCACAGCATATTCCGGCAGGAAGGCGTCCGGTCCGCCAACAATGACGAACCGTGCACTTTCCGTGGTGGCGTGAACCAGCGCGGCGGCCTCAATAAAGTCCTCGACGTTCATTTTGGGATCGAGCCGGCCGACCCAACCGATTAGAACCTCATCTGTCGCGATCCCGAGACCCGCTCGCGCCCGCTCGCGATGCGCAGGGTCGAAGTCCGAAAGATCGATCATCGAGGAAATTTCCAGGGCATGATGGTCGCGCCCGGGCATTCGTGATGCGGCTGCGTCGCGGATCGAGCGGCAGACGCCCACATAACGCGCCGTCAGATGTTTGGGGCCGGCCAAGGCCTCTGAGACCAGCCCGCCATGTTCAATGAGGGGCGGGCGAAGATGCAGTCGCTCCAATGCAGGATAGATGTCCGCAACGTTCTGGCAGGAAACGACAACGCCGCCGTAGGAGACCATTCAAGTGCGGCTAGCAGCTTATGCTAGAAGGCACTAACTCTCCGGCGGTGTTAGTCTCCGGGCGGCGTTGGCGCGCCCAGCCCGGTATTTGCACTCCGAGTCCCAACGCGCCAATACGTCCAGCGGGATACCGTTGCCGAAGCTACTGTGCGGTAAAAAACGTCAGCAGGACTTTTCCTTTGTCGCCGAGCAAGCATACGAACCTGTCCGGCTTTCCGGTCTTTTCCTTTCGGGCGATATAGGCTTCTCCGAGGATCACCGTCTTTATCGCCACGTCCTCGATCTTGGTGTCGGCTTTGCTGATGGCAAGGCTTTCCATGTCCATGACGAGATCGGTGATATCCGGAGAACGCTCACGGAGGGCGAGCAGGCCGGTATTCTTACAGGCATTGACAGCGGGGTCCTCGACCGCCTGCGCGGACGCGTTTTCTGTCAGAAGACCGATAAGGACGGCTGCTTCGGCGATTGCTAGGAGCTTCATGGGAATCTCTTTCGTAAAAAACCCGCGACCAGCGCGGGCTTAGGGGGAAACTCAAATGCTGAAAGGCACTAGGCCTTATCGACAACCCTCTTCACGGTATCCTTGGCGTCGCCCTTGGCAACCTGGGCCTGACCTTTGGCTTCCTGAACGGCGCCCTTGGCCTGCTCCTCATGATTGTCGACCACTTTGCCCGCTGCCTGCCGGGCCTTGCCGGCGACTTCGTTCGTCTTTCCCTTAATCTTGTCTGCGGTACTTCCCATGATACTCTCCTCTAATTCGCGCTACCAAACGTCCCGATGCCGCTATTCGTTCCACGCGCCAACACCGCGCTTCGGACGGAGGGTCATCGACGTCAAACCTGGCGGACGAGCAACCGGGATATGACACCCGTTTGCGATCGACCGAGCAAGTTCGAGCGCCAGGAACTCTGCTCGCGACAAGGGCCTCGAGGACAACCTGTGGGCCCGGAATCGATGTGATCATTCTGGTGCTGACAGACCTGGTATTGAGCGTGCAAACCCGTGCAGTAAGATCGACAAGTTTGAAAAAGGGCTGATGTGGGCCGTCCTTGACCGCGATGAACAAGTCAACCTTGTCAGAAAAGCTGGCGTCATGTCCGTAGTGCTGGAAAGCGGCGGCGAGATACGCCCTGCTGATATCATCGACGTCGAACGTCTCGAGGCGCCTCATCGAAAACTCGATGTGGTCGAACACACACACCAGTCCGTGGGCCCTCACGGACGACCAAGTATGGTCGGAGATGACCGCTAGACGTCTGCATTGTCGTTGAATGGCAATCCGCGCGTCCTCCAGGCGTCGCGCAGGATGTCCTCTAGATCCTCCACGCTGAACTCGTCCAAGTTCGCCCAAAGCTAGCCAGCGTCTTTAGATCGAATGTCGTCTCCGGATCGGCTTCGGCCGCTTCGGCAAGCCTGCTGATCTCCTGGCGGACTTCATCGTTCTTATTCATGGTGAGTCCTCATCGGTTGAGTGCATACGTTCTCGAAGGCGGCCTCTAGTCGAACTGCTCGCCGTGACCGATCTGCTCCTTCTGTGGAACCGGGATAGACCACCCCCGGCAAGCTGTTCCGCTTGGTTGACGCGTCACCCAAGCGGAGGTCAGCGGCCTGTACTTTGCGGGTCGTGCGCGTCAATTTGGGGAGCCAGCCGCCCGTGGGTGGCAAGCAGGTCGTCCAATGCGCGATCGACGCCAGTCCACGCGGACAAGCAGCACTCCGCGCGATGGAAGAGATGCTTCCGATTATTTCTTTCGCTTAGAAGCCGCCCAACCGCACGCCGCGCCAACCGCTATGCCGATCGCAATTCCAATTGGGACGCTGTCGAGCATCGTTGCACCGAATGCCGCCCCCAGACCGACACCTACCCCGATCCCGAAAGCAGTTGCTTGCGCGGTCACTGGCCGCCCTCTCTCACCGTTGGCGAAGCCGACGGTCGTGGCTCAACTTCTCCTGGGGTAAAAAAAGTGAGATACGCCACGGCAAGAATGATCGCAATGACGAAGATAGTTAGCACCAGTTTGATCATGCTATTCGCGGCTTTTTGTTCCGTGTTGCTCATGCCAATTACAACATCGACTTGGCACGGAAGTTCCAGGCACTCGGCATCCATCGCAGTTCGCCCGCGACGCATCGATGTTCACCCTGGTGCTCAGTGCCGCTGCTCGGGCGATCGATGTCGTTCCTGGGCGTCAGGGTGAAAGGCTGGCCCCAATTTGAACTTTACTGGATGCTCCAATCGCTCCCGGGTCTCGGGTGGCGGCCCGGTCAAGCCGTTAGTAGCTTGACGACTTCATCAAGCGTCTCTCTGACCGGATAATAGCTCGGTCCGCCGACTTTCTGCAGACCGGCAACATAAATGTGGGTGCTGCTAGGGAAATGCCGGACGGCAACAACATGTTCAGGGTTTATGAAGATGAGAGGGTCTTTTGGACCTGCGTAGTGGAATGGCACCAGCCTCATCGTCATCCTCCCAGGATTAGCTGTTTCCGCCTAGAACGAGAAAAGTCGCGGTTGGTTGCAGGACATCCCGTCGTGTCAGACCTCTGCCGTTCCAGCGAAGACAGCGACGCGCCAAGCAGTCGTATGCCTTTTCGCGGCTGGAAGAGTGGTGCAAGAAGCAGGTCGACCACCTCCTCAAGATCGGTGATCGCCGGCAGAGGTGCCGGAACGGTTTTGCTGCGGGGCTATCTCGACGGGGGTCGTTTGTCGCGGTAAAGAGGACCGTCGAGGAGGTCGGCAATAGCCGCAAGAAGGTCGAACACAGACTCGACCATAAGTGACCAGCGCAACTGGACGGCCACGTTGCAAAGTCCATCGGACTAAAGTCCATTTTGAGTCGCCGACAACGAAGTTAGGGTGCAACCGATGTTGCCCTGCGTTTTGCGATGCGTGCAGCGGCGGTGCTCCCAATGTGGAGGGTTGAGATTTAGTCAGCGCTTCGAACTGCATCTAGGAACACGCACCGTCATCTGAGACGAAAAGCGTCTGTTCGACCGAATGAAAGATCTGGAATGCTTTGCTGGTCAGACAAGGATGGGCGGGACGTTCGTCATTTCACCCAGCCGTTGGTTTCAGTGGTCATCCCGGCCTTCAATGCCTCCCGTTATATCGAACGCACACTTCGATCCGCCGGGTGCCAGACCTACCGGAACTTGGAGATCATAGTCGTCAATGACGGCTCTACCGATGATACGGCAAGGGTGGTCGAGCAAGTGGCGCTGGCAGATTCGCGGATCCGCCTGCTGTCCACGCCAAACCGCGGCGTCGCCGCAGCAAGGAACACCGGCATCCGCGAAGCAACAGGTCGGTTTGTGGCATTTCTTGACGCGGACGATCTCTGGCACCACACGAAAATCGAAAAGCAGGTGAATGCGCTCAATCGCTTAAACCCACAGTGGGCTGCGGTTTATGTGCTGCATTACATCATCAATAGCGACGACGAGATCCTTCGCTCCTGCCGGCCCGATGTCGCCAGAGGATATATCTTCGCCCGGCATCTGACTTTCAAATATGTCGGCAATGGCAGCGCGCTGCTTGTCCGTCGGGATGTCGCGCTCGAGATTGGCGGGTTTGACAGCTCCTATGCAGCAGCAGGAATTGGCGGCTGTGAAGATCTCGATTTCGAACTCAGGCTGGCCGCGCGCTATCAAATCGAAGTCATCCCTGAACGACTGGTTGGATACAGGCAGTATCCAGGCAACATGTCGTCCAATCACCTGCAAATGGGCCGAGGCGCTCTGGAGGTTATCAGGCGTTCACTGGCGGCAAACCCTCAACTCCCCCAATACGCAACGCGAAGCGCAATCAACGCTACCCAGAAATACGCATTTTGGGAGTTCCGCCAAGCCAGGAACACGTATCTGTCACTTGTGACGATCTGGTCGATCTTAAAAAGCGAACCATCTTTCGTGGTTCGGCTTGCATTCGAGAAGTGCCTGCGCCTGAGACAACATTGTCTTCGCCTCTTGACCGCAACGGCGAACGGTCGAGATCCACCGCGATTGAACAGATCGAAATTCGACCAGCAAATTGTCCCTTCGTATGTCGAACGCCCGGACGAGACCGCGCAATCTCGACGTCACCTGATGCGGCTGACGGAGGTGGATGCCGAGCTGAGTTCAGCCCTTGAGCTCGTGGCGGACCGGCTCGGCCAGGCGGCTAAATCACAACCCCTGTCTTCGTAGCCGGAGGCGGAATCAGACACTTGGGGATCGACATCCCGGCGTTCGTGGAGCGCCGCGGGCGGCAAAATCATCGAGACCAGGCAGGCCCATAAAAGCGTTCGTTCGCCACTCCAGTGTCGCTGGACGTTTTCTAATTGCTTGCCATGTCTATCGCATAGCCGATCGACAGGTGTCGGATGCTTTTCTTCAGACCGAGGAAATGGAGGGTGCAGCTTGACAGTCATCACGATAGCGATCGTGGACGACCACCCTCTCTTCCGAGAAGGGGTGAGCCGCAGCCTGTCCGAAATCGAGGATTTCGTCGTTGTCGGTGAAGGGGCAAGTGCCGATGACGCCGCCACGCTGGCGGTGTCCCAAAGGCCTGACGTCCTTCTGCTCGACGTATCAATGCCCGGAGGAGGAATCGATGCGATTTCCGAGATCCTGGCGCGAAGCCCACAGACAAAGGTCCTGATGCTGACCGCCTCGGAGGACATCGACTCTGTTGTCGCTGCGCTACGACGAGGCGCAGCCGGATACGTCGTCAAGGGTAGCGGATCACGCGGACTTGCTGAGGCCATTCGAACGGTCGTTGGAGGCTCGAGGTTCATCTCGCCGACCATGCGCGCCAAGGTCGAACAAAGTCTTCTCGACAGACCGGCTTCACTCACTCCCCGCGAAACCGACGTGATAGAATTGGTAGCCGAAGGACTTTCCAACAAGCATATCGGGCGGCGGCTGAACCTGCAGGAGAAAACGATCAAGCATCACATGACCGAAATACTGTCCAAGCTTGGCGCCAGCAATCGGACGGAAGCGGCAATCAGATGGCGCCAGGGCGCCTAGCCTTTGCCGCTTGTCACAAGCATCAGAGGAGCGAAGTCCTCGCTTTCGCGTACTCCCCTATTACCGGCCGCCTGCATTCCTATCCATCGCCTCTAACCGTACGCGAAGCATTCCGCATCCGTTGCGGAGCTCGGACGCTCGACACTGGTCGATAAATTGAAGCGTCATCAGGGAGGTTCTGACTGGAGTCGGCAACGTTGCTGGAACCTCCCTGACGTCCTTTCAACAAGGATCAGGAGAATCTAAGCCGGATCGTGCCGAGGGAAAGCCGGACTTAAGTCCGGCTGGCGACGTCAGGACACGCTGCTCATATGTTATGCGAGGTAATGTGAAGGTCCGTGGAAGGGCGGGACAGGAGGAGAATATGAAGTTCGGCCCCGATAACTACAATCACGAAGAGCGCTGCTCGCAAGGCCACAGTTCGGCATCCACCATCGCCACAATCGAAGCAGCCCTTTCCGCCGATCCGGATATCGACAGCAGTGCCATCGAGATCAGGATGCTCGGCCCTGTCGTCCTGCTCGAAGGCTTTATAACCAAGGCCGCAGACCGCGACAAAGCCATCTCGCTTGCTGCGATGATCGTTGGCTGGGAGAACGTCCAGGACCGGATGCTCAGCCGTTTTCCCACTCAGTAGGCAGGCGGATCCTACGCTAGGACCAAGGTCGGACCGGCCCCGGCCTGAAGTCCGACGTCTGGAACACTTCCTCGATCTTTCGGTTTGGCTCCCCAGCGGAACCATCCGCACCCAAGGAGGAAAACAGATGAATATCAAAGTAGTAGGAATCGCCGCAAGCATCCTGTTGGCATCGACTTCTGCCTATGCGCAGTCTTCGACGGTAACAGGAGCAGTAGGCGGTGCTGCAACGGGTGCGATTGTCGGCGGCCCGGTCGGTGCTGCTGTCGGCGGCATCGTCGGCGGCGTGGCAGGTAGCGTTATCGATCCGCCGCCGCCGAAGGTGGTGACCTACGTTCAGCAGGCTCCCGCCCCGACTACGCGCGTCGTGGTGAAGGAGAAGGTCGTCGTCGGGCAGCCCCTGCCGGAGACCGTGGTCGTCACACCAATTCCCGACGATCCGAAATATGCATACGCGATCGTCAACGATCAGCGTGTGATCGTCGAACCTTCCTCCCGGAAGGTGATCCAGGTCATTCAGTGACCATCGGCGGCTTCATCCGCCCTTTACAACAGTCAGGGCACGCATCCGACGCATGAAAATGCGTGGCGGCATCGCGTGCCCGAAACCTCGGAGATTGATCATGAAAAGCAACCATCTCACCATGCTGGTAGCAGCGCTGTCACTAAGCGTCTCGCCGCTTGCAACACTGCCCGCGGCGGCCCAGCAGGACACCAAGAGCGGCGGCCAGACCCAACCCGGTTCGCAGACGGGCACTGACGCCGGCTCGAAGGCCGGCTCCAGCGCCACCGGAACCGGCACCGACTGCACGCCAGACGCTTCGGGAGCCTGTCCGCAAGGCAAGGGCCAGTCATCGCAGCAGAAACCCGGTCAGGGTTCGGACATGAAAAAGAGCGCCGAACAGCCTTCGAACGATAATTCTTCGACAAAGGGAAGTGCATCCGGCAAGTCTTCGACGGAAACCAAGCCCGGATCGCAAGACGCCGGCGGCGCCACCACGACCGAACAGAAGCCCGCCGCCAAGTCCGGCAGCACCGATACAAGCGGCTCGGCCACCTCAGGCACGAAGAGCAGCACGCAAAATGCCAAGCCTGCAGAGGGCTCGGGCAACGCCGCCACCACGCAAAGCGGCGATGCGTCGAAACAGTCGACCGATCAGAACTCTTCGACGACGAACAAAAGCTCTTCCCAAACCAGCGTCAACAACAACACCACGACGAACAATCAGACGTCCAACACCAAGACCAACGTCAACATTTCCGTCGAGCAGCAGACCGAAATTCGCACAGTGGTGAAGGAGGTCCATGTTGCGCCGGTGAAGGAAGTGAATTTCACGGTCTCCGTCGGAACGACGATCCCGAAGAAGGTTCGTCTCGAACCGCTGCCGCCACGCATCGTGAAGATCGTTCCGCAGTATGAAGGCTACCGCTTCTTCATCCTTGCTGATGGCCGGATCGTCATCGTCGATCCCGATGCGCTAACGATCGTCTACATCATCCAGGTTTAACAGGCATGTCCCGGCGGCGTCTTGCGCCGCCGGCATCCTAGATGGCAATCAGACGGTGCACTGCTGCAGTCGCTCGTCCTTGTTGTCGCCGACCTGAACGGCGGTGACGTTTTTCGAGTCGATCTCCACGCCATCTTACATCCGCTCAAGGACTTCTGCCTTGGACACCTTTTGCGGTGGAACACACCGCATCGCCCGGCTATAAAGGTCATGCTGCGTTTGCATTTTAGCGGTAACCCATGCCTAGTCCTCCCGAAGCCTCAGGTGAAAGCGTCAGCGACTCGAGCTCGGGTCGCGTCCAGAAAACAGATTTGGCAAGCCAAATCGCCGCGACGGATTCCACGGGGACCACCCAAGCCGACAACCCGCAGGCCCACGGATCCTTCGGCCAAACTCGGCAGGCCGCGAGCAATCTGTTGCATGCGCTGCGCCAAGATTTACAGGCAAGTTCTGCGTTGGCGAAGACCAAGACGATGGCTTTGTTTTTGAGAACGAAGCTAAGGAGGTCGATGCGGTTGGGAGCCACATCAGCTCCAACCAAATGGCTGACCACTGCTCTCGCCAAAGCCGGACGTGGTATTCGCAATCGGCTTGTCGAGCCTCGTGAAAGTCGCCTTCGACGGTCGCTTCTGGCGGGCTGGTGGAAATTCGCTATGGGATCGGCCTTTCTTGTCTGCCTCCTCGTAGGAAGCATTCTGGTGTGGGCGCTAAAAGACGTGCCCTGGGGCGAGATCCGTGAGGGAACGTTAAAGCCTATCGTGGTGCTGGAAACCGCTGACGGCGCGCCGCTGGTAAGGCAAGGGCCTTATCAAGAGTCATATGCGCGATACGACCAGTTCCAGCCCCATCTAATCGATGCCGTACTTTCGATTGAGGACAGGCGGTTCATGGATCATTTCGGCGTCGATCTCAGAGGGATAGGGAGGGCGCTTCTCCGGAACTTGGAGGCTGGTTCGGTGGTGGAGGGTGGCAGCACGATCACCCAGCAACTCATCAAGCTGCAGTACCTCGACAGCGATCGAACAATAAAACGAAAGATACAGGAGGTGGTCATTGCCGTCTGGCTGGAGTGGAAGCTCGGCAAGCGGGAAATCCTGACGCGCTATCTCAATAGTGTCTATCTTGGTGCGGGCGCTACCGGCATGCCTGCCGCCGCGCGGATTTATTTCAACAAGGATATCGGCGACCTTAACCTGCCGGAGTCCGCTATGCTGGCGGGGTTGCTGCGGGCACCGAGCCAATGGAATCCCATCGACAATTTCGAAGGCGCCCGGCAGCGCACCATGGTCGTTCTCGACGCAATGGCGACGAACGACAAGATCACCGCGCCGGAGGCTGCGGAGGCCAAGGGGAGCTTTGCCAAGCTACATCCAACGACGCCGACGCCGCGCTCGGGAAGTTGGTTTGCCGACTGGATTTCGCCGCAAGCGAGCGAAATCGCCGGCTCCTCGCCAGGTTCGACGACGGTGCGCACCACGCTGGTACCGCAGTTGCAGCAGATCGCCGAAAGAGTCGTGAAAAGAGCCCTGGACGGTGAAGGAAAGACAGTCGGAGCATCGCAGGCCGCTTTGGTTGCGATGACGCCGGACGGCGCGGTCGTGGCCATGGTTGGCGGGCGCGACTACAAGGCAAGCCAGTTCAACCGCGCCGTCACTGCGATGCGCCAGCCGGGGTCAACATTTAAGCTGTTCGTCTATTACGCAGCATTGAAGGCCGGGCTCACTTTGTCTGACCGGGTTCTGGATGCGCCAATTGACGTCGACGGTTGGTCGCCAGAAAATTCCAGTGGCAACTATAGTGGTTGGGTAACGCTTGCCGAGGCGTTCGCGCGATCGCTCAATGCCGCTTCAGTGGCGCTAGCCGAAGAAGTTGGCCTAGACAATGTGATCGCCGCAGCGCGCGAACTCGGCATCGATGCGCCACTTGCCAATACGCCGTCTTTGGCGCTCGGGACATCCGAAGTAAATCTGCTTAACCTCACCAGCGCCTATGCGTCCGTTCAACTCGGCAGGGCACCTGTTAAACCCTGGGGCATCGCCGACTTTCAAGCGGCAGGGCAGACGAAGACGTTTCGGGTTGGCTCACAATCAAAGCCAAGTGTCGATCTTTCTCCCTACCAGTCCGATCTCCTCGGGCTCCTGCAGTTGGTGGTCGAGCGCGGTACGGGGCGTGGAGCAGACCCGGGCACGTTTGCAGCCGGCAAGACGGGTACCAGCCAGAACAATCGTGATGCCTGGTTCGTCGGTTTCACGGAATCGCTCGTCGTCGGTGTCTGGGTTGGCAATGACGATGACGCGCCGATGAAGGGGGTGACGGGCGGCGCCCTGCCAGCCCATATTTGGCGTGACTTCATCCGCCAGGCGACGGCCGAACCAACGCTGAATGGGGTGCGATCGACAGAAGCAGCAACCGATGGCCAAGGCGCACCGCAATCCTGTAACATTGCCGCCTGCTCGCGCACTTACCGCTCCTTCCGGCCGTCCGACTGCACCTATCAGCCATATTCCGGCGGACGACGGCTCTGTGAAAAATGATATGGGTGCGGCTAGATCAAGCCGGGCGAGCCCGGAAGCCTGATCTGCGCTCGCGGCGGATGCTTGCATTGCATCGGCGAGGATGTGCCTGAGCGGCTGGATGTGGTTCCGGCGCCGTTCCGCGTGATCGTCACCCGCCGCCTCAAAATATGCCTGGCGGGCCTATACCGACGGCGTTGTTCAGGCTTCAGCGCCTGAACAACTGATCCAGGCCGGGTTGCAGCGCCATCCCCATCACAAGTCTGCGCGTTCGCCCGGCTGGAATAGTATGAGCTGCGTTGCGACGAAACCCACAAAAGACCGTGCCGATATCGCAGTGCCTTTGCCGAAACCGCTGAGATCACCCATGGCCGCGCGCGGCCATCACTTCTAGCGGCACAGTGCCGGGGAGACTCATCGCTCTCCGCGAACGTAGCTTGCGCCGAGCGCCAGCGGCAGATTGGCTCGGCGGCCGGCGACGATCAGCACCAGCATGACCATGGCAAACGGGGTCATCTGGATGATGTTGGTGGGGATGTCGACACCCGCCACCTGCAGGGCCGTGGTCATCGACAGGCAGGCGCCGAACAGCAGCGCACCGAACAGAACCCAGACCGGTCGCTCGGGGCCAGCATGGCCAGCACGATGCCGATGAAACCGTTACCATGGGTCTTGAACGGCACGAAGATGCCGGCGCCGACAATGGCGATGAAAGCGCCGCCGAGGCCGGCGAACAGGCCGTGCACAGCACGGCGACCGAGCGGGTCCGCACCACGTCGACACCGGCGGCATCCAGCGCCGCCGGCTTGTCGCCGGCCGCCTGCAATGCCGATCCGAGATGGGTGGAACGGTAGATATCGACCATCACCCCGACCAGGATGATGGCGAGATAGGTGATGACGGGGCTGTTGAACAGCGCTTCGCCGATGACCGGGATTTTGGCGAGCAGCGGGATCGGCAGCGTCGGCACGGCAGCTGCCGAGTTGAATTGCATCGATCTGTCAAAAACCTCCAGCTCACCCTCATCATAGACAGCAGAGAGCGTGTCTCAGATCTAGCAGAACCCGTTCAACTTGAGGATCTTATGGGCGTCGATTGCCGCCCGGAGTTCATCTTCGGAGTTTCGATCTCCTCGGTTAGCGTCCGGATGGTGCATCTTGAGCATCAGTTTGTAGCGTCGTCTAATTTCCTCAGGCGTCGCGTCCTGCGAAAGACCGAGCGTTTCGAAGGCTTTTGCTTCCAATACCTTGAGCTTACGCCGCTGGAGATCAGCTTTCGTAGCTTGATGTCGTGCAGCAATCTTGCGTGCGTTAAGGGCTTTTGCCGTACCGGAGCGAACGGTCGAAGGAAGCGGCATCTCTGTCGCCTGATCAAGGCGGGTCCCCCACGTCTTACGGCTGCCGTTTGCTGCTTCCCTCTGATAGCGGGCGGTCACCGGATCAGACAGATTGCTCGCGAAATTATATCCCTTGTTGTATTCCCTCGCATGTTGCGGGCAGAACAACAGGTACAAACCCTCCGCATCTCGCCCAACGGGCGCGCGATTGGCGCCGCCGCTTTCGCAGCCGTCCCACTGGCATTTCGACTGGTAAGGCTCGCGGAGCGGAGCTGATTTTTTGCTCGTTGGCCTCAGGCCGACGAAAATCTTCGAATCATACGTCATCGCGCGTTATATGGCGGTCTTCATCGAGCCGGCAAGCAAACCATGCAATAGGCACGCCGATAGTCGGGACAGGGGGTTCCTGCTCCGGCATCTTTACTCCTTGCTCGTCACCGGCGCTCAGTACCCATGGCTGTGTTTTCGGTCGAGCCCTTCATTCTGAGGATCTGCGCTGCCCAGCCGACGGCCCTAGAGAATCCATCAATCTCCCCGTCGTCATTCCCATGGTGGTTTGCCGCGAACGCCCGGATCGCAACCTGCCCACCGCTATGGAACCTTGCCCTCCCGTTCAACGCAATCTATATTCTGTTCAACACAGGAGAATCTTATGGGTACCCAACCACGAACTGCTGCGGAACGCGAAGCGAAAATCGCGTTGGCCCGCAATAAGCTCGTACTCGAGCAAGCGAAGGCCGTCGGTCTCCTTGGCACGGCGAAGAATACCCGCTTGTCGGGGCGAGTGCCGTCGGAGTTGATCGAGGCAGCCAAGAAGCGGGCCCATGTTACCTCCGACACCGAGCTGCTGGAATTGGCCCTTTCACGGCTGGCTCTCGAAGACGACTTTGGCGCGCGTCTGGTGGGCCGCAAGGGCCGCATCCCGACGGATATCGATCTTGGGATTTGATCTCTCTGAAGCCCTCCGATCACTAAAGCCCCAGAAGCACGTCGGGTCGCTCGAGCGCAGGCCCGACGAAGATCTTCCTTGGGTTGCCGACGAACCGGCAATCGGAGGGCCTCTGTTCCTGGATACCAGCGTCTATCTGGATGTGCTTCAGGGGCGCTCGCCGGTGGAGGTCGATAGGCTGATTACGTATCGCCTATGCCACCATTCGGCGGTCTGCCTGTCTGAGCTGACCCATGCCTTCGGCCGACTGGACCCCAAGCACGCCTCTACAAAGGCGGTGCTCGAAACGATCGCGGCGACGGTCGAAGACATTCCGGAACACCGACTTCACGCTCCAGATGCAGCCATCTGGGGACATGCCGGCGTGTTGGCGGGTCTGCTCTTTCGCTTGAGCAACCTGCCAAAGGGGGAAGGACATGAGCGCGGCTTCGTCAATGACGCCATGGTTTTCTTGCAGGCACGGCAGCTGGGTGCGAGCGTGCTGACTGGCAACGTCCGCGACTTTGATTTCCTCTCACAGATCGTACCGACCGGTCGGGTCATCCTATATCGAACCCCAGTGGAGGCGCGATCATCATGAATGCCGAACCCTCACCCTCGGTCGCATTCTGCACGAACTGGAACAGCTGGGTCGGACGCCGGCAACAGATGTCAACTGCCTGCAGCATACGCAGGCATTTCTACGTTTCGTGGAGGCCGGCTTGATCCGGTAGAGAGCGGGAGCCGTCCCGATTGCCGCCGGCGCGATCAAACTAGCCGGAGAGTATGAACGGCTCAAACTGCTTGCACGCTCACCCACCTTGAAAGGCTCACAGATGGTCAACCTTGTTGACGGACGGATTTTGTCAGGTACTGCGTACGTGCGCGGCAGGGCTTCGGGCAATGTTGTTGCAAGCGATATTGTCGGAGCTGGACAGAGCTTATCTGGCTCGTGAGGCCCAGGGCACTAATGTCGCAAGCTCCGCTGGTTCAACCGTCGAACTCACTCCACTCTTCGCGTAGCAGTGACATCAGGACCAAATCTTGGAGGAGTTCAGCCAGCCGGCCCACGCATCACGCTCCAGCTGAAACTGATCGAAGACGCCCCTGACACCTTTATCAAGGCGCGGTGAGCAACCTCCCATTGGACACTGTACTTAACGGCACGGCCTGCAGGAAAGGGACATCTCAGACACGAGAAAGTCCTTTCCTCGACAGACGAAACATGCGTCATTCGATCACTGCTAGCGACCAGAAGCTCTCGCCTTCTTGGGAGCCGAAATACCACTTTCCCGCTCAAGCTTTTTGCGAGCGAGTTTACGGACGCGCCTGATACCCTCGGCCTTTTCACGCGCACGTTTTTCGGAGGGCTTTTCAAAACGCTCACGAAGTCGGGCCTCCCGGAGAACGCCCTCACGCTGCAACTTCTTTTTCAAAAAACGGAGCGCTTGCTCAACGTTGTTGTCACGTACCAGAACTTGCATTTTAAACTCCTAGGACCACTGACGCGCCTCATTAGATCCATGTGCATTGATGATCAAGGCTTGGAAGACGATATTGCGTGAATGCCGCCTCCGGATGCGCGCGCCTCATGCGAGAGCCGAAGCATTTGGACATATTTCGTCGCGAATGAATGGTCCGCAACGTCGCTGCAGCTCCAATACGTCGATATGCCGCTGGACTTGTTCGGCAAGGTCGTCTGGCAGGTCAGGGTCAGGCTGCAACGCAAAAATCGTCGGCGCGCTGAACGGGCGTCCGATCACCAGATGCAGGACACGCGCAACAAGAAACTCGTCGCAAGTGTCCTTCCGCATTAGCTGAGGCGATGGTTAGTATAGCTTCTGGCACGGGGCGAATTCGAGCCTTCGTTGGTATCGCATCTAGACGCTCAGCTCCTGCTCCCCTGGCGGCCTGGAGCAGGGATTGTGTTAGCCATCCGCACGGCTGCGGCATGCTAGCTGTGGAGCGGCACGTATAAGGTACAAAAAATAGATGGGATGGCGCGGACGTCCGGCCTCAGCCGCCTGGAGCGTGGCGTGGTCGTCGATCCTCAGAAGTAATAGCCGTCGAGTACGCCAAGTAGAGAGCCTCCTATCAGGGAAAATATCAGCGGCAAGATGATGAACAGGAACATCACGAGGAGCATAAAGCGCATCAGGCACCCCGCCGCTGCTGCCCTTGCAGGTGGCGCTTCCGGAACCGGATAGGTTGACCTTCGAGTGATACGACCGGCGCGGGAGAGGGCTCGAAGCATCTCCAGCATTTTTGCCGTGCGGATGTCGCCCGCTGAGGCGCGGTCGGTCTCCGCCTCAGGGCGGGCAGACCTCCGTCGCTCTCTCCGGCCCCATGGCCCGGGACTCGTATCCAGCGGTGGTGGTGGTTCCGCGCGGGGCGCTGCTTTGGGAAAAGGCACCGGCGGACGTGGGCGAACGGGAGGGGGCACCGACGGTGCCGCAGGACGCGGATCGCCAAACTTTGCGCCGCATTGCGGACATGCGGGTGCATCTAACCAATGCCCCGGGTTATGGTTCGTACAGTAGAAGCGGACTTGTGCCTCGTGGCAGGCCTCGCACTCACCGGAAGTCGCAGTGGAGGTGCCGCAGTTTGGACAACGCAGGATGACGCCTGTCATGGTTGAGGCTCCTGGCTCGGGTGATAGTCGATGCTGTCGGCGGCCGGCTGAGGATAACAGGCACGGATCATTTCCGCGGGAATGTGCAACCGATACACGCTCGGCAGGGCTCCTTCGACATGTCGCGCCATGGTGGGAACCCGCTCGTAGGGGCCGAATGCCTCGCGGCTCAACCGACGCGAAAGTGCGACGGTCGTGAGCAGTGGATTAGCCCGATAGGCGGGGAAGCTCGCATACCTCTCGTCCACGTGATCGTGGCCGCGTACCATATGTGTGACGGGCCGTCCGAGACCAGCACTCAAAGAGCAAAAAGCAGCGAAGTCCTCGTAGCCGAACTGGCTCCCGCGGGAGAAACGGTTTGGCAGCTTCCTGCGGGCTTTCGGATGGGCCCTTGTCCATACAAAATCAGACAGGCACATCGGGTTGTTCCATTCCCCCGATTCAGCGAGGGCGGGATGCAAGTCAACCAGCGGAAAGCCTCCGTGGGCGGCAAGCAATCCGTCGGGAAAGAAGAGTGCGCGCGGAGCGTTCGTAAACAGACGCACGGCAAGCTTACCGGCCCGCTCGATCCATTCGTGGGTGAGGTTAGCGTTGAGGAAGTCGGCAAAGTCCGATGGCGTCACGCTCGAGGAAAATCGTACGCCATCGTAAGACAGTGCTTCGTCGTGATTGCCGGCGATGACGCACACGCGGTCGGGCGCGTCTACGATCAGTTCAAATACGCGGAGAAGGATTTCGAGGCTAAAACCCTCGTCATCGAAGAGATCGCCAAGAAACAGGATCCGAGGTTGGACTTCTCCGGGCTGCAGGTCCGGCTGCCGCATTGCCACTAGTGCGGCCTCGAGCGCCAGAAGATCACCATGCAAGTCGCCGATGATCCACAACGGGATTTCGGTATCGAAGTCAGAAATCTTGATGACTTTGTCGGTGGGATCGGCGCGGAATTTGTCGAACAACATGCCTGGCCCGTCGGCCCGGTCAAGCAGACCCTCCATACTTTCAACCGTCGACCGAATTTCGGAGCGGATGGAAGATGGGTTGGCCCGGTTGAGGACAGCTTTCCAATCGAGGTCATTCACATCCACTATTTCTAATGGAGCAAAGGCCGTCACCTTCGAAAGAGCCTGGTCAGACGGTAGGCTTTCCGTCCTGGACGCAGGCTCTTCGTCCAATGGCGCAGCAACCACCGGTGTAGGTTCGGAGCCTACAGCTGGAACATCTGCGGCGGGCCTGGAAAGACCCGGCGCCCCCAGTTCATCCTTGGGCACCTCTGTGATCACCGGATGCGCCTCCGCTATCGCCGGCTGCTCGCAGGGAGGATCGGGCTCGGGCACTTTACCGCCGGCCGAGTTCATTTGTTGAGCGCCCGCACCGTAAGGGGCATCTTGGCGATGCCTTTGGCCTGGCGGCCGACCGCAATTCGATCACCTTGCCTGAGCGGACGAGGAGCTGTGAGGGTCAGGCCGTTCACGAGTGTTTCGTTGGTCGCACCATCCACGGGAGATATCACCCATTGCCGTGTGGGATTTCGTTCCAGGACACATTGGCGATTATCCCAGAACTCGCTTTCCGGCCCGAACTGCCGCAACAGGGGTTTTCCAAGTTCCGTCATCACCCCGATCTGGAGCGAACGTCCGTCCGCACCAAGCAGCTCGATCCTCTCGGAAATGATCAACTCTGCGGAAGTTGGAGGTGCGATGCCTTCTGTTGTCGATGCAGCAGCTTTCTGTTCGGAGACGGCAGAGCCTGCGCCGCGTCCACTCAAAATTGCCCGAACTTCCGCAGCCGTCGGTCTCGCAGCGGGATCTGGACACAGGCATCGGTGGAGGACGGCACTGACCTCGGCATTGTTCGCCGGTGCCGGCATCAACCCGGCAAGTGCCGGAGGTTTGGCGGCATAGCTCTGCACAAGCTTCGCATAATCAGCCTGGTCCTCGGTCCAGTATGGATGATGGCCGGCGAGAAGTTCGTAAAGCATTAGCCCGCAGGTGAAAATATCCGAAGCCAGTCCCGGAATAGCGCCGCGCGTCATATGTTCGGGGGATCGATAGTTGTCAGTGCCAACATATCCCTGATGCCCGTGCCAGGGCGCGCGGCGGTCAGCCAACAGGGAGAAGTCCATATCGATCAGCTTAAGCTGGTAGCCGGAGCTGATCGACGGGTCAGTGATCAAATATGCGTTCGCCGGCTTGAGATCTGCGTGAACGACCTTGGATTCGTGCAGTGCCGCGATACCGGTCATGAACACCTTTGACCACGTGAGGTGACGTGCCCAAACCGTGGCATCACGAGTCGCGGCCAGCTTGGTGCGACGATGCTGCTCCCGCTCCTCATCGAGCATTTGCTGCAAGTCGGCACCATTCTCGACGAACTCGAATGCCTGAAAGTAGCAAAGCCCGCCCCAGATCTCTTCGAATGCATCGACCTGGCGCACCGCAAATTGAGCAGCGCGGCCATTCCGGACGCGTGCTCCGAGCTCGTTCTGATAAGCAACGAAAGCCCCATACCAGACAACCGTCGGAGCAGGGGACTTGTATTGCTTGAGAAAAACCTTCTCACCGGTGGAAGTCTGAGCTCCATAGGAAATAGCCATCATTCCAGGTCCGAAGACTTTCGTGACGCGATACTGCCGGATCCGGTCGCCGATTTTCAGCTTCTTGGCCATGGCTTTCGGGTCAGCCGGGCTAAAGCGCTACGGTCGCTGCCGACCGGGATACACTGGCGGCCAGCTGCTTCAGGGTGTTACGGAAGTTAACCGGGTCGGAGGTAAATTTCTGGAGCGCCTCCTGCGGGTTCAGCCCTTCGTATTCCACCACTTCCCATTCCGACTTGTCGATCTGGCTCAGCCGATCGTAACCCTCGAAATTCGGGGCAAAGAGGCTGAGAATAATTCGGTTGGCCATGATAAGGTTAGCCACGTCCTGCAACGAGCCGCCCTTTGCCTCCGCAATGCTCATGGTCTCCTTGAATGAAGCATCGGTGAAGACGATGACAACACGCGCCGCATCGCTTCTATAGCGCCATTTCGCCGGATCCTCTGTCTGCGAACCCTTCGGCACAGCCTCCATAGAGGCAAGCTTATAGAGAGCATCGAGAAGCGACTCCGGCTCGTCTCCACCGCCGTTTGCCTGTAGCGTGCCAAGCTGCGCCTTGAGCGCGCTGGCATCGCGCACGAAGTCATTGTCGACGATCCATGGCAGGCCTTCGGCTTGGGCGGCCTCAATGTCACGGTAGCCGACAACCTTCCCGCGCCAATCTTTGACAGGGGCGGCGTTGTTCGGGTCACCGTGGCTTAAGGAGTCAATAAAGGCTTCGATATTTCTCCGCAGCGCGTCGATGCAGGGGTCCATGCTGCCGCTAACGTCTACGAGGAAGACAATATCGGCCACGCCTTTGGTTTTTGGACGCTCCTGCAGGGTCTGGCTGTCGGCTGATAGCGCTGGCGCGCTGTCTACCGACGCTTCTACCGCCGGCTCATCCGGTGTGGACGAGATCGGCCCGGTTGAGGTTGGTGTCGCGGCGGGAGCCGGGCTCCCCGGGGTAGGAGGCGTCTGCTGGTCCGGTTGCTCCGTATCACTCATCGGTCAGCTCCCATGGTTTGGTATCGTTACGCGGCAGATCTGCCAGCGCCGTTACGACAACACGGCGGCGACATGAAAGTTCCTACTGTCGTCGGATCGGAGAACAATCGGTCTCGGCGGTGTTATTTAAGGTCGAATTTTTTTCAAAGATCGAAAGGAGGTCTCGCTGCAGTTATCTGGGATAGGGAACCGATCTCTCGCTTCGCTATGCGACCTGAATGGTCGCAGCGCATATTTCCGCCCCTCCTTACCCCGGTGTTGTCGCAAAAGTTCGGCACCGGTGGGCGGTCGTCTTCAGATCAAGGCTTCGGTGACAATCCAGAAGTTCAACGTCAAAGGGCAATGCAAAGGAATACTTTGGCTGTGGGCCTAGTGCAGTGAACACGCTCTTGAAATTCATGACGGACATCAAGCGCATACACGTTAAAGGAGCATCGAGCACGCCGCTACTCCGTGCTTGGCTATGTTTTTCGCTGAACCAATCGCGCGGCCAAAAACCGGGAGCCCAGTCCGTTACCCGTTGACGCTCCGAGCAGTCGCAGCGCTACCGCCGCCGGCAGCCCGGAGCGTAGCAAGCGCCTTGGCCGAGAAGAGCGCGTAAATGATCAGCGGAAGACAGACGAGATAGGATGTCCGGATGCCAGCATGTTCGGCAATGAAACCGAGCAGCGGCGGCGCCAGGAAGAAGACGACAAAGCTCATCTGGCCGAGGGCGGCGACGTTGAGATACGCCGCGCGATCTGTGCGTTGGGCCGCCGCCGAAACGGCGAGAGGATAGACCGCGCTGCAGCCGGCGCCCATCAAGGCAAAGCCCGCCAGCGCGACATAGGGATGCGGCGCCCCCGACACGGCGCAGATGCCGATCGCCGAAAGAACAAGCAACATCGTGGCGACGGCCCGCGCGCCAAACCGATCGACCAGCGGATCGACGAACAGGCGCGCCAGCGCCATGCAGAAGGTAAAGAGCGTCAATCCCAATCCGCCAATGAAGGGCTCGACCGAAAACACATCGCGCATATAGATCGCCGACCAGTCGATCCCGGCACCTTCGACGAGAAAGGCCGCGATGCCGATCACGCAGAGCGGCATTAGGCCCCAGGTGGGAAGCGCTACCAGCGGTGCCTTGCCTTCATGCAACGCGATCCGCGCCGGCGCATTCCGCATGCCGGAAATCGCCCAGATGCCGATGACAAGAACCGTGACAAAGGTCGCGGCGAGATGGAGTTCCATCGAAATGCCCGCTTGGCGGACGACCGAGGAGACAAGCGCTGTGACGAAGAAGCCGAGGCTCCAGAAACCATGCGCCCTGTTCATCACGCCGCGTCCTAGCTGCGCTTCGATGCGGTCGATCTCAACATTGAGATTGATCTCCAGCGCCCCGGCGAGCAGCCCCTCGACGAAGAGCACACAGAACACGACCGGCGCCGCACCGATCCACGGCACCAGCGACAGCAGCGCAGACGTGCCGAGAACGGTGATGAATGCCGTCGTACGCGCGCCGAGCCGGGCGATCAAGGGTGAAGATAAAGTCAACGAAATCAAGGCGCCGATCGCAGCCCCTATCAGCGTCAACCCAAGCTCGGATTTATTGACGCCCATCGCAACCTGCAAATCCGGCATCCTCGACAGCAACGCCCCCAGCGACACAGCGAAGAGAAAGAAGCAGACATAGATCCGCTGCTGCGGCGCGATTTTCATGATGCAACTCCGGGGATTGACGCGTCGAAGCAGAACACGCGCGTATGGACCTGCGATGTCTATCTCACAGGGCCCAAGATCGAAACTTGTTTCTGAGGGAATGCGTCGGAGAAAGTGATCTTGGGAACCGGCGCGATTTGCCTAGCGCGGTGACGTGCGCGTCCCGTTTGATCAAGCTTCGAGCTCGCCGTGGAACATATGCGCAGACCGACCGTTGCTCCGTTCGGTTTGAAGGGTTGTCTGAGATGCCAAATGAGCGTGCCAACCATGATGATGAGCTTCGCGACATTATCGATCAAAAACTGACCGCACTCATCCGGGAAATGGAAGATGCGGATTGGAGCGCCAAGGACGTTGCTTTGGCGATCAACGATGTCCTCAAAAGCAAATGGCTTGATCGGATGACGGCGCTACAAGACGCACGCGAAGCGGTTCCAAAAGGCTTCCTTTCAGACGGGAACGAAGGCTAGCGGTCGGTTTCCACGGCGTGAAAAAGGAAAAACTTTTATGGCTGCGACATTCCAGGTCATTGCCATCAGTTCGCTCGATCCGGATGGTAGCGACACCCGTAATGAGCCGATGCTCCTTTACCCCCGATGCGCTGAAGACTGCACGGCAACTGAAATCTGAAGGCAAAGCGTTTCGGGTGATCGCTGAAGGTGACCACACGGAACAACAGCTGCGGTCCTTCCTGGAGCTCGGCGCGCTCGTGTAGTTCCCAATGGGGCTCGGTGCTCGAACGGACCTTGGACACGTTCCTCGGTTGGCCCAGCTAGTTTTAGCAAACGATCGCAAGATATTGGTCGTCGAGGACGATTTGATGAAGATCTTCTTCAGGTCTGAAAGCTCGTTTTTTTCATGTCATTCGTTCAGTCTGAAAAGCAGATATGTGCCACGGCTCATGGCGTCGATAATTCCATCGAGCTCACCGATGATATCAGTCATCGTTGAACCGGTCGCACCGTAGCCCTTGACATTGATCACGATGGCGGCCGGTTTCTATCGGGTACAGCGACCTCGCATTTCGCCGTTTCGTTATCGGCCTCGGTGAAGGTGCAGCGCGTCTGGTAGGTGTCTTCAAAACCTCTTTGACCATCGCCTCTGCGCAGTCCCAAGAGCATGCCATTCCCGCGTGCTTTTCGCGAAGCGCGCGCCGTTACGACTTCACTAAATGGCTGATCGGCATATCCGCTATCGAGGGGATGCGCGCTTCCTCTTGATAATCCCGCTCGATCATGACCCGCATGTATAGGTGGCGATCAACTGCGCCTATCAGACCAAGGTCCTAGTCTTGGAACGCCGTTCGCACTGGGGCATTTGTACAATCAGATTCATTTGGCAGGAGGCATCGATGCCGACGGAAATCTGGCAAACACCTATCGAGATCGCCGTCGCGGGCGGCGATCACTTCAAAAGCGTCCAAAACAGCCGCGAGGCCCTTGAGACCCTCATGACCTGCTGGCCCGAAAAAGGCGGGAGGTCGTTCGCCATTGCAAAACGCGCCTGCATGAAGTCGCTCAGCGGAGAAGCGGAGCATGCCGCGGCAGCGCGTGCCTTTCAGGAAGCGGCGATCGACGCTGGTATCCTCCGCTCTTAAAAATCGCGTAACAATTGCGCTGACGAGTTGGCTAAGGCACTCGATTTTGATCTCGAACGTCCCACAAGAGCGCTGAACTTGAACAAAAGCTTCGTCTTGCGATAACGCGTGGCCTGTCGGAACGAGGGAGGAGCTTAAACCCAGATACCCACTGTTAAAGCACGGAAGCGGGCGGGATGCGGATCGTAGAACTCCATCGTCCCGCCCTTACCTAGTTGTGCCCAAATGGAAAGCCTGCGCCGGTGCGCGGGCCAGCCCGGAAGCATGTTTAGCCTCAGTGGCTATTCTTATGGCTTTGCTGACCAGCCTTCACGTGCTTCTCATGCGAACCGCCTTGGGTGCCACGTGAATTGTCCTCGCGGCTCGTCGACGTCGATGACACAGATTTCGCGCCCTGGTTCTTATGGCTTTGCTGACCGCTGCTATGGTGGAACAAACAGCAGCCCTGAAAGTTTGCAGCCGAACTGAAGGGAGTGTTTTCGCTGGTCGGCTTCGCCAAGGAGACACTGCCGAGCCTCGAGACCCACCTTGGCCATGTCAACATGCTGATTGCCGAACAGTAAACCAGGGCAACATGTGTGACGTTGCAGGTAAAGTTGACGGCGGGACGGAGGGAATCAATTGGCGGAGCGCAATGCCGAAGAAATCGCAGCCCGCCGGGCACGCCGCGCGGAACGCCGGCAAAGGCAGCGCGATGCCAATGTCGATCGGTCCGCCAAAATGCATCAGGTCCGGATTGCCGATTCGCAGGTCAACAACCCGACCGAGGATCGACTGGGTGGCCGCATCCATATCGGGTGTTCGGGCTGGTACTATTGGCATTGGAAGGGGAAGTTCTATCCTGCGGATATCCCGTCGAACCAATATTTCCGGATCTATCAGGATCACTTCGAAACGGTAGAGCTCAACGCTCCATTTTATTCGTGGCCGACAATCGGAGCGGTGAAGACCTGGATCCGCCAGGCAGACCCAGGCTTCGTCTATACGATCAAGGTCTGCGAGCTGATAACCCATATCAAGCGGTTCGAGGACACGAAAAGTCTCATCGAGGATTTCGGCTATATCGCCGACCTTCTCGGCCCGCAGATGGGCTGCTTTCTCTTCCAGCTGCCGCCGAGCGTGCGCTACACTTCGGAAATGCTGCAATCCATTTTATCGCAGCTCGACCCGCGCCACAGGAACGTTGTCGAATTTCGCCACAAGAGTTGGTGGACTGACGAGGTCTTCGAAGCCTTTACAGCCGCTGGGGCGATCTTCTGCTCTTGCAGCGGCCCCCGGTTGCCGGATGAGCTTGTTCGGACTGCCGATGACATTTACGTTCGGTTCCACGGGACTAAGCAATGGTATCGCCACGATTACAGCGATGCGGAACTGCTCGTGTGGGTCGAGCGCATTCGGCAAAGCTCGGCGAAGACCGTGTGGGTCTACTTCAACAACGATCGCGACGGACATTCGATCAAGAATGCCAGCCGGTTGTCGGAGCTAATGAAGATACCAGCCACGTAGGGCGCCGCCGCCAGGATCAGGCGGTCTGCTTGGCCGCACCGGCTTCTAATCGACCATAGACAAGGGAACAGACCCTACTGAGGATCGGCCTGGTCACCTGGAACAAGGAGCATACGACCGCCTCGCGCGACGACATGATCGATATCGCACGGTCATTGGCGCGAACAGGCAGGTGAGGCGAGGAGGGGGACCGCGGCCGGGCAGGGTGAGGTGAGGGGCAGCGCGGGCGCCGCCTCATCCGGAACAGCTTGCCGGGGGCAGTCGGTCCCGGGTTCCGCTCGTTCCGAGCGGCGCTTTGCTAACCCTCCTGCGGCTGCCCTTTTAACCGGTCAAGCTGTGCGCGAACTGGCGCCGGCGCGGACGCGCCTTCGCCTGGTATGCTCATTGTTTGAAGAGGCTTGCCCTCGGCCCGAAGGAAGAATCTGCGCGGTTCATGAAGGGACTCTTCTAATTGAACTTGGCGTTCGAAAAAGCCGATCTCAAGTTCCTCGCCGCCATCATCCTCAGCCTTATCTTCAATCGGGACGCGCGGAGCGGTTGAGCCGGTGGTGCGGAGCGCGCAAGCTCCTTCTCTCATGCGGCCGGCCGATGGAACACGAAGGACTGTCTCCGCGCGTACCCAGAACAGCCTAAAGAGGCAACGTCTGCGACCGTACGCAACGATTCCGGAATCTCGAACGTTTCACCTTTTCCAATCAAAGGAGACAACTTCGTTGAAACGAAATTCTATCGATACCCGTAGCGACAAACGCTACCTGCGCCACACCACCAAGAGCCGCATCGAGAGGTCGCCCGGTGCCGGCCGGGTCTCTGTGCGCGGCGGAGGCGACTGCGGCGACCATCATGCAAAGCGCTGAGGAGGGGTGGTAGATGTCAGTCGTTGGCCCATTTTTTTATGAACTCCCCGCGGCGGAGCGACAAGCGATCCTCGAGCGGCTCGCTGTCACGCTTGAGCGGAATGCCAGGTGGGCCGCCGAGCAAGGTGACGATGCCCTCGAAATGGTGATGAGATCGGTGGGCACCGCTTTGCTGTCGGTAGCAGGCGATCTTGCGACGACCGACATCACGCTCGCGCAGGACGTGGCAGCCCGCGCAGTCAACCTCATCACGACGTTCCATTGCCGTTACCCCGAATACCCGGTCGGGCCGACGCTACACTGATATGGCGGATCCGACGCCGGCGATGAAAGGGCCGCACCGTTTGTTGTTAGGACAGCTTAAGAGATTTGTCTGGCGTCGTACCTTCTCCCAGTCAGCTTGTGGGACGGGCGGGCGCACACCATCTAAGGTCCTTGCGCCTCATCGCGATGACGAACACGACTGCCCCTCTGGAAAGCCTCTGTGGTCGCGCGGGTGCTCCCGCAAGGTCGACTACCCTCGCGGCTTTCTCATCTTTGCGCCAGGACCTCAATGGCACCCTATGAACATCTCGTCATCTTCTTCCACGGAATCGGAGCTTCCGGCTCTCAGCTCATGCCGCTGGCGTCGTCGTGGCGGTCGTCGTTAGCAGATTTCCGCTTCATCGCGCCAGACGCACCTTTCCATCACGCCCGCGGCCACCAGTGGTTCAGCGTCGATGGTCTTCAGCTGCAGCCTGATCGTATTCGGGAGGTCCGCAAGGCTTTCGACGGGACAGTAGGCCAAGCGATCGCGACGGAAGGCTTCGACCTTGCCCACGAGCGTGTTGCATTCGTCGGCGTCTCCCAGGGAGCGATCGTCGCCCTCGACGCGGTTGCCTCCGGTCGTTGGCAGATCGGCGCGCTGGTTGCATTCGCCGGGCTACTTCCATCTGGACCGATTTCTTCGAGGGGCAGAGAAACACCTGTTCTCCTCGTTCACGGTGAGGCTGATCAGACCATACCAGCTTTCGCCTCCACGATGGCTGCGGCGCAGCTTGGTGCTGCAGGCTTCGGCGTCGAACTCGACGTCCAGCCTGGCGTCGGCCACACGATATCGCCAGAGGGGGCTCAAAAGGCGCTGACCTTTTTGCGAAAGACCTTCATGGCCAAGGCGGTGAAATGATCAGCACCCGAAGCCCGTTGCGCCTCGAAGTAGCTTGGTTCGGTCCACGTTTCAGGCTGAAATTGACCGCCTGTGGTGGCTAGTGATCAAGCAATGACAAGTAATCTCCGGTTTTGCGCTGTCGCACGGATCTTGCGATCCCTCTCGAAAGTTCTTAGGTCACTCGAGGTCTTTGCATTCCGCAAACTCCGTGTTCGAGAGACCGACATGATCCTCACCCTCGCAGGCGTTAGAAAGTCCTATTCCACTGCGGAGAGCCCGATCGAAATCCTGAAGGGCGTTGATCTGGAAGTCGCTGCGGGCGAAAGTGTTGCGCTAACCGGAGAGTCCGGCAGTGGCAAAAGCACATTGCTGCATCTGGCAGGCGGGCTCGACCGTGCCGACAGCGGCTCGGTCGTGATGGATGGCAGCGATCTGGCGCTATTTGCAGAAAACGAACGAGCTCGATACCGGAGAACGAGGGTCGGCCTGGTTTTTCAACAGTTTAACCTCATCCCATCACTGAGCGTCGCAGCCAACATCTCGTTCCACGCCAAGCTTGCAAACCGGTACGACCACGCTTGGGAAAAGCAGTTGATCGAGAAATTGGGGCTGGAGGGGTGCACCGCCCGATATCCCGAGCAGCTTTCCGGAGGGCAACAGCAGCGCGTTGCAATCGGGCGAACCTTGGCTGCTCGACCTCCTCTCATCCTTGCGGACGAGCCAACGGGCAACCTGGATGAGCAGACAGGCGATGCGGTCCTCGATCTGATGCTCAGCCTAGCCCGGACAGTGGGATCGGCTCTGCTTCTCGTCACTCACTCCACTAGGCTTGCAGCTCGTCTGGACCGAACGGTGGTACTTCGCGGTGGGAAGATTGCCGAATGAACGTCGTTGCATTCGCAGCCCTGCTGTCACACTGGCGTCGGAGACCTCTCCAGCTTCTGACGCTGGTCATGGGGATCGCGCTTGCGACGGCTCTCTGGTCTGGCGTTCAGGCTATTAACGCCGAGGCGAGGGCGAACTATACCCGGGCGGCTTCGGTTCTGGAGCAAGGCAACCTCCGGCAGATCGTCACCAGGGACGGTGATGGCATAGCTAGTGAGCTCTATGGCAGCCTGCGTCGAGCGGGTTTGAATGTTTCGCCCGTGATCGAAGGCAGCTACCGTTTCGCAAGCACCAGGATCAGATTGGTCGGCATCGAGCCTCTGACGATGCCAACGGACACCGAGACCATCGCCAGCGGTTCAGACCTAACCGGATTCTTTTCAGCCCGCGGACAGTTGCTCGTGTCGAGCGCGACTGCCGAGCGTCTACGCGGCAGCACGGATATGACCGTCAAGATAGCTGGCAATGTTCCCGACGGCGCCGCTTTCGTCGACATATCGGTCGCTGACAGGTTGCTCGAAAAGGACGGGAAGATCGACCGTCTGGTGGTCGCAGCCGATCAGAAGATCACCACGGAAGCTCTCGACCGGATTGTGCCCGGGCTGACGATACGAGAAGCGGCTGATCAACCAGACGTCGCTCGCCTCACAGACAGCTTTCACCTCAACTTGACGGCTTTCGGGTTCCTTTCGTTCATCGTGGGACTCTTCATCGTGTATTCGGCCACGGGCCTGACCTTCGAACAGCGTCGAGGCACTTTTCGTACACTCAGATCGCTTGGTATCTCGCTTCGAGCATTGACCACTATGCTCCTGATCGAGCTTTCGATGCTGGCGCTGATATCCGGCTTGATCGGCGTCATACTCGGCTACGTCATTGCATGGCTCCTGATGCCGGGTGTCGCCGCGACCCTCAGGGGCCTCTACGGCGCCAATGTGTCAGGCTCGCTATCCATTCGGCCGGAGTGGTGGCTGGCTGGACTGGCGATTGCTCTTGGAGGAACCGCTGTCTCGTCAGCTCAGAGCCTGTGGCGGGTCTGGAAGCTGCCGATTTTGGACGCCGCCCAGCCGCGAGCGTGGGCAAGAGAGTCGGCCAGATCGCTTGCCTTTCAAGCCGGAACGGGTGGAATTCTGCTGATCTTGGCGGCTATCCTGGCGACTACTGCGTCCGGGCTGGCGGCGGGTTTTGCGGTACTTGGCTGCCTGCTTCTTGGAACAGTTCTGATGCTGCCTGGACTTCTTGCCGTCATCCTGACCAAAGCGCAGCAATTGGCACGGAGCGCCCTCATGGAATGGTTCTGGGCCGACACCCGCATACAGCTTCCCGGCCTGTCGCTGGCTTTGATGGCGCTGCTCCTGGCATTGTCGGCGAACATCGGCGTTGGCACGATGGTATCCAGTTTCCGGCTGACGTTCATCGGATGGCTCGATCAACGCCTGGCCGCCGAGCTTTACGTTACTGCCAAGGATGAGGCGGAAGCTGCGCGGCTTAGGGTTTGGCTTCCGCAACGCTCGAGAGCGCTCTTGCCCATCTGGAGCGTGGACGGCAAGGTGCTTGGCGAACAGATCCAGATCTTTGGTGTCGCGGACGATTCGACCTACCGGGAGCACTGGCCCTTGATCGCTTCAGCCAATGACGTTTGGGATAAGATCGCTGCCGGTCAGGGCGCTCTGATCAATGAACAGATGTGGCGTCGCGGCGAAGCCAAGATCGGCCAGCCGTTGGTCATGCCTGGAGGCTGGAGCGCAACCGTGGTCGGCGTGTACTCGGACTATGGGAACCCGAATGGGCAAATGATCGTTGGGATCAATACCCTGGTCAATCATTACCCCGATGTCCAGAAACTTCGCTACGGTGTCCGAGTTGCTCCCGAGCATGCCCAGGATCTCAAGCGTCAGTTGGTCGAGGAGTTTGGCCTTTCGGGTAGCGCGATTGTTGACCAGGCTTCGCTTAAGCGGCAATCGAGAGCCATCTTCGATCAGACATTCAAGGTGACGGGCGCATTGAAGGTCTTCACCCTTGCTGTGGCAGGATTTGCGATGTTCTCAAGCCTCCTGACGCTGTCTGGTATTCGGCTTCCACAGCTCGCGCCGGTGTGGGCAATGGGTGTACGGCGACGGGATCTAGCGCTCTACGAAGTTGTCCGGACACTTGCACTCTGGTTGGCAACATTTGTGGCTGCGATCCCGGTCGGTCTTGCCCTGGCATGGGTCCTGCTTGCGATCGTGAACGTGGAGGCCTTTGGTTGGCGACTGCCATTGATGGTGTTTCCAATGGATTGGCTTTGGCTGGGAACAATCGCTCTCGTCGCTGCATTGCTGTCGGTGCTGGTGCCGGTCCGGCGTTTGGCCTCCATCAATCCTGTGGACCTGCTGAGGGTTTTCGCCAATGAACGGTAGAAAGTCGGCCTCTGTCCTGATAGCGGCGGCTATGATCTGCGCGAGCGGTCAGACATTTGCGCAAGGCTTCGCCGGATTGGGATCGGATGCGCAAGGTTTTGCGATCCCTGCGCGGGGCTCTGTTCTTTCTTTCCCCGCCGATCACGGCGCTCATCCTGATTATCGCATTGAGTGGTGGTATGTGACCGCCAATCTCAAAGATGGGGATGGCAAGCAATATGGAGCGCAGTGGACGCTCTTTCGCTCTGCGCTGGCTCCGGGAGACAAGGCAGGTTTCGCGGATCCGCAGATCTGGATCGGGCACGCAGCGATCACCACTCAAGGCCATCAGTATGTTGCAGAGCGCTTGGGACGGGGAGGTGTCGGGCAGGCGGGCGTTGCCGCAACGCCTTTTCGGGCTTGGATAGACGACTGGCGGATGGAGGAAAGCGAGCGATCCGGCTTGGACGCCCTTGGCAACCTTTCAGTCTCTGCGGGCGGGCCGAACTTCAGCTACAACTTAGACCTCAAGGCCGACGGCCCACTCGTTCTTCAGGGAGACAACGGATTTTCCGTGAAGTCGGCGAACGGACAGGCGAGCCACTATTACTCACAGCCTTTTTATGAGGTGGCGGGAACGATCACGACGTTCGGAGCGCCCGTTAAGGTCACCGGCAAAGCATGGCTGGATCGGGAGTGGTCGTCGCAGCCGCTTGCGTCCAATCAGACGGGCTGGGACTGGTTCTCACTGCATCTGAATTCCGGCGATAAGCTGATGGCTTTTCGCCTTCGTGATGACAAGGACGGGTTCATCTCCGCGAATTGGATATCCGCGGACGGACAGACGACACCTCTGTCGAAAGACGACATTCACCTGGAGCCGACGCGGGAGGCAACGGTCGATGGGCGCCGGATGCCGGTAGAGTGGCGTATACGCGTGCCGGGTAAGTCACTTGATATTACGACGAAGCCGCTGAACGAGCAGTCCTGGATGGCGACCTCTACTCCTTATTGGGAGGGGCCGATTAACTTCGTAGGCTCCACCTCAGGTGTCGGATATCTTGAAATGACCGGCTATTAGCTGCTACGTCTCATATGTAGGTAACAGCTCCTCCGTCGAACGGTAAGGGCCGGCTAGGCTGGGCATCGCCGCATCGGAGAAGTCTGAACGTCAATGGCGGCCTCTACGGGGTGGTTGCAAACGGCCTGCATTCGGTGGCAAAAACCGCCGTTCTCACTATGTAATGTCTTGCTGAACGCGCGCATATTTGCGCAACGATATTGCTCGCCGCAGGAGTGGTCACCGCTGTGGATCGAAAGCTTGCAGCCATCCTTTCCACCGATGTTGCCGGCTTCAGCCGCCTTACGGCGCTGGATGAGGAGAGCACGGTCCGTGCACTTAATTTGTGCCACAGTCGGATAGCCGAGTTGGTGCGTGAGCATGGTGGCCGTATCTTCGGCAGCGCAGGTGACGGCCTTGTCCCGCAGTTCCCGAGTGCTGTCCAGGCGGTCCGGTGCGCGGTTGACATCCAGCGCAGCGTGTTCAGCCTCTCGAAAGACCTCCCGATCGATCGGCGCTTGAAATTTCGCATCGGCGTCAATCTTGGTGATGTGGTTGTGTCAGGCAACGATCTGCCAGGCGATGGCGTCAACATCGCGGCGCGCTTGCAGGAGATGGCCGCCCCATCCGGCATCTGCATATCCGGGTCGGTACGCGAACATCTCGACGGTAAGGTGCCGTTCACGCTGACCAGCCTTGGCGAGCGGGCCTTGAAGAACATCCCGAGGCCGATTTCTGTGTTTCGGGTCGACTGGCCGCAAGCGACGCCTGAGGGGCTTGACGTGGGATCCGGGCCATCACTTGCGACCCGCTTTGGCAGGGACCAGCCGTCGATCGTGGTCATGCCCTTCGACAACCTGAGCGGTCAGGGCGATGGGTACTTCGTGGACGGCGTCGTGGAGGAAATCACCGCCGCCCTCTCCCGTGTTCGGGATTTCTTTGTGATCGCCCGCCAGTCCGCGTTCACCTACAAGGGACGTTTCGTCGACGCGTGCGTGACGTTGGCAGGGAACTTGGAGTGACTTACGTGGTCGAAGGGACTGTTCGCCGGGGAGGGGATCGGCTGCGTATCTCCGTGCAACTGGTCGATGCCGAGATGCGGACCGAGCTTTGGTCCGAGCGTTATGAGGGCGCGACTGAGGACATCTTCGAGTTTCAGGACAGGATCGCGGCGCAGGTCGCGGGCGCAATCCATCCAGCCATTCGCACCGCGGAAATCGAGCTGTCGAAGCGCAAGCCGCCCAGCAGTCTGCGCGCCTATGACCTCGTCATGGAGACCACAGCAGCTAGCTGCCAGACGCAAAAATCACCCTATGCGCAGCTCCAAACCAGTAGCCAATAATTCAGATTTTATTAAACATGTAAGCGGATCCTAAAACGAGGGCAACACTCCCGCGTCGAGCCGCGTTAGGCGATCACATACATTGGGAATTGAAACTCATGGCCGTTATCCTCGTCGTCGAAGACGAGCCGCTAATCCGCTTTCTCCTGTTGGACGAACTCGTGGATGCGGGTCATACGGTCATCGAAGCCGCCAGCGCTTTGGAAGCCGTCGCAGCGCTTGGGAGATGCGATCATTTGGACGGCATGATTACCGATGTCGACATGCCCGGGGGCTTGAGTGGACTTGACCTGATGAGGTTGGTGACATCCACGAGACCCGCGACGAGCGTATGGGTCGTATCGGGCCGCGATGTCCGCTCAGAGATCGATCCCGGCGTCTTTTTCTTGCCCAAGCCATACGACTACCGCGAACTGGTTTATCTTGTCTCCGAACGCCCTCACGCAAAACAAGTCCTCGCGACAGACCAGCAGCGAACCGGCTGAAAGTCTTGAAGGGAGTTCCTCGCCACGGGATGTCATTCCTCCTCATCGATGAGAGGCAAGGATTGCGACCGCGCCTCATATCGCGGTTGTTCAAAGACATATCCCTCACAAGCGGGAGCGATCGCTTGCAGGGTCTTCTTCTTGACCGCAATCCCACTCATTGAGCGCTGACGCTGTCACCACAGGCCAGCCAATTCAGGTGGCGGATTGTGGCTGACGCCGATCAGCACCGTCGCAAACGTTCAACACTTTCAATATTTCTTCTTGCGAACGATCTTGTTGCCGCGGGGTCCGCTCACGACCGGTGTTCGGTCGCGGTTTTCTGCAAGCAGGTTCCGCCAGCGTTCCAGGCGATCGGCGAGCAGGGCGCCGCTTGCGACGGCTGCCTGAACCGCGCATCCCGGTTCATGGGCATGGGTGCAATCGCGAAAGCGGCAAAGCGGCGCCAGTTCAGTTATTTCAGCAAAGAGGGTGTCTATACCGTCGGCAACATCACTCACGTAAAGCGTTCTTATTCCCGGCGTATCGATGACCCAGCCACCGCCTGAAATTGCATGCAGGGATCGCGCCGTGGTGGTGTGTCGGCCCTGCGCGTCGTATTCGCGGATGGTGCCCGTCTTTTGCTTTATGTCAGATTCTGGCCCAGTCATGGTGTTCACCAGTGTTGATTTTCCGACACCAGAAGACCCCACCAACGCAACCGTTTGGCCAACGCCGCACCAGGGCCTCAACAGGGAAACGGCGTCCGCGGAGCGCCCATTCAAGGCAACGACAGGCAGGTCACGCTGCAAAGCCTCGGCTTGCGCCTGGAACATGCCGGCATCTTCCGCGGTGTCGGCCTTCGTCAGTACAATCACCGGATTGCTCCCGGCCTGGTTGGCCATGATCAGGTAACGTTCCAGCCGAGCAAGATTAAAATCGGCATTGCACGAGGTCACGATCAACAGGGTGTCGACGTTGGCGGCAACAAGTTGTTGGCCACGTCCGCCTTCCGGGCGTCGTTGAAAGACGCTTTTTCGGTCGAGACGTCTGATAAGCATGTCAGTCAGTGGATCGGCAAGAACCCAGTCGCCCACCGCGTAGTCACCAGTACTGGTATTGGCTGGAAATTCCAGTCCGACCGGCCCGGTGACATCGATCGCCTCGATGCGTGCCCGGTGAACTGAAGCGATGCGTCTGGGGATCAAGCCCGCTTCGCTGGGCTGGACCTGGTCCGCGAAGAATTCAGACCACCCAAGCAGTTCCAGCGGTGAAGAAAGTTGGGAGCTGGTCAAATCTTGTTCCACTTTCAGTAAGGCTGCCATAAGGGGTTTTTGAATGATCTTCCGCGGCGTTTCGCCTAGCTGCGTGGATGATCCCGTTTTGGCAACGAGGTTGCGTAAGCAGCAGCTTCGCCGGGGTAGGGGAAATCGTCCCCGAGCTGACGGTCGCCATCGTAGACTTTGAAGCTAGGCCCCTCAACTTCAACGATCTTATAGCCATTCACGTATTCGATCTTCGGTGTTTTCCAGCCCATCAAAAGCTCTCCAGTCGGTCCGAGGGTTGTCTCTGACATGGTGCCAAGACCTCATACACAGCGGTCTATGACCTATCAGGTGCTTCACGATTAGCCAACGCCGGTTCGATCCCGTTCAAAGGCGCTCTATCATTAACCGCATGTCCAAATGCTCAAGCTGCCACTACGGAATACCTTGCGTTGCGGTGGCCTTGATCCGGATCAGCGACAAGGCCACCCTGAGCTTAACGAATTGCTTTCAGGTCGTTGAACTGACCCCATCGCGGGGCTCCTTTGAAATTTGTTTGGACGTTCATCTGGCGGCACAGTGGTTGATTTTACTCTAGATCAGCTCCGGCGAAGATCGATGCGGCACGTGACCACTGCCTTGCCAGTCTTTGGATCGGTATCAACTGTCGTAAGACGCATGCCCGAGGCCCCGACCTTCTCGATCGTCATCTGTGCTTTCCGGTCGCCGTCGGTGCAACGGTCCTGGTCCGGCGGAACTTGCGCGAACGCCCCCGCGTTTCGTAGCGGAGGAGGAACACCCCATGTCAGTCCCATTCGAACCCATCGTGCCGCCGCCGTTTGTTCCGCCGCCTGACAACCCGCCGCCGGAGCCCGACCGCATCCCCGGCGAGGAACCTCAGCCCGATCCCGAACCAGATGAGGGCGCTGCCTCAAGCAGTCTGAAGTCGTCGCACTGCTCGACGTGGGGCTCCGTCCGAAGACAGAGTGTCGGACATGACGGAGTGGAGAGATAGTCTGCGTCTGGCGCTCGTCGATACCTTCGTCGTCGATGGGGCGAAGCAACAGGAAGTCTTCGACGCGATCATTGAAGAAATCGCCGGTTTGCGAACTGCCTACGCCCGGACTCCCGATCGCCCAGGTGCGGAGGCCGAGGAACCGTCGAACAAGTGGCCAGACCTTACGATGTCCACGATCTCGCTCGCACGCTTCGGCGGCTGGCAGCTTAGCAGGCCTGAATCACAGGCGCTGCGGGAAATTAAATACTCCGAATTTCAGGAAATCCGAACACATCAGAACTATATAAAGGCAACCACCCTTCTCCGGTGAGTAAAGTTCCCTCCGACACAGAGAGATCTGGTGACCGATCACGAAACCGGCGACGAGCCTGACTGGAACCCCGAGCAGCTACGCAATGCGATCAAGGCCGCAGGCGTCGCCCTTTGGACCTGGAACGTCGACGACGGTACCTTCTTGATGGACGCCAAAGGATACGAACTCTGGGACGTCTCGCGAGGGAGCCCGCTGACATTCGAGCGGTTGTCGGCGAAGATTCATCCGGCCGACCGCGACAGGGTACGATCCGCCTTTGTCGCCACCCGAGTGCTAGCCGGCCCATACGAGATTGACTTCAGGATATTGACGGACGCCTCTGACGTCCGTTGGATCTCCGCTCGCGGTCAAGGCAACGACGCAGGCATCGTCGCCCGGATGATGTCTGGAATATTTTTGGATGTTACCGGTCGCAAACAAGCGGAAGAAGGGCACGAACTGCTGGCCGGCGAAATGAGCCACCGCGTCAAGAATCTGTTGGCGCTCGCTTCCGGTCTTACCGCTATCACCTCCCGGTCGACGACGTCGAAGGAGGACATGGTCCTGCAGCTCACGCAACGCCTGGCGGCCCTCGGGCGGGCCCACGACCTCGTCCGCCCGCTCAAGGGCGGACAAGGAAATGCCGCCCTTCTTGGAGATTTGTTCACGGTTCTACTCGCACCCTACGACGACGAAGGCGCGTTTGCGGGGCGCATTCGCGTCGCAGTTCCTCGTATGGGCGTTGGCGAGTCGTCGGCGACGAGCCTTGCACTCGTCATTCATGAACTGGCCACCAACTCCCTCAAATACGGTGCGCTCTCGGTGGAAACGGGGACCTTGGACGTGTCTGGCGTTCTGGCGGAAGGTGAGGTCGAAATCGCCTGGAGCGAGCAGGGCGGACCCGTCGTCGTACCTCCCTTAAGTGCCGACGGTTATGGCAGCAAACTTCTCCATCGCGCAGTCACCGGTCAGCTCGACGGTTCGATCGGCTACGACTGGACCCCGAGCGGGTTGGTCGTCGTACTTCGATTAAAGGAAAACCGGTTGTCGGTGTGAGCGCCCTATTGGGGCTTCCTCTGTTGCCGGCCGTCGTTCGCTTGCCTGATGAACGGTCACTCGGCGGCTTGACGGAGGGGGTACTCTTGTGGGAGCTCCGCGGGAGCGATGATCTCGAATTCCGTGGGCATGGCGTGCTGATCGGTTCCCAGGAGCTCCAGCGTCCAGTAGTCAGGATCCTTACCGAAGACCGTGGAGACCTGAACGATCGTCGCTCGTCCGTCGAAGTACTTCGAGGATTTCGCCCAGTAAAACGCGCCGGGAACCAAACTCGTTGCAACCATGGAGCCCACTCCAGTAACCCGTGGACGATAGCAGAAATCCTGGAAATGAGAATGCCTCAGCTTGTTTAGATCGCCATTGGGCGGATAACGATCACCCGTCGACCCACCGAGCTTCCAATTCGCGTCTTCGCCGCCGACCCTCCGGAGCAGAGACCGTGGGGCGAAAGCTCGCCCAAGCGGGTGGCCTACAGTTCTGAGCGACCGCAGGCGGCGCGCGCTGGGCTCCTCGATCGGTGCTCGATACTTGGCCTCACGTCGGGCGTGTCGTCTGTCGTGTTGCTATTTCCCACGATGCTCCCCCGCTATCTCAAGCGTCGTAGTGTCACTGCTTGGCGGGCCTATACCGATATATCGGTAAGGCCCGCCGGAGCGGTCAACGCGACTTCTTGTAAAGCTGCTCGGCGATTTCGAACATTTCCTCCGGCGCGTAGTCCGGAGTGAAGGCCGAAGGCACGCCGACAAGCTGCTGAATCTTGCCGCCTTCAGGCATGCCGTCGACGACTTCGAGTTCGCCGGGAGGGTCGCCGGGGAGTGCCACTTCGTCATTACTCCAGATGCCGGCGATCTCCTTGTAGTCGTTCGGGCTCCAGGTATAGAGCCGACGATGCGAGCCTTCGTCGAGGTATTGCTGGCATTCCGGAATATTCGCAAGCGGGATGTTGGGGCAGGGAAGGAACTTCTCGATCTCCACGCCGGTAATTTTTTTCAATGCCAGCGCGTACGCGTGGGCATGAACGGAGCCACGAACGAGCAGATAGCCGCAGACCGCGCGGCCTGTCGGATCGGTCACCGTTTCGTAGACGCGCAGCTTGTGTAGGCGGGCGCCGCATTCGAGATGGAAGTTATGGAGCAGATCCAGGACCACGTTGCCCGTGGTCGTAATGAAGTCGTTGTTCCAAGACTGCCCGTTGCTGTTGATCGGCATTGCGCCGCCGCCACCGGATAGAAAGCTTGCAGCGAGACGGATCTCCTTCATTGCCTCGAAAGGTCCGCCCGAAATATCGCCGCCGTCACCTTCGTCGCCATCGGGAATATCTGGCCCATTGTTGAGCATGGCGACGCCGTTGCTGACGAGTTCGACGTGGCCGAGTTCCTCCGCCGTGATGCTGGCAACTAGGCTATAAAAGGGCCGAAGCTTCGATTTCGAGCGAAAGTTGAAGCTCTGAAACATGTAGTTTCCAAGCGTGGACATTTCGCCGTACTTTCCGCCAAGCAGTTCCTGTAACGCCGCTGCGGCATTCGGGTCGGCGGCTTTCGGCGGCGGTAGTTCTGCCTGCAATTGGTCGACGCGCATGAACATGATCGAGTTCCTTTCGGTTGGTGGAAATCAGCGAACCTTTATCGGTCGCCGTTGTTCCCGGAATTCGACCTCCCCACAGGAGGCATCCCATTGCTAGCCCGATCGGGAAGCAATTTGGTTCGATCGGGACCAGGGAATTTTCCTCGAAGGGCATCCGTCATATAACGAAGTGAAGGCGCTTGCCGAGGTTGTGATTCCCTGGCGCCTCGCAAGTCGGAGATCCGACGGATGCCGACACCATTGGGTGGACTGGACAGGTTGCAGCGTCAGAAGCCGCGGGCGCTTCGCACGGACTTCCCTCGGTTTGCGAATTCCGAAGCGTCCCTATTCCCCTGGGATAGCCAGATCGATGGAGAATTAAAGGTCGAACTCATCTTTAGTGACCCGAGGAACCCGAGTGACCAGGGATGCAAGTTCGCCGCGGCAGATGATCAGGTAACGATGATCATCAGCATGGAAGAGTAGCTCGAGCGCGCGACGCCCGTCGGCATGCTCAACTGCGTATTCAAGGCGAGTGATGTGATGACAATCGACAGTGACTGCCCGAGAAACTGGTTCATGTTGCTCGCCTTCAGATCGCGGATCGCCAGCATGTCGGCATCCGCAAATCATAAAGGAGGTATTGAGCTGACCTCAGCGGTCGTATGTCCTTGTTCCATTGAGCGGGGCGGACGACGCGCTTTGAGAAGCTGGCTGCCCCTGGCGCCGCCTCCGTTGGTTAAAAACTACAAAATTTCTATTCGATATCCTTGGTGTCTGGTTTCTCTGCGTTCTGCTGTTCGGCAAAAAGCGACCATGCAGCGATAAACAGGGCTGCAATCAGGGGGCCGATGACAAAACCATTGATGCCGAACAGGGAGATGCCGCCTACCGTCGAGATCAGCACCACATAATCGGGCAGCCGCGTCCCCTGGCCCACCAGTGGCGGACGCAGCAGGTTGTCGATTAGCCCTATGACAAATACGCCGACGAGAACCAGGATCGCTGCTTTCAACCAGGCACCCATGAGGACTAGCCAGATGGCGACTGGAACCCATACGAGCGCTGCTCCAATTGCAGGCAGCATCGACAGGAGAGTCATCGTGACGCCCCACAACAGGGCGGCCTCGACTCCCAGAGCCCAAAATGTCACGCCACCGATCGTGCCCTGAATGATCGCAATGATGATATTTCCCTTGACGGTGGCCCGAACGACAGCGGAAAACTTGTCGCGAAACTGCCGGGTATAGTCGTCGTTGAGAGGGATTGCATCTCGGATCGCGCGGCCGAGGTCAGCCCCATCCCGGAAGAGGAAGAAAAGCAGATAAAGCATGATCCCGAAGCTGACGAAGAATTGCAGCGTGTTTTGGCCAAAACTCAGCAGGCTGCCGGCGACCGACCGGCTTGCCTGTACTGCGCCTGAGGAGATGTTAGCGCGAAGTTCCGCAAAGCCGCCAAGTTTCAATGAGTTCAGCCAGTTGTCGACGAAGCCGGGCAACGCATTCTGAATCCGGACCAGATAGTCATTGAGGTCGATTTCGTTGCTGCTTATCCGTTGGTAAAGACTGGTGCCTTCCTGGATAAGAGAAATGAGGATAATCAATGCCGGCACGATGACGAGACCGATGCACATCAACACCGTCAGCAGGGCAGCGATGCCTCGGCGGCCTCCCAGCAAAAGCGCCAGTCGCATGTTCACTGGAAAGAAGATGATAGCAAGGATCACTGCCCAGAAAACAGCTGCGTAATAGGGGACAAGCAGCCAGATGAACGCGATCGTCACCAGCGCTAGCAAGACATAAAAACTCGTACGTTGGATAGACATGTCTGCCTTTTCGCTGGTCAGTCTCCACTCCTAACCATAGCCGCGTCACTGCATAAGGCCAACGCGAATCGACCTGCGAGGAACGTGGACCACCCGACTGGCGCACGGGAGACGTACACGTCCCCTAAGCCGTCGATAGCACGTCGGTAAAGACGGGTCCTGGCTCGAGCGTTTGCCGCCAGCCGCGCTCCGCGATTTCGCATCTGGGAGACCCTCACTAGCGAAAGCCCGCGCATGGGATAGTGCCGCGGTTCAGAAGCTCGGTGGCGCTCACCAGAACAATGCAAAGCAAAGCGCCTTCCAGCTGCGGCGCGGTGTCAACTGGATACGAATGCCCACCACCCGTACGCCGACGCCGCTGCGTTCAGGACGAGCGCGCCGGCTGCGGCCCAGCGCGTTGGATGGATTAAGACCATCGCCGCCAGTGCTACTGCCGAAATCGCAAAAGTCATCTTCCCTACCCCGTGAGGCCCCCCAACGTCCGCACCCCCATCTGATCAAGCGGGGTAACTAGTATCACCCCAGGTCGAGGGGTTACAGCGTGACTTATCGAGTACAGATAATCTAGTAATACTAATCCAAACTGCTACGTGGACATAATACTGTTTTAATAATATTTCTAGCGCCATGTATTTTGCGTAGGGGCGTAATATGACTTCAGTATCTGTAGCGTTGATTGACGACCACCCCTTGATGTTGGCAGGATTGACTGACATCCTCAACAAACAGTCTCCATTTATCGTCGCCGCGACTGGTTCAACCGCAGAAGAAGCCTTAGATATAGGATTAAAACTGAAGCCGAATGTTTTTATTGTTGATTTGATGATGCCTGGAAATATTTTCGACACTATCACGAAACTCGTCGAAAAGATTCGGACCAAAATTCTTGTTTTTACAGCGATGACAGGGAGCGATTACGCCGTGCGCGCCCTTAACGCGGGCGCAAGCGGATATGTCCTCAAAGGAAGCAGCGCTCAGGAACTCATCCAGGCTATAGCAACCGTCCATCGCGGCGATATGTTCATCACCCCGGCGTTTGCCTGCAAAGTCATTGAGGAGCTTAAAATAGCCTCGCTCCGAAAAATGGCCGGCGGGGAAGTGAAGCTTAGCATACGGGAGGGCCAAATCATCAGGATGCTTCTGCGCGGATTCACAAACCGCCAGATTGCGACGGATCTGCAAATTGGCGAGAAGACGGTAAAGAACTATATGACGATCCTGATGCAAAAGTTGAACGCGCGAAACCGCCTGGAAGTGCTGATTGCCGCTCAAAAGCTCGAGGGGAGCAGGGACCCGGCTCTGCGCCACTAGATGCCATTGCCCTCCAGCGGCACCACGATCCGAAGTTCCGTTCCGAGTCCGATCTGTTGGAGGATGTCGACTCGGCCGCCGAACGCTTCAACCCGGTTGCGAATGCCCTGAAGGCCGAGCGGTCTGCGGCGTCCATTAGAGCTGCCGCTCGCAAAACCTGGACCGTCATCGCAAATGACGACCGTTATGGCCGACAGATCGGCTGAAGCGGACACACGCTGGTTACGACCTGCACCGTGACGGAAAGCGTTGTTGAGCCCCTCTTGAACTATTCGATATAGACAGATCTTCAACGGATGTGCGACACGCTCGGGCAGCCCGTCATATGTCGACGTGACCTTTGATCCGGTCGCATACTCGTGCTGTTCAACCGCCATACGCAAGGCCGCCTCTAAGGCCAGATGTTCGGTCTCCGGCATGACCAGCCCTGTCGAAAGCTCACGCAACTCAGTCAGGACCTGGCTTGCGATATGCGACGGCGCAAGGTCGGATTCCTTCACATCGGACGCGCAATCGAAGGCAGTCCTCGACGTGCCGGCCGTGCTGGCGGAACCCCCCAATCTGAGAATCAACAAACTGAGAAGTTGAACAGGACCATCGTGCAGGTCGGAACCGATGCGGTTCAAGAGCTGCTCGTTCGATTTCGTCGCATCCATGCGCGCTTTGTCGGCTGCCTTGCGAAGCTCGGTATTTTGCCGGGCCAGCGCCTGGGCCTGTGTCAGTTGCACCTTTAGCGTCGTTCTTTGACTGGCGATAATATTGCTCGCGCGCCGGACGATGAGGAAAAGCAGAGCCATGATAGCAAGGGTTGTTGCGCCGACGAGCGCCCATGTGTGACGCTGAACTCGGTCACTTTGGGCGGCGAACTCGGCTGCATCCTCGTAAAGCTCTCCGACTGCGATAATGTCGCGAGTACCGGACCGATAGATGGGCGCGTAGATTTCGACGAGCGGTCTATCGGCGGAGGAACTGTCAGCATCGCCGTCGTTATGGCCATTTTCAAGTTGTGCAACAACCTGTCCCGCGAAAGCCCGTTCGATCTCACTCGATGGAAAGGTCTTTCCAATGAGAGATTTGTCGGTGCTGTAGATCACCAGCCCGTCATGGCGCCAGATCCTGAAGCTCTCGACTCGCCGTGCGAGATCGGTGCCGATTAGCAGATCGTCCAGTTCGTTTCGACGCGCTTCGGAGACCTGCGGGTCGTTTTCGGATCCCTCAACGTGCCGCGCAAGAAAGCCCTCCATATAAAGGGCTCCGGATTCGGCCCGGCTTCTGAGCTGATTGGCGGCGATCTGCACGTTCAGCCATTCGCCAAGGATTGCCATTGAACCGCAGACGACTAGGCCGGCAACTATCAAAAATTGCGTGGTTAGTTCAAGGCGTTGCCAGAAGGCGACGATCTCGACGTTTTCGCCGCCAGACCTCTTCCTGAATGGGACGTAAGTCACATTTTTTCCGGGCCCAAGGTCCCGTCCTCCTGCAGACGAAAGTCCATGCATGTCGCCGGACCTTTGGAACTATCCCGTGGCCTCTCGGCGCGACAAGATCAATCATCGCAGAGAATGCTGAAGATTTTCCTATTGGCCGTTCATACCTTGGGCGCCCGAGTAGAAAATCTCTCGCAAAACAAACGATGCCTGCAAGCGCAGGGTTGGGAAGAAGCATTGCCGGAACGATAGCGGTTCCCGTGCAACCAAAGGGGAGAGTACAAATGGTTACCTATATTCGATCGGATCTCGATTTCATCTTGGCGCAGATCAAGATTGCGGAACGGCACGCCGCAGGCGAGCCGCTGTTCGGCCAGGGCGGTCTTATCCCCACCTACAACCTGGCTTGGGGCCTACGTACGGTCGATGGCACCTACAACAATCTCTACCACCCGGAATGGGGCGCTTCCGACAACGAATTCCCCGAAGGGTTGGGCACGGATTTCCGCACTATCATGGTGCCTGCTGGCCCGGGTGGGCCGCTTGTGCCGGTGAGCTATACGCCCGGTGTCGACAATGACGGGCCGGGAACCGCTGGCCCCAGTGATGTGTTCGACCCAACAGTCCGGACAATTTCGAACCTCCTCGTCGACCAAACCCTCGGCAACCCGTCTGCCATCCTGACTGCCTTGCAAAGGGCAGGCATTGTTGCCGGGCCAGACCAGATGACGGTCACCGCGCAGATTTCTGCGGCCTACGCCCCGCTCGTGGACGAATTCAAAGCCGTGTCGGACGCCCAGCGCGGTTATGCGGCAGCATCGGCCGCAGCCTCGGCAAGCCCGGCCAACGTTCCGCTGCAGGAGGCCGCCGCCGCCGCCGCGGCAGTCCTCGCGGCTGCCGAAACAGCACTGGATGCCGTCGATGACGAGCTCATGGCACTTCTTGTGGCCGCTGGCATCGAACTGGATGGTCCCAACGTTGTCATTACCAATACCGCGCCCGACGAGGGGCTGTCGGCACCGTTCAATTCCTGGTTCACGCTGTTTGGCCAGTTCTTTGATCATGGTCTCGATCTCGTCAACAAGGGCGGCAATGGTACCGTATTCATTCCGCTGCTGCCGGATGATCCGCTCTACGTTGAAGGCGGAAATACCAATTTCATGGTCCTCACCCGCGCGACATTGGCAGGACCAGGTCCGGACGGTGTCGTGGGAACGGGCGATGACACCGATCGTCCCGTCAATACAACCACCGCCTTCGTCGACCAGAACCAGACCTATACCTCACACCCATCTCATCAGGTTTTCCTGCGGGAATATGTACTCAATGCCGCCGGCGATCCCGTAGCGACGGGCAAGCTTATAGAGGGCGGCAATGGCGGCATGGCAACCTGGGCGGATCTCAAGGCCCAGGCCGCCGACATTCTGGGCATCCAGCTCGTCGATGCCAATGTCGGCAACGTTCCGCTTCTTGCCACCGATGCTTACGGCAACTTCCTTCGCGGCCCGAACGGCTTTCCGCAAATGGTGACGGCAAGCGGCCTTATCGAGGGCGATCCGTCCGCCAATGGCGGTCTCGGCGTTTTGGTTCCTGCCAATGCTATCCTGACCGGCCATGCCTTCCTCGCCGACATCGCTCACAACGCGGTTCCGACCGGACTTGCCGACGGTGACATCGAGATTGGCCTTGAAAATCCGGGCAACGAACCCGGCGTCTACGACAACGAATTGCTCGACGCGCACTATATCGCTGGCGACGGTCGTGCCAACGAGAATATCGGCCTGACCGCCGTCCACCATGTGTTCCATTCCGAGCACAACCGGCTCATGGAGCACACAAAAGCGGTGGTGCTGGCGACAGGCGACAACGCCTTTATTCAGCAATGGCTGGTCCCCGGCGCAAACATCGCCGACGGCGTTCAAGATCTCGAGTGGAATGGCGAACGGCTCTTCCAGGCAGCCAAGTTCGGTACCGAAATGCAGTATCAGCATCTGGTGTTCGAAGAATTCGCCCGCAAGATCCAGCCGAATATCAACGTTTTCCTCGTTCCGGACGGGTATGACGTCACGATCGATCCCTCGATCGTCGCCGAGTTCGCCCATGTGGTTTATCGCTTCGGCCACTCGATGCTGACCGAGACGATCGATCGGTACGATCCGAGCTTCAGCGAAAATGACATCGGTCTGATCGAAGGCTTCCTGAACCCGCTTCAGTTCGAAAACAACGGGACCGGCGCGACCGTCGATGCCAATATCTCGGCCGGTGCCATCATCCGCGGCATGACCCGGCAGGTCGGCAACGAGATTGATGAATTTATCACCAGCGCACTCCGTAACAACCTTCTCGGACTGCCGCTCGATCTTGCGACCATAAACCTGGCGCGTGGCCGCGACACAGGCGTGCCCTCTCTCAACGAGGCCCGTCGGCAGTTCTACCTCGCCACCAACGAAGATTCCCTGCTCAAGCCTTACGAGAGCTGGGTCGATTTCGCCGGCCACCTCAAGCACGAAGCCTCGATCATCAACTTCATTGCAGCCTATGGGACGCATTCTCTGATCACCGGAGAAACGACGATCGAGGGGAAACGCGACGCAGCGCTGACACTGATCACGGGTATTGCCACAGGCAAATTCGCGACGATGGCTGGGTTCGTGGTCCCGGCCGACGCGGTCGACTTCCTCAATGCAACCGGTGCTTATGCGGGCGGTTCACTCGGCGGGCTGGAAGATATCGATCTCTGGATCGGCGGTCTGGCCGAAGCGATCATGCCTTTCGGCGGCATGCTGGGCTCCACCTTCAACTTTGTCTTCGAGATACAGATGGAGAAGCTCCAGAGCGGCGACCGCTTCTATTATCTACAGCGCCTCGACGGTTTGCACCTGTTCGGCGAAATGGAGAACAACTCCTTTGCCGCGATGATCATGCGCAACACCGACGCGACGCATCTACCATCCGATGTGTTCTCGACCCCGGGCCTAATCCTGGAAGTCGATCAAACGCGACAATTCAATGACCTCGACGGTGACGGCGTGCTCGAGAGCAGCGATCCGACGGGAAGCGGCATCCTGACACCGTTGGTGATCCGTAATAATCCGGTCACCGTCGGTCCAGACGGCAATTATCTCCGCTATACCGGCGGCGATCACATTGTCCTCGGCGGTACTGATAATGCCGACATTCTCGTTGCCGGCATTGGCGACGACACGCTCTTCGGCGATGCCGGCAACGACAGGCTCGAAGGTGGTTTTGGCAACGATATCATCAATGCCGGCGACGGCGACGACATCGTGACCGACAGCGGTGGTGACGATAATTTCAAGCTCGGCGCCGGCAACGACGTGGTTCACGCCGGCCCAGGTCTCGACCTGGTCATGGGCAACGACGGTCAGGACTTCATCTTCCTGGGCACGGATATGGGCTCGGAGGTCTTCGCAGGCACAGGCAACGACTTCATCTACGGCAACCGAAACGCCGAACGAATCCTTGGTAACGAGGGAAATGACTGGATTGAGACCGGCACCTTCGACGGTGCCCCCGGTGACAATTTCGATGAAATCTTTTCTCACGACCTGATTGACGGGCACGACGTGTTCCTCGGCGATGGCGGGTTTGACGAGTTCATCGGCGAAGGCGGCGACGACATCATGGTCGGAAGCGCTGGTCGCGGCAAAATGGTCGGTATGTCGGGCTTCGACTGGGCGACCTACAAGGACAATGTCCTCGGAGTGAACGCCAATATCTCGATACCGATCATCTTCGACGAGGCCCCGATCCTGCCAGAAAACGCCGCTCTCGACGAGTACGAGTCGATTGAAGGCCTGTCCGGTACCCGGTTCAACGACGTGCTCACCGGCTCGGAAGCTCTGGCGGCTGATCGCCTGCCGGCACCACAAGGCGGTACAGAAGGTTATGCCGGCAGCGCGCTCGACGCCGACGGCATCGCCCTCATCAATGGCCTTCAGGCATTGCTCGGCGCCGGAGTGACCTCATTTTCTGCCGGTGACATCATCCTCGGCGGTGATGGCAGCGACGTCATGAAAGGCCTTGCCGGCGACGACATCATTGACGGCGACAAATGGCTCGATGTGCAGATCGGCGTCTTCGCGCTTGAGGACGTCAATCATACCGGCACACCAAGCGAACTGGTCAACAGCATGACGGCATTGGCGGCTCGCATGTTCAACGGGACGATCAATCCCGGTCAACTTGCGATCGTTCGGACCATCCGGACCGATACGACGGGCGGCGATATCGACACTGCCGCCTTCCAGGGCGCCCGCGCCGATTATACGTTCGGCGCAACCGCCGATGGACAAGTCACCGTCACCGACGTCACCGAGATCAACCTCGACGGCTCCGACCGACTGCGCAATGTGGAGCGGCTCCAGTTTACCGATGGAGCTGTCGGCCTGATCGTCGGTACGGAAGCCAATGATGTTCTCAACGGCACCGCTGGCGATGATCTGATGCTTGGCCTGGGTGGTAACGACACCCTGAACGGTGGCGACGGCAACGACATCCTCGTCGGTGGCCCCAGCACGGCCAGCTCTTCAGGCAGCTACGCCGATAATTTCAACAACACGGCGCAGAATGGAACGAGTGGCGCAACACCATGGACGTCGTCCTGGGTCGAGACGGGCGACAATAGCGGCACAAACAGCGCTTCGGCAGGCCAGATCCGTATCGACGACGGCACCAATCAGCTGCGCCTGCGCGATGACGACAACGATCCAGGCAACGGCACGGCGACGATCACGCGAACGGTAAATCTGTCGGGGGCGTCGACCGCCACCGTCAGCTATACCTTCAATGAGAACGGCTTTGATGGAGGAGAGACGGTCACGGTGCAGTTCGCCGCCGACGGGGTCAACTTCAATCAGACGATCCAGACCATAGACGGGAATTCCGGCAACGGATCGAGGGTCAACATTCCCTTGAACGGGCCGTTCGGCGCCAATTCGGCGATCCGCTTTGTGGTGGCCGGCACGAACAACAACGGCGATTTTGTCGGTATCGACGACTTGTCGATCGCTTTCTCCAGTGCTGCCGAGATACTGAACGGCGGTGCCGGTAACGATACTTATGTCATCAATCTCGGCGACGGGTTCGATATCATCAACGAAACTAGCGGCAGCGACCGCATCACGGTCGGAGGAACCGTGCCACCGGCGCTGCCGGCCGCCCTCGACGGGCTCAACATGTTCGAAGTGACGACCGGCGGCGGCAACGACGATCTCGTGGTCCAGTTCAACGGCCAGCAAGCCACCGTCACTGATCACTTCGACACAGTCGGCGAGGCTGTAGAGTTCATCAACTTCAATGGCAGTACATTCGAAGGCTACGCTCTGACCGGCGACTATGCACTGAGCACGGATGATACCGGTGAGCGGACTGCCGCAGTCGGCATCAATACGGCGCTGGCAGGCACGACGGGTAGCGATACGCTGACCGGCAATACCGGCTTCGACCTGCTCTTCGGCCATGACGGCAACGATACGCTCAATGGCGGCCTCGGTGAGGATCTGCTCGTTGGCGGTATCGGCAGCGACACACTCGACGGCGGCGACGATATCGACACGTTGGTCGGCGGCGCCGGAAACGACACCTATATCGACGACACCGGCGAAGATCTGATCGTCGAGGCCACGGGTGGCGGAACCGACACGGTCGAGACGACCGCGGCACTCTACACGCTGGCGGCCTTCGCCAATGTCGAGAACCTGACCTATACGGGTGTCGATGCCGACCAGTTCGTTGGTACTGGCAATGACGGCAATAACGTCATCACCGGCGGCGATCTCGCTGATACTCTAACAGGCCTTGGCGGTAACGACACGCTGAACGGCGGCCTTGGTGCCGACACCATGGTGGGTGGTATCGGCGATGACATCTACGCCGTCGACGATGCAGGCGACGTGGTGACGGAACTGGCGGCAGGCGGCACGGACCGGGTCGATGCCAGCATCGACTACACGCTTGGCGCCGAGGTGGAGAACCTCAATCTCAATGGCGCGGCGGTCACCGGTCGCGGCAACACGCTCGCCAATACGATCAACGGCAACGGCGCCGCCAACCAGCTCTTCGGCGGAGGCAACAACGATACGCTCAATGGCGATGACGGCAATGATCTGCTCGACGGCGGCGAAGGCAACGACACGCTGAATGGCGGCGACGACAACGACACGATCATCGGCGGTGCCGGCAATGACACCATCGATGTGGGCGGTGGTGTCAACACCATCATCTACAGTGCGACCGGCTTCGGGGCTGACAGCATCAGCAGCTTCGACGCCACCGGTGGAACGCCGGCGACCCAGGATCGCATCGACCTTAGCGGACTGGGAGTAACGGCGGCGAACTTCAACAACCGGGTGTTCGAAACGGCCAGCGGCGCCAACACGATCATCACCATCCGCGAGAATGGACCGGCCTCGACCATCCAGGGCACGATCCAGATCAACGGTGTCAATAATGCCGGCATCGATATCTCCGACTTCACGCTCGCCACTGCCGGCAATGTGATCACTGGCGCTGCAGCCGGACAGACGCATAACGGCACCGGCGGTGCCGACACGATCAACGCCCTCGGTGGCAACGACACGGTCAATGCCGGAGCCGGCAACGACATTGTCAACGGCGGGACAGGCAACGACACGCTGAACGGCGATGCCGGTGACGACACCTTCAACTGGAACGCCAACAACGCGGCGGCGGCGTCACTGGCCAATTCCGATGGTCGCGATGTCGTCAATGGCGGCACGGAGGGCCAGGCCGGTGACACCTTCGTGATCACAGGCAATGGCGCAGTCGCGGAGACCTACCGCATCTACACCCGCGCTGCATGGGACGCTCTGGCCGGCAATAATGGTGCAAGCCTCAATGCCGCAACCGAGATCGTCGTGACGCGGGGAGCCAATACCGATTTCGCCACCTCCGTCATTGCCGAGTTGCGCGAGATCGAGGAGATCCGCATCAACGGGGCCGAGCCGTCCGGAGCTGGCACGTCCGGCGGCGACACGTTCCAGGTGATCGGGGATTTTGGCGGGACAAGTCTGCGGCTGAACACCATCACCATCGACGGTGACGCCGGTGACGATACGATCGACATTTCGGCTCTGACCTCGGCGCATCGCATCGTATTCCGCTCGAACGGCGGCAACGACACGATTGTCGGCACCTTGCGGCCGCAGGACGTCATCGAACTGCCCGCAGGCGCGACTGCCGATGACTACGAGGTCACGACTGACCAGAACGGCGTGACAACGATGACAGGCAACCAGCATAGTATTCGCTTCACCAGCCAGGGCGGCCTGCCGCAATTCAACGGCAATGGCGATGACGAAACCGATACGCCGCCGCCAGCACCGCCGACACCGCCGACTCCCGAAGCAACAACGGGAGCCCCGATTGCCGGTACTGCCGCAGCCGATGTTCTTCTCGGCACCGCAAGCGGAGAAATGATCGTCGCATTCGGCGGCAATGACGTGGCAACCGGCGGTGCCGGCAGCGACATCATGCGCGGCGATGACGGTGACGATCTCCTCAGTGGGGAGGCCGGCAACGACATGGTCTTCGGCGGCGCCGGAAACGACGACCTGCTGGGCGGCGCCGGCAATGACATGCTCTATGGCGACGCTGGATCTGACCGCGTCTTCGGCGATGCCGGCGACGACATGATCCAGACCGGTGCCGGCAACGACACCGCCCATGGCGGCGACGGCAACGACATGTTCGTCGCCGAAACCGGCGACGGCGATGACGTCTACTATGGCGATGCCGGCAGCGACACGCTGGATCTGGCGGCGATCACCGCCAACCTGACGGTCGACCTCGGCAGCGGCTTCATGGGCAGAGGAAATGCATCGAGCAGTCAGTCGGGTAACGATACGCTCTGGAACATCGAGAATGTCGTGACGGGCTCCGGAAGCGATACGATCACTGCCAACGCTTCCGTCAACATCATCGACGGCGGGGCAGGAAATGACAAGTTCCTGTTCCGTTCCGAAGCGGACGCCGACGGCGATACGATCATAGGCTTCCAGCCCGGAGACAAGATCGACCTCAGTGGCACTGACGCCAACAATGCTCTCTCCGGAAACCAGGCCTTCACCTTGGTAGCCGCCTCGACACTCAGTGGCCCTGCGCAACTGATCGTCACGCACGAGACCCGTGCCGACGGCGACTATACGGTCGTGCAGGGAAGCGTCGACGGCGACAGCAGTGCCGAACTCCGCCTGAACATAAAGGGGAACCACAACCTCACCACTTCGGATTTCAACCTGTAATCCGTGAGATGCAGCGTTCCGGCTTTGCCGGAGCGCTGCATGCGCCAACATCAGCAAGAAATGGTGAACGACATGCGTCCCAAGACTCCGTTGACCGGCAACAAGCGCAAACAGGTCGAGAAACTGACACAAGGACTTCGGGGAATATTCGTATTCCTCTTCATCACGTCCGGCGTCATCAATGTTCTCGCGCTGACCGGTTCCTTCTACATGCTGCAGATTTACGATCGTGCGTTGACCAGCGGCAGCGTTCCCACACTGCTTGGACTTTCGGCACTGGCGATCGGCCTCTATCTGTTTCAAGGATTCTTCGACATCATCCGATCGCAGATCCTGGTTCGCATGGGCGCTCGGCTCGACAGCCGCATCGCTCCCATGGCGCATCAAGTGGCAATCGACATGCCGCGTTTCGGTTTTTCGACAGCAGAAGCTCTGGAGCGCGGGCGCGATGTCGATACGGTTCGGGCTTTCCTCGGTGGCCAAGGCCCAGTCGCCCTATTCGACCTTCCTTGGGTACCCCTCTATCTGATCTTCGTCTACATGCTTCACCCCTACCTGGGTGCGCTCACCTTCGCCGGCGCCTTCGTCCTTTCCATGCTGACGATCGCGACGGAACTCATGACCCGTCGGCTTGCAAGCGCCACACACAGGTCGGGAATAGAGCGCAATGCGATCGCCGATTCCAATGCCCGCAACGCCGACATCCTGAAGGCCATGGGATTTGCGGGACGAGCGGTGGATCGTTTCAACCGCGCCAATCAGGATCATCTCGAGCTACAGACCCGCACGAATGACATCAGCGGCACATTTGGGGCCATATCCCGTGTGCTGCGAATGATCCTGCAGTCGGCCGTTCTCGGTCTCGGTGCCTGGCTGACGATCCAGGGCGAGCTATCGGCTGGCGCAATCATCGCCGCTTCGGTTGCCTCGGCGCGCGCGCTTGCTCCCGTCGATCTCGCCATTGGAAATTGGAAGAGTTTTGTTGCTGCCCGCACCGCGTTCATTCGGCTGAAGGAGACGGTCATAGCACTGACGGGAACCACACCTCCGATGACACTGCCTGCACCTGCCCACTCGCTGAAGGTGGAGAAGATGACCGTGGCTGCTCCCGGCTCTGGAAGGGTCCTGCTCAGTGAAGTCAGTTTCGAGATCGCTGCGGGACAGGCGCTCGGTATCATAGGGCCAAGCGGCGGCGGCAAGACGACGCTCGCACGCGCGCTGACCGGCATCTGGCCGACCCTTCGCGGTAGCGTCAGGCTTGACGATGCTGAACTCACGCAGTGGTCGGACGCCGATCTCGGTCAACATGTGGGATATCTGCCGCAGGATGTGGCGCTGCTCGATGCGACGATCGAAGAAAACATATCCCGGCTGGAACCAGAGGTCGACGCCCGTGCTATTGTCGACGCGGCCCAAACGACAGGCATTCATGAGATGATCGTGCGAATGCCAGACGGCTATCGCACAGCTTTGGGTCCTCAAGGCGTTTCGCTTTCGGCCGGGCAGCGGCAGCGCATCGGCCTTGCAAGGGCACTTTATCGCAATCCCTTCATCGTCGTCATGGACGAACCCAATTCGAACCTCGATGGGGAGGGGGAGATGGCACTCACCCAGGCGATCAAGGCGGTCCGCGCCCGCGGCGGCATCGCGATCGTGATCGCCCATCGACCCAGCGCTCTCACGGCGGTCGATACGGTTGCTGTTATCCAGAACGGAAAGATGGTGGCGTTCGGTCCGAAGGACGAAATCCTCAAGCCATCGGCGACAGAAACCTTCAGCAGACCCGCGGGCGCGACTCAGGTCGGGTCACGCATCACAGCGAGGATGTCGGAATGATCGAGGTAAAGGGAACAAAATCCGCCAAGATAGAAGACGATCCGCACGACCGGTATGTGCTCAAGTCCGAGGACAAACATTTAAGGGTCCCGCTGTTTTTTTCGCTCCTTTTGACGGGATTCGCGCTCTATCTGAAAAGTGCTCTGTCAAGCCGGCAAGAGGCCCCGGATGCAGAACAGCAACCGGCCGACGACCTTCCTGACGCCGCGCCGGTAATCGACACCAGCACGACCGGCTCCACGGTTCAGCCGCAGGACGAGGCGGATGAACGGGCACCAGCGGCAAGGAAGGCGGTGGTTATTCCACTCTCCAACCATAAAAATGCCGTGAGTTACCCTCTGACGGAATCCCTGCCTATAGAATTCAACCGGATCAACTTGCCAAGTTTGGCGCTGCTGAAAACGTTCAACGGGATCTCTGTTTCATTCCATGCATCGAACGACAATGTCTGGACGGCTCCGAAGCAAGCACTTTCGGTTGTGAGACCTCCTCCGTCCAGCGGAGATAAAGCCCGTCCTTCCAATGCCCAACCCGCAACCGAAAAGGCTGCCAACCGTGCGCCTCGCGTCAGCGGTCCGGTCACGCTCGCGGATGTTTCCGGTTGCGCAGGTGCGTTGATCGGTCTGGTCGATCTTCTGCGAGGCAGCGTGGATCCGGACGGCGACGCGATGTCGATCAAGGACATCAGCGTATCTTCGGGCCGACTGGTGCAGACAGCCGGCGGCTGGACATATGATGCCGCCATGCTCGGCCCGGTGACCATCACCTACCAGATCAGCGACGGCAAGGTCTCGGTGTCGCAGACCGCCCAGTTCTCCGTCGTCAAGCCGCCGCCTATTCTCGGAACGGCTGGCGACGACCTGCTTGTTGGCAGCAGTTGCGGCGACGACATCGGTGGACTGGCCGGCAATGACAACATTGACGCCAGGGACGGTAGCGACACTGTGAGCGGCGGCGATGGAAACGACAACATCGTGGCCGGCAGCGGGAACGATATTGTTTTCGCGGGTGACGGCGATGACGTTGTTCTTGCCGGATTGGGCGACGATCAGATCTGGGGAGGTGCAGGCAACGACCGCTTGTATGGCGAGGAGGGCAGAGACAGCATCTTTGGCGACGCTGGCGATGATGTGCTCAGCGGCGGTGCCGGCAACGATATGCTGCTCGGAGGTGACGGCCACGACATCTTGACTGGCGATGCCGACAATGACGTCATCGATGGCGAAGGTGGCAACGACAGGCTCGACGGCGGAGACGGTAGGGATATCCTACTCGGGCACAAGGGCACCGACAGCCTCGACGGCGGCGCCGGCGACGACGTGTTAAGCGGCGGTGACGATCGCGACACGGTCAAGGGAGGCTCAGGCGATGACGCGATTATCGGCAATGCTGATCGGGCAAACGACGGTTATGACGGTGGATCGGGTATTGATGTGCTCGATTATTCAGCGCTCGCCGAGGCGGTAGAGATCAATCTGGCAAACGGTACAGCCTCCGGCGCCGAGATTTGCAACGATACAATCTCGAATTTCGAAATCGTGCGCGCCGGTTCCAGCGATGATTCAGTCACGGGCAGTGCAGAGGCCGAGGAAATACACGGCAACAAGGGAAACGATCATCTCCGCGGCGGCGCCGGCACGGACCTCGTCGAAGGTGGTGACGGGGATGATATCGTTGTCGGTGACGCTGATGGGGCGGCAGACAGTTACGATGGTGGAAACGGCATCGACACCCTCGATTATTCTGCAGCCGTCCTGTCGATTGTCGTTGATCTCGTCGCCGCAAATGCAAGCGGGGCCGAAATTGGCAACGACAGCATAAGCAGGTTCGAAGTCATCAAAACCGGCGAAGGCGACGACATATTGCGCGACGATGAAGACGTCGATTGCCTCTCTGCCGGCGACGGTGATGATGTCGTGGTGGCGGCTGCCGATGCGTCGGATGACGACTACCGAGGTGAGGAAGGTCTCGACACGATCGACTATTCGCAGGCCGCACACGGCGTGCTCATCGACCTGAATACCGGCACCGCCACCGGTTTTGATGTCGGGCAAGATCTCATCGACGGATTCGAAAAGGTCGTGGGCGGCGCAGGCAATGACGTCGTCCGCGTCGGGTCGGCGGCCGTTCTCATCGAAGGCGGAACTGGCGATGACACGTTCGAGTTCAGCGTGCCGGCCGGCGAAAGCAGCGCCGATCTCGTTCATCAGATCCTGGATTTCATGGTGGGAGACCGCATCGATGTATCGAAGTACAAGATCTTCGAGGAGGTCATGGACGGCCTGGAGGAACGTTTCGAGAATATTTATGGCGAAAAGGCTGCTGCAGAAGCCCTGCCGATCCGGGTTCGCCATGAGGTAACGGACGAATTGAGCCAGACCTTCATCGAAGTCGATATGGACAAGGATCAGCATTACGAAATGACGATCAATCTTACGGGCCACCACTTGCTCGTGATTGTCGAGAATGCATGAAAAACGGCTCGGGAGAAAAGAAGTGTTCCATACCCAGACGAAAGCACCGCCTCCGCTCGCACCTGATACGAACAATACGTTTCCGGTGGCATCGCGCGTTCTCGCCGGAGTAACTCTAGGACTGCTGCTCTTTGCTGGCGCAGGCGGATGGGCGGCGACGACCCAACTGCAGGGCGCCATCATCGCACCAGGCATCATCAAGGTTGATCGCAATCTGAAATCAATTCAGCATCGCGACGGCGGCATTGTCAGTGAAATCGCGATCAAGGAAGGTGATTTCGTGTCGAAGGGGCAGATCATGCTACGCCTCGACGACGCCCAGACTCGTGCCGAACTTTCCATTGTCAGGGCGCAACTCGTCGAGCTGACGGCGCGGCAGGCGCGGTTGATCGCCGAACGCGACAACCAGGGCGAAATCGCCTTCGCGCCAGAGTTCGCCGCAACCCTTTCCGAATTTCCTCTTGTCTCCTCCGGCGAGCGCCGTCTGTTCGATGGAAACCGGCGCAATCGACAAAATCAAAAGCAGCAGCTGCAATACGGAATATCGCAGCTCGAAGAAGAGCTGAAGGGCCTCATTGCCCAGCATGAGGCAAAAACCGACGAACTCGAACTCGTGCGGATCGAACACGTTAAGATCAAGGGTCTGGCCGACAAGAAGCTCATCGACACGTCACGCAAATATTTTATCGATCGCGAACTGACGAAGCTGACGGGCGAGAACGGCGAAGTTCAGGCCAATATTGCGCGCTCGAGAGCACGAATGAGCGAAATCCAGGTTCAGATCATCGCCATCGATGAGGCGGCACGTACGGAGGCGCAACGCGAACTGAGCATCATAGAACCGAAAATCTCCGAGTTGACGGAACGGCGTATCGCGGTCGAAGATCGCCTGTCGCGCACCGATATCAGGGCTCCATTGTCGGGAACGGTGAACGAGCTCTTTGTTCACACGATCGGCGGCGTCATCACACCGGCCGAAAAGCTGGTGACGCTGGTGCCGAATGACGCCGCACTTAAGATTCAGGCCAGACTGTCACCAACCGACATCGATCAAGTATTTGTCGGGCAGGATGCAAGAATGCGGTTCTCTGCCTTCAACCAACGTGCAACGCCGGAGCTTCACGGCAGCATCGCCTACGTCTCAGCGGCCACCAGCACCGATCCTGCGACAGGGCAAATATTCTACCTGGCCGATGTCGCGGTGCCCCCCGCCGAGCTTGCAAGACTTGGCCCCAATAGGCTTCTGCCCGGAATGCCGGTGGAAGTCTTTGTCTCCACCGAAGAGCGAACCGCGATGTCATTTTTTGCCAAACCGCTCACCGATCAGTTCAATCGCGCATTCCGAGAAGAATAACTGCACGCGCTCCGCAGCGATGTTGCCGGTGAGCGGTCGCCTGCCTCACCTCGCTTGCTGGGCAACAGTTGAGGGTAAAAAGCCGCGTTTCGATCGGCGGATCGAGGCACTGGAGGCCTCCGAGCATCGCCTACTCATGGAAGTCGACCACCGATCCAAGAATGTTCTGGCGATCGTCGACAGCATCGTCCGCTTGAGCAACGCCGATGATCCCACCCTTTATGCCGCCGCTATTCAACACCGCGTGCAGGCGCTCGCCCGTGCCCATACCTTGCTTGCTGCACGAGGATGGACAAGCATTTCTCTTGAGGAACTCGTTCGCCAACAGGTGACGCCGTTCGCCGCCACCCGCGCTTTTTTTAGCGGGCCGGATATCAAAATGCCTGCACCGGTCGTCCAGCCCCTTGCGCTCGTGCTCCATGAGCTCGCCGTCAACGCAGCCCAACACGGGGCGCTTGCCGCTGCGCAAGGCAGGCTTTCAATCAGTTGGGAGCCTAGACCGTCGGGAGCCGGCTTTAATATCCGGTGGCAGGAGGTGGGCGTCGACATTCCGCCTAGCTCAGCCAAACGAGGTTTTGGCACGGTGATCGTCGGCGCAATGGTCGAAAAACAGCTGAAAGGGCGTCTCGAAAAAACCTGGTTGGACGAAGGGCTTCTTATCGACATTGAGATCCCATCTGCCAGCTCGACCTCCGTATGACGGCGCCTTGGCACAAGAAAAGTGATGTCAAGAACCCGCCATCGAAATCGAACGCTTAGCGTCCGCGAACGATGGTAGGCGCAAGCATTGCGGGGCGGCGGGGAGAGAGTGAGAGGCGGGAAGGGATTCCGTGACGGGTTAGGAGGTTCGGAGAGAGGCTCCGGCCGGCCCGCCAAGGAGTAATGAAATGGCTAAAGCCGTTCAGAAGATCACCCTGAATCGATCGGAAGACATTTCTTTCGACAAGTTGGAACTCTCGCAGTGCAACGTCCGCAACGTCAAAGCGGGTGTTTCCATCGAGAATCTGTCCGAAGATATCGCCCACCGCAAGCTCTTGCAGAGCCTCAGCGTCCGCCCGATCCTCGACGGCGAGGGTAGGGAAACCGGCAGGTTCGACGTTCCAGCCGGCGGCCGTCGATATCTCGCCCTCGAATTGCTTGTCGCTCAGAAGCGCATGGCGAAGACGGAACTTGTTCCCTGCATCGTCAAGCGCGACGACGAGACTTCCGCCGAAGACGACTCGCTGGCCGAAAACGTCCATCGTGTTGATCTTCATCCCCTCGACCAGTATCGCGCCTTCCAGACACTCCGCGAACAGGGTCTCGGCGAGGAAGAGATCGCCGCTCGCTTTTTCGTCTCGGTCGCGACCGTCCGGCAGCGCCTGCGGCTTGCCTCCGTGTCGCCGCGACTGCTCGACCTCTATGCGGGAGACGAGATGAGGCTCGAGCAGATCATGGCTTTCTCGATCGCCAATGATCATGTCCGGCAGGAGCAGGTCTGGGATGCGATCTCGCGCCAGCAAGTCCGCGACGCCTATTATATCCGCAGGCTGCTCACCGAGACGACGATCCGGGCGATTGATCGCCGGGCCGTCTATGTCGGCGTCGATGTCTATGAAGCGGCCGGCGGCATCGTGATGCGTGACCTCTTCGAACAGGACAACGGCGGCTGGCTGCAGGACCCGGCGCTGCTCGAACAGCTCGTTGTCGAGAAGCAGAAGGCGGACGCCGAAGCGCTGAAGACGGAGGAGGGTTGGAAGTGGGTCGAGGCTGCTTTCGACTTCTCCTTTGGCCACACATCGGATCTTCGCCGCTTCCATGGCAAACAGCGGGAGCTCAGCGAGGAGGAACTTACCCGCGAGGATGCGCTTAAAGCCGAGTACGACAAGCTCGATGCCGAATATGCCAAAGCCGAAGAACCTTCCGAAGATATCGAGCGCCGGCTCGAGGAACTTGGAAGCGAGCTCGATCAGCTCCATGACCGGCCCTACATCTTCGACCGGCAAGAAGTCGCCCGTGGTGGCGCCTTCATCTCACTTGCCGCCAATGGCGAGCTGAAGATCGAGCGTGGCTTCGTCCGACCGCAGGATGAACCGCAGATCGAAGCAGACGGCGACGACGCGGAAGTGGCAGATGGCGATATTGCCGGCGAAAGCACTGGATCATCGTCGGCGGGCGGCATCTCGGTGAGCGGTAAGCCAGTCTCGGTTGACCAGGTGGAGCAAGAGGACGACACGCTGCGGCCGCTCTCCGATCGCCTGGTGCTCGACCTGACGGCAACTCGGACGGTGGCGCTGCGCAGTGCGCTCGCCAGCGATCCAGTCATCGCTTTCGTGGCGGTTCTGCATGCCTTCGTCCTGAAGACCTTCTATCTATACGGCTCGGATACATGCCTGCAACTGACGCTGCAGAGCGCCAAGTTCAGTCAGACCGAGGGCCTCGGCGATACGGCCTGGGCCAAGGAGATCGATCAACGGCACGAGGCATGGGGTCAGGATCTGCCGAAAAACCCTGATGATCTCTGGGGCCATCTGGTCGTGCTCGACGAGATCAGCCGCCAGGTGCTCCTCGCCCATTGCGCCTCCCTCTCTGTCAATGCGGTCATCGAGCCGTGGAACAAACGCACGTGTGCGATCGTCCATGCAGAACAGGTCGCTCGCTCGATCGGCTTCGACATGGTCAAGGCCGGTTGGGTGCCGACGGTCGACAACTATCTCGGCCGGGTCACCAAGGCGAACATCCTACAGGCGGTTCGCGAGGCCAGGGTGAACAGTCGGTTCAACTCATCGACCATCTGAAGAAGCAAGATATGGCGCGCGAAGCCGAGCGCCTGCTCAAAGGCAGCGGTTGGCTTCCTGAGCCCCTGCGGACCTCTGTCGATGTGGTTCCTGCCGATGACCTCTCGGTAGCGGTCGACCAAGCAAGCGACGACGGCAACTCGGAGGCCGAGAACAGCAATCTTCCGGCCCTTCTGACAGAGGAAGCTGATCTCGGCGATCAGAATCAGGAAGCGGAGGAAGACGTCAGCTATCTGGACGCCGAATAGCCTCTACGCCTGAACATCGCAGCCCGGCGGCATCGCCAGGCTCTTTATCCATCCTACTCCCATTCAACATCGCCCGGCCATCGCGCCGGGCTCTTTCGTTTCAGGAGACGACATCATGAACACGACCCTTCCCACTCCTAACCCGGTCTCGTCTGGCTTCAAGGTCGATATCTCGCGCGGCCAGCGCATCGGCCGCGTCTCGTCCGAATGGTTCTCGCGGCCGGACGACGAACGATACCTGTCGCTCTCGGAGCTCCACCATGCCGTCAAAGCGCGGGCCGAGCATGCTCGTGCGCGAACCGTGGAAAGCTCCGCCATTCGGGTCGAAGCCACCCGTAGCGACGTCGAGCGCCTCGAGCTCATTGTCCCCGGTGACCGGCAGCCAATCGCGCCGACGCACTGGAGTTATGGTCAGCTCTGCAGCCTGGTGGGAGCCCCAGCGACATACATGCGCCAGCTACCCGCGCCGCTTGCCGCCATCAATCTGCAGCACGGCTTGCTCAATCACCGGGCGGAGCTGGTGAAAACCTTGGAGATGAACGACGGCCGCGTCGAGCTTCGGGCGGTGACCGGTCCCGAATACGGCCGCATCTGGGACCACGAACTCGTGTCGGCAGTAATGAAGATTGCCGGCAACGGGACCGGCGATACGATCTGGAAAGTGCCCGGTCTTCTCGACTGGACAAGCATGACGCACAATCCCTTCGTCGACATCACCAAGGACACGACGACCCTCTACGCCAGCGATCGTGATGTCTTCGTATTTCTCGTCGATGATACGCATCCGATCGAGGCGGGTCGGCTGGCGAATGGCGAACCAGATTTGTTCTTCCGGGGGTTCTATGCGTGGAATTCCGAGGTTGGATCGAAGACGCTCGGAATTGCCTCCTTTTACCTCCGTGCGGTCTGCGCCAATCGAAACATCTGGGGGTCGGAAAATTTCGAGGAGATCAGCATCCGCCATTCGAAGTTCGCGGCCGAGCGTTTCGCGCATGAGGCAGCGCCGGCGCTGACGAGCTTTGCCAATTCCTCGCCGGCAGCATTCGTTGCTGGTATCCGGGCGGCCCGCGAACGCATCGTCGCGCGCAACGACGAGGATCGCCAGACCTTCCTGCGCCGACGCGGCTTCTCGAAATCGGAAACCGGCAAGGTCATCGACATGGTCCTGTCCGAAGAGGGCCACCCGCCGGAAAGCGTGTTCGACTTCGTCCAGGGCATCACCGCGTTGGCGCGCGACAAGACGCATCAAGACACCCGCCTCGAACTCGAAGGCAAGGCGAAGAAGCTTCTTGAAAGCGCGAGCTGAGCTCGACTTAATCCGTAGTAGTGCTGTCGAGCGACAAAGCAGGCGGCCGCGAAAGAACCTCGCTCGTACTTCGCTGTTGACACAGAAAAATAGGGCCACTGGAAGACCAGGGCCATTTAAGGTGTGAAGGTCAATAACCTCCAGAGGGGAACAGCTGACGCGATGGCACTGGGAGGAAAACCATCAGCTGCATCAGCTGGAGGCAATATGCACATATTTTGATCGGTTGGTAAAACATTTATTGTGCAGTGCAACTATGCAGAAAAGGTCGAGCCACACAATACAGACACGGGCGGAGCCCATGTAGATCTTTCCTCGTAAGCTTCGCCAACATAGGCCAACCGATGCAGAGCTGGATCACGGCAGGCGCGGCATTTCTCCCTCGGCGACGCGCCAAATCCATGGCGTCATCTCCGCTCTCACGGTAATCATCTCGTTTAGTGCGACTTCGTAGTCTTCATCGGCACTTATCGGGACGATGAACATCGCGACGGGCTCGGGGCGTTGTTCCGGCAGGGTGATCGAGACAACCGGTTGCTCCCGGGAGAGATTGAAGCGCAGGCCTTTCACGCTCTTTCGCTTCAGCCTTGAAAGCCGTTCGAGGAGATGTTGCTCATGGATGCTCTCGAACGGGATCCAGTTCTCGTTGACCACCATCATGGCGATCTCATCAACGGAAGCGATTCCCGCGCCCGATATCCCGAAGGTCGCAATCATGATCAGATGGAAGTCTTCGCTCGACCGCCAGAGTTCGAGCTCCGTCTCGTATCTGGAACTCAACCGCTTCCATGTCCCGTCCTCGATCATAAAGGGGAAGGGAAGGTGCCGTACGGCAATTTTCTGGCCGCCGCGGGCCGCAGCGAACTCCTTGACCTCCGCCACGGTCACCATCAGCTTTCGCTGTCCGGGACCGGAGGCATGGGCAGGAGCCAAGGCTGCCGCCCGGCGGGCGGCTATTCCCTCCCGATCCTCCTGATGAAACACTTCCGGCACGAACAGAATGTCGCTCAACGGTCCGCCGCGTGCGGTCATCTGCGAGGCCGCGTTCATGAGGCTTGACTGGACGCGGCCCCAGCCACGTTTGCCCGTCCACGATGAGCGCCATTCCGTCAGTTCTCCTGCTTCCCAGAGATAGTGCAGGACGGCGCGCAACGAGAGCTTCTTTGATTCGTTGCGCAGAGCCGGCTCAGATAGCTCTGCGGAGGACGCGTGCGCGCCGCGAGCGCCTTTCTTCGTCAGGGGAAAATCGAGCTTCAGGGCGGCCTTTCCACTCGCGTCGATCTGGATCGCGTTGCCGATCAAAGACCCCAGTCCTGATAATTCGTAAGGCGGTTCGTAAGACGGACATGTGGGGGCATGGTCCCGCCCCGAAAGCGGCATGCGCTTGATGACGTAAAGATCGTCGACGCGGGCGATGTACATAGGAAGCGGCGGCTCTTTGCACTGGCAAAGTGGCCGTAGCTTCTGCGCGTAAGCACGTTCGAGCCGAGCTGGAAGCTCGGGAGCGTCTTCATCGAACGCCTGCTCGCCAATCAAAAACTGCCGCACATCGCTCCCATTATCATCTTTTGCCGAACCGGGTGCGAAGATGTAGCACGGATTTGCTGTATTATACTATCTCAAAATAACCAGTATATCGATGATGAGACTGCGCGCCTGGAGGTGCCGTTGCGGCCGCTATGAATGAGGGCGAGAGGGCCGGGAAGGTTTGCCTGGTGGGGCTCTGGGGAGCATCCGGGCAGGCGGATCCATTCCTCGTTCTCGAGAGGCTTCCCATGAACGTAACCTCTTCTCCGGCCGCCGACATCGGCCCTTTCTCCGAGATGATCTCCTGGAAGGTGCGGTTCTTCATTCCAACCTTCGACAAAAGGCCCGCGATTCTTGTCCGACTGATGCAGCGCCACCGTCCCATTGATGTCACCAGCCGATCGTGAAGGAGGTGTGGTCATGTTGTCCGCTTCCGACCTGGCGAACCGTCTCGCGCGCGATGCCGAGGCGGTCTGTCGCCACTATCTTTCCGCCAGCCGCCGGGCCGGTAATTATTGGATCGTTGGCGATGTCGCCAACACCAAAGGCAGGTCGCTCTATGTGCACCTCTCCGGTTCGCGTGCCGGGCATTGGACGGATGCGGCGACCGGCCAGTATGGCGACCTTCTCGATCTCGTGCGGGAAACCTGCGGGCTGGTCGACTTCCGCGATGTCGCCGACGAGGCTCGCCATTTCCTCAGCCTTCCCCGACCCGAACCGGCTTCGTCCCGTAGGGGCGAGGCCTCCGACCAGCCGCCGGTCGATAGACCGGCGGCGGAGCGTGCAACGCGGCTCTTTCGAATGACCCAGCCGTTGGCGGGAACGCTTGGCGACAGCTATCTGGGCCAGCGCGCCATTCTGCGGGCGTCCCTCCATCCCGCCCTGGGCTTCCACCCGTCCTGCTACTATCGGGATTTCGTGACCGGTCGGACGACCAGTTACCCGGCGCTCGTCGCCGCTGTGACCGATCGCTTCGGGCAGATCACTGGCGTGCATCGCACATGGCTCGATCCGAATGGCGCCGGCAAGGCGAAGGTCGAGGATCCCCGTCGTGCGCTCGGCGGTCTTCTCGGCAATGCCGTGCGCTTCGGCTTTCCGCTCCATGAGCTCGTGCCTGTCATGGTAGCGGGCGAAGGCCTGGAATCGATCCTGTCGCTATCCGATGTGATGCCCGCGATGCCGATGGTCGCCGCGCTCACCGCCAACCACCTCGCGGCCTTCTTGCCGCCGGCGGGGTGCCTGCGCCTCTACATCGCCGGCGATGCCGATGCCGCCGGCCGGTACGGGATCGAGCGGTTGAGCCGCAGTGCACAGGCGCTCGGCATCCTGCCGCTGGTGCTCGCCCCCGAACTCGGCGACTTCAACGAGGATTTGCGTTGGCTCGGCCCGGACCGGCTGACGGCGAACCTGCGGGCGCAACTCGTTCCGGAAGATGCGATGAACTTTCTGCCGGCATGAGGCCCGCCGAAAAGACAGGCGGCGGTGGTGATCGTCGCAGTTGGGAAGGCCGTTCTATGGGCACTTCCTCCATGTAGACGCGCTCCCGCGGGCCTGCCGAGAGGCGACCCTTACCACACGGCGGCCTGGCCTTCAGCGGGTCAGTCAGGTTTCTTCCCCGCGCCGGCGGAGCCGGCGCTCCTCGCGGGTCAAGAAACCTTCCTTCCGCCGCCCGGCGCTACGCTGGGCCGCGGCACATTGCGCCGCGGTTCCGGCCTGTCTCCGCGTGAACAGGGTTCGCCGTCAGGCCGCGAGAGGCGCGGCCGCAACCGACGGAGACCATCATGAACTTGACCCTTCCCACCGACGACGCCTTCGAGCCTCACCACGCCTCTTCCCCGACTGACCGCTTCATCTACGAAATGCAGATCTACGGCCATCGCCCTTTCCAGGACGAGCCCGATCCGCGGCCGCTCCCGGAAGAGCCGGTCGTTCAGTCTGCACTGACCGCGATCTTCGACGCCCTGTTCGAGATGCTCGGCGATACGCGGCTGGAGCCCGATCTTGAAGACCTGCTCTGGTCGACGGTCAACCTCTTCCACCGGACCGGCGAGCGCATCCAGCGCGAGCTTCAGCGAAACGAGGACGCGCAACGCACCGGACAGCGGGAGCAGGACGGCTCGGAGGTCAAGAGCGTCGAGCTCGAGCGGCTGATCGCCGAAGGCATCACGTTTCTCGAGCGCCGCAACGTCTTCGAGTTCATGCGCGACTACGCAGCCGACCTCTTCGAGGCTGAGACCGGTTCGGCCTGGCGGCCGCGCACCGGCTCCAAGGTCAGCCATGCCAACATGACTGCGGCGATGATCGACTCCAGGGACTTCCTTTCCGCACGCCGCCGCGCCGAGACCGAAGTGCTGATCCCGGCAGGCACCAAGATCGCTTTCTCCGGCGGTATGGATTACAACGATCACGAACGCATCTGGGCGAAGCTTGACCAAGCACAACTCAAGCACCCTGATATGATCCTGCTCCACGGTGGCGCGCCGAAAGGCGCCGAGCGCATCGCAGCCTGCTGGGCCGAGGCCCGCAAGGTGACACAGATCACCTTCAAGCCGAACTGGACGAAGCATGCCAAGGCCGCTCCCTTCCGTCGCAACGACGAGATGCTCTCGGTCATGCCGACCGGCGTCATCGTCTTTCCTGGCTCAGGCATCACAGGCAATCTCGCCGACAAGGCACGTCGGCTTGGTATCCCGGTCTGGCAGGCCGCGGAGGATGGCGCGTGAGCGCCATTCCTCATATTCTTCTATCGCGGAGAAAATAGAGAGCTTGCGTTTCGACGATTTTGTGTACACAATTCCGCCGAACATGGAGCCTTTCAATGTCTGAACCTCGACCGAACGTATCTTCTCCCCGCCGTGTGGGCGTGCGGGAGTTTCGCGGTAATCTGACATTCTTCCTGAAGCAGGTTCAGGATGGGCAGAGGTTCGTTCTGATGTCTCATCATAAGGTCGTTGCCGAAATCGGCCCTCCGTCAGTCGACGTGGCCGTGCGCAAGCCCGGCGCTTTGCGCGGCAAGATCAGAGTTTCTGATGATTTCGACAGCCTACCCGCAGATGTCCTGAAGGCGATGGAAGACGGGACGTGAGGCTTCTGCTCGATACGCATGCGTTACTTTGGTGGCTGAATGACGACGACAGGCTGGGCAGTCATATGCGAAGCCTCATTAGCGATCCCGAAAACGATGTGCTCGTAAGCGTCGTTTCTCTTTGGGAAATCACCGTGAAGCTTCGGATCGGCAAGCTTGTGGCAGACATAGACGAAATCCTCGCGGTCTTGCCGGATCAGGGATTTGATAGGCTCGATATTGCCGACTCACATCTGATCGCACTTGGAAAGCTTCCGCTCCATCATCGAGATCCCTTCGACCATCTCCTCATGGCACAGGCGGTCGCGGAGGGAGCGCATTTCGTTTCGGAAGACCAGAATGTGCCGCTTTACGGCATTGAATTCTTGACCTGTTCGGATCCTTCAACTTCGCCGGACCCACCTGGGCAATAGCCTCAAGCGTGAGCACGGGGTGGGCGCATCCGGCGTATTCGCGGGACCGGGCTCTATTTCGCCGGCGAGCCGGCTCCACGAAGCCTGTGGTGCAGTCTTCGCGCCAAAGGCGTGACGATCCCTTGCGAGGCGGCTGCCACGCTGCTTTGGCGGGCGATCAGGCCATCATCGGCCGCATCGCAGCCTGGGTCGGTCTGTAGCCCTTCCGATGCCTCCGGCGTGCAAGATCGAGAAAATGTGCCACGGCTTCCAGTTCGGTCCCGAACACGTCGATCCTCTCGCCGCCACGCCTGCCGATCCGTCCCCAGCTACGCACGACCGCGGTTTCGCCAAACAAGGTGGGCTGGATCGCAAGCATGTAATAGCGCGCCATGTTGCGGCTGGCATCAATGCGCTGGCAATGGAGGTGGAACGACATTCCGCTCATGTCGGGAATCATTCCTGCGGGGACCGACCCTGTCCAACGAGAGTTTTGAATCCTTTGCAGCCGATGGATTCCGTTTTGTGATGTGTTGGCGCGTCATCAGCGAAGAGCGCCCGACGAAGCCGGCCTCGGTCGGTCGAGGCTGCCCGGGCGCCGACAGTTGAGTGCCCGGCGGAATACGGCGGATACGTCAACCGGGCGCCGAGGCGAGTCTGCGGAGGATCACGCATTGGATCTCGGGCTGAACAACTCCACTCGGCATTGCCACACCTGCCGCGCCGATGCGGTCGCCGCGTCGGTCCCGCCGGGCGCCGACGTATGATGTCAACTGGCACGAGTTTCTTGCTTGCGGTGATTGGGAGCAGCAAGGGCTTTGCGCAGAATGGCGGCAGGGTGTTCCAAGAGCCCATGGCCACTCTCATGTAGCGCTGGACCGGGCGGCCATGATGGTTCGTCCCGCCCTTCGGTTGCACGAGACCATTCCCGTTCTCCATGTCGCCTTTTTAAGGGACCGGCCGCTATCAGCGTCAACCCGCAAGGGGTTCCCCTGCGCTGGCGCTCCGGTGACGCCTGCGGCTCGGCCCCTTCTTCGGGCGCCATCGGGAATGGTCCCGAGCAACCGAAGGAGACAATACCATGGCCACCACGATCGCAACCCTGACGCAGAAGACCGACGGCAGCCTCGAAGGCATCTTCGCCACCATCCTGGTCAACGCCCCGATCGCCATCGTCCCGAACGCCCACAAGGCGAGTGAAGAAGCTCCCGATTACCGCATCATCCACCGCAAGACCGGCTTCGAGATCGGCGCGGGCTGGAACCGCATCGCCCGCCAGACCGGCGAGGAATACCTCTCAGTGAAGCTGGAGGCTCCGGAGATCGGCGTGATCTTCGGCAATCTCGCACAAGCCCCCGGCGGCGAGCCGAACCGAAAGGTTATCCTCTGGAATAGCCCGAACTGAATGACGGGCAGCCGGCCTCGAGCGATCGGGGCCGGCTTTCGCGGTGACACATCTGAGGCGGCCGGCTTTCCCTGCCGCCTGTTTTCTGGTGGCAAACGAAACGTGGATTGTCTGCTCAAATCACCAAGTCTGTCATGAGGACCGTGCCGCCTCAAGGTCGCGCGGCCCCTCCAATTTTGCCTCCGCTGCGTTGCACTCCGCTCCGACAAAATCGGCACCTCCGCGCGCCGGCTCCGCCGGTCGCTGACGCGAACCTTGACCCGGCCCGATCCTCACGACCGCCGGCGTCATCTTTCACGTCAACAAGGAGATGACGATGACGAACGAAAACGCCTTCAACATCGAACGCACCATCCAGGAACTGCGCCTTGAAGCCAGAGAGGCGCCGACCGTCGAGGAGCGTCGCCGCATCGAGGCGGAGCTGGAAGCTGCGCGCGCCGAACTTGCAAAACAGGCCGGGGAGGAGTTGCCGTGAGGCGGCTCCTTCCTCACTGTGCACCGAGGCAGCCAGGCCGGATCGACCGGCCTGGCTGCCTGTCAGGGTTTCCCTCGACACTCCCGCCGGCTCCGCCGGAAACGGTCGCGACCCCTTTGGGGTCGCGAGTCTCTTCCCTCTCTGACGTCCAATTTTACTCCAGCAAATCCGGCGTCAAGGGCGGCGCGGTCTCCCCCAATTTTGCCGCAAGCGACAAAATCGGTTCCCCCGCTTGTAAGCCGCGTTCCGCGGTCCTTGACCCCTCTTTGCCACGGAGTGGCCGATCTCCGTCATCAAGAAGGAGATCACACTATGACAACCGATCAGAACCTCATGCTCTACACCAAGCTTGCCGGCTTTCGGCTCGTTGTCCTCGCGCACCGCTTCGGCTGCGACAGCGACTTCTCGCGAGAGCTTCACGATCGCCTGCTCGAAGGGCTCGACGCGGCAATCGCTCGGATCCAGGGGATGATGGCATTGGAACGAAGCGTTCTCGCCGGAGAGGATGAAATCGCCGAATATCAGCTGCAGGGCGAGACAGAGATTTTCGGGCGCTTCACCATCAATCTGCTGGATGATTTGGAGATCGACGACGACACGCATGAATACCGCATCAACGGCGGCAACTGGATCAACGCTTTGACGGCCGATGACGGTGGGGTCGAGATCGAGTTTCCGACATTGGTTGGGTTGAACGGCGAGGAATTCGGTTCACTGGCGTCGATAATTATGGATATCACGCAGGAGATGGACATCCCCGTTCGTGCGGTGCGCGCGATTTGATCCTCGCGGTAAAGACGCTTCTGATGCTGAGAGGCGGCGGACCGACGGCCGCCTCTAACTGGCGATGGCCACAATCGGCAGAGGCTGAGCGGCAACGGCGGGACCCCAAAGCTACCCTGCCGGGCAAGTTCGTACCGTCTCGAACTTGCAAACTGACAGCATTGTTGGAAATGCTGTATATTGCAACAAATACAGCAACAAGGAAAAACCATTTGTCTAAGTCAAGCGGTTCCTATTCAACCAGCGATCTCTCCCGCAAGTCTGGCGACATCATCGCCGAAGCCCTGCGCCATCCAGTGACCATCACCCAGCGGAATAAACCCCGACTGGTCCTCCTCAATATCGAAGACTACCAACGGCTGATGAAGCAGTCGGATCGGCGGACTGCCGGGACCATCGAGACGATGCCCGATGAACTGGTTGCCGAGTTCGAAAACGCCGTCGAGGCCTACGCCGGCGACGACGAAGCAGGCCGCACATGAACCACGAGCTGATCCAGACCGCAAGCGTTATACGCTATCCCTATCTATGGGCGAGAGAGGCTGTGCGTGGAGAGACGGAAGGACGCAAAGAGCGGCCCGTCGCCGTCGGCGTGAGAATACCGCGGCCCGATGGTGATTTGGTTCTCTTCTTTCCCGTCACCACCAAGCAGCCGGAGGCGTCGCGGTTTGCCGTGGAAGTGCCGGTGATCGAAAAGCGCCGTGCCGCCTCGATGCCGATCGCAGGCTTTGGATCATCTTCGATGAGTTCAATACCGACATCGTAGGAAATTCATTCTATCTTGAGCCTGAGCCGCCAACCGGTCGCTTCAGCAAAGCCTTTTCCTGCCGCTGCTGCGCGAATTCATCAGTCGCCGCAAGTCGGCCACGGAGGTCATCGATTCCGCTGAGCAGGCTGAGAGCTCGAATTAGCGTTTGCGTACAAACCCGGTGCGCACAACGAGGCCCTTGATTCCATGATGGCGACAATCGATCTCCTGGGGATTATCGGTGAGGCGGATCGACTTCATGACGGGGGGCCCGTTTCAGCGCTTGGCCGGCTCTCTTGACCTTCAAATCGTTGATGACGGGACCTCGTCACCATCGGCAAGAACATTGCCGCTGGCGTCTCGAACGACCGTCTCACCGCCAGTGGCGGATGCTGCCACCGCCAAGCCGGTCGCCATTTGCCTGTCACTTTGTCGTAGATGTATTCGTCGTGTTCAGCGGCCATGCCCGTCTCGGTTTCTCAGAAATCCTTCGGCGCCTGCTGTGCGAAGCGCGTGCAAAGGCGCTTGTAGAAGACGGCCCAAGGCAACTCCGGCGCTGCGGAATGGGTGGGATCGTCAACTCCGCACAAAGCGATTGGCCTTTGCCTGCGCATCCATCTCCTTGCGGCGGAAATAGATCGCCCGGCCGCAGCGGATCGGACTGTGGCCCTGGACGATGATGATCTGCTCGTCCTTGCGCATCGACTGGGTGATTTCGTGTGGCATGATCAGCGGCCGGCGCTGGAAATTGACGCTCTCGGATTTGCGCGTGCCGCCGCTTTTCGTGTCCCAGCCGACGTTACGCGAATGCCCCTGAACCTCGACGGTCATTTCCCCACATTGGGCGGAAACATTGCGCGCCGTATCGAGCGCCTTGATCGCCGCATAGGAGGCGAAAGCGCAGCCATCAATCCATGACGTCGCGCCATCCTTCCCGAAGTGCCGTTCCAGCTGTCCGACCGATTGGTAGAGCAACATCATGCTGATGCCGTACTTGCGGCCGCGATCGCGAGCTTCTTCCAGCACGCGCATATAGCCGAGCAGATCGACCTCATCGAGGATGAAGAGCGCCCGGCGGCTGAAGCCGCCATCGGCCTGGACCATCGCGTTGATCAGAGAACCGATGATAACACGCCCGATGCCGGGATAAGAGCGCAGGATTGACGCCGGGATATTAAGGAACACGTCCTTCCCACCCTGGGCGATATCGCTCGACTTGAAGGCATTGCCGCAGACCAGGGCGGCATAACTATCGAGCGACAGCCACTGCGTATCCTTCGACGCGGTCGAATAGACACCGCTGAACGTCTGCTCGGTCATGTTGGTGAAGACGCCGAGCGTTTCGCGAATGAAGGTCGAAGCGGAGTGTTCGTGAACGTCGCGTAGCATGGCGAGTACCGACGGCTCGGGCTCTGACACGATCTGCCTCAGACTGCGCAGATTGCGTCGACCTGCATATTCCGGCGACAGCATGACGTGGGCAAGCAGGCCGGTCAGAAAATTGTGCGCCTGGTTTTGAAAGTAGGAGCCTGTTGCGGATTCGAAACGCAGGCTTTCCGACAACAGCATGTGCGCGATGCCGACGATATCTTCCTCCTTTTGCTTCGACGCCTCGATGCCGTCCAGCACGTTGAAGCCCATGATCGGGTTCGTCGGATCAAGCACCATTACCTCCCGCCCGAGAACGCGGGTGCGATGTTCGACTACCATCGGCGCGACCTCGGTGGAAGGATCGAGGCAGATCAGGGGGCCGGTGTAGCGCAGCGCGGTCGGCAGGACATTGCTAGTCGTCTTATACCCACCCGATCCGGCAAAGAAGAGCATGTGGGTGGAATCGAAGTCTTGGCTGTAGGTGAGCAGCGGCGCCTTGCCGCCCTGTCCCCATGTACCGCAATCCTTCGGATCGAAGGGCAATCGGTGGACGATTTCCCTGTCGACGCGGTAGCGCTCGCCGACGACGATCTCGCCTTCAGGAGGAAAGAGCTTTGCCGCCGCCGACATCGAAAGCCAATCGGCATCGCCGAAGGTTCCGCCTTTTGCCCGTTTGACCGCCTCGGGCAAGACGACGGAGATCCGGGCGGCGACCGCCACAGCCATGAAACCCGCCAGGGCGCCGATGACGGCAACGAAATCCAGATAGGAGAGCACCTCGTCCCATGTGACGACGCCGCGTTCCACCGATGGGACGAGGCGGCCATATTCGCGCAAGGCGCAAAATCCGGCGATGAAGAGAAAGCACAGGAGGCTGGACACGGCGATCGGCCGCCGGCGATGCAGCGGCAACGCCCAAACGGTCAGAAGTCCTGCGAGCGGCCCGAACAGGAGCGCCGGCACGGGTGCCGTTCGCAGGAACCAATATTCGGTCCTGCCGGATAGGCCGTGGGCCAGTGCCGTCCATCGCCAGCCGGTGATATAGACGGTGATCGCTGTCACGGCGATCGGCACGAGGACCAGCAGCAGGCTCGGATGCAATCGACCCTTCAGCGCCATCCGGCGTCCTCCCCGATGCGCGGCGAAGAAGGTGTGCGCGTAGCGACCTTGAATACCTCTTCGCCAATATCGCGCAATCGCCGATATTCGGCGGACCCAGGGATCACCCTCGCCAGCTCGATGAGGCCGCCGAGCAGAAACGCCCGGTCGGTCGTCGACAGGCCGGCTTTGACGACGATGCCGCCGAGCAGGAATTTCTCGCGTGCTTCTTGCTTCCGCTCAGCCGTCATGTGAAACCTCCGACGCCGGTCCAGCGCCACCAGGTGCTGGTCGACGCGTTTGAGGAAGCGGGCCACCAGCCCCTTTCTTCTCCTCCTTGCGAAATCGCGCGGCGATTTCTTCGAAGATCCGGTCGACCTCCTCGTCAGCGATCTCCATTTCCGCCAGGCCAGACTTTGTCGCCGCGCGAGCAAATCGCTCGGCCGATTTAACTATCAGAATTCGTCGACGTTCTCGCAGCTTTTCCATCTGCGCATCGAGATCTGAAATCGATGACTTTATGGTCATTGGTAAAAATCCCCTTCCCGAAGATAGCCTCTATAGGTCGATTATACTAACTAGAATACAATAGTTAAATAGGCTATTTTGTACCAGCCTCAAAACATCGCAGACGGAATTTCGGCCCATGGCAGTTTTCCGGAAAAGCGGTATCGGACCTCCGGTCCGATTGGTTTGAGGGCGCAATATACGTCGCTGTCGCGACGTGCCCGGATGATGTGGAGACGTCAGTGGCGATCATGTTCGTCAGAGCGCAGGTGATCAGCAGAGGGGCGGGGCGCAGCATCGTCTCGGCCGCGGCCTATCGCCATCGCGCCCGGATGATGGACGAGCAGGCCGGCACGTCGTTCAGCTATCGGGGCGGGGCGTCCGAATTGGTGCATGAAGAGCTCGCGCTCCCGGACCAGACGCCGGATTGGCTGCGCGCGGCGATCGACGGTCGCAGCGTTGCAGCGGCGAGCGAGGCGCTGTGGAACGCGGTCGATGCTTTCGAGAAACGGGCGGACGCGCAGCTGGCGCGAGAACTGATCATTGCGCTGCCGGAAGAACTGACGCGAGCCGAGAATATTGGCCTGGTGCGCGAATTCGTCCGGGACAATCTCACCTCGAAGGGCATGGTCGCGGATTGGGCCTATCACGACAAAGACGGCAATCCGCATATCCATCTGATGATGACGCTCCGTCCGTTGACCGAGGAAGGCTTCGGCCCAAAGAAGGTGGCGGTAGTGGGCGAGGACGGCGAACCGCTGCGCGTCGTCACACCGGACCGGTCAAAGGGCAAGATCGTCTATAAGCTCTGGGCCGGCGACAAGGAAACCATGAAAGCGTGGAAGATCGCCTGGGCGGAGACGGCCAACCGGCACCTGGCGCTTGCCGGCCATGAGATCCGCCTCGATGGCCGCTCCTATGCAGAGCAGGGGCTGGACGGGATCGCGCAAAAACATCTTGGGCCGGAAAAGGCAGCATTGGCCAGGAAGGGCAGGGAGCTCTACTTCGCGCCGGCGGATCTCGCCCGGCGGCAGGAAATGGCAGACCGGCTGCTCGCCGAGCCGGAGCTCCTGCTGAAGCAATTGAGCAATGAACGTTCGACCTTCAATGAGTGCGATATCGCTAAGGCGTTGCATCGCTACGTCGACGACCCCTTAGACTTTGCCAATATCCGCGCGCGGCTGATGGCGTCGGACGATCTCATCATGCTGAAGCCGCAACAGGTCGATGCCGAAACGGGCAAGGCAGGGGAACCCGCCGTCTTCACCACACGCGACATTCTCCGCATCGAATATGACATGGCGCGGTCGGCGCAGGTTTTATCGGAACGTCGCGGTTTTGCAGTTTCGGCCGAGAGCCTCGCCGCTGCGATCGAAAATGTCGAAACAGCTGATCCGGAAAAATCCTTTCGGCTCGATCCGGAGCAGGTGGACGCGGTCCGTCATGTCACCGGTGACAATGGCATTGCAGCCGTGGTCGGCCTTGCTGGCGCCGGCAAGTCGACACTGCTTGCCGCGGCACGTGTCGCTTGGGAGAGCGGTGGCCGCCGGGTGATGGGCGCGGCGCTCGCGGGGAAGGCGGCGGAAGGACTGGAAGACAGCTCCGGCATCAGGTCGCGAACACTCGCCTCCTGGGAACTCATCTGGGCCAATGGACAGGAGACGCTTCACCGCGGCGATGTGGTGGTTGTCGACGAGGCCGGCATGGTGTCGTCGCAGCAGATGGCCCGCGTGCTGAAGCTCGTGGAACAGGCAGGGGCGAAAGTCGTGCTGGTCGGCGATGCGATGCAACTGCAGCCGATCCAGGCGGGGGCGGCGTTCCGGGCAATCACTGAGCGGATCGGTTTTGCCGAACTTGCCGGTGTGCGCCGCCAGCGGGAGCCGTGGGCGCGAGAGGCGTCGCGGCTCTTTGCTCGTGGCGAGATCGAGAAGGGTCTCGACGCCTATGCGCAGCGGGGCCATCTCATCGAGGCTGGCACACGAGCGGAAACGATCGACCGGATCGTCGCCGATTGGAGCGAAGCGCGCAAACCGGCAATCGAGACGTCGGTCCTCAAAGGCAATGACGGCCGGCTTCGCTGCGACGAGCTTCTTGTACTCGCTCACACCAATCAAGACGTGAAGCGTCTGAACGAAGCGCTGCGATCGGTGATATCGGAAGAGGGCGCGCTGGGTGAGAACCGTTCATTCCAGACCGAACGTGGTGGGCGGGAATTTGCCGCCGGCGACCGCATCATCTTCCTGGAGAATGCCCGCTTCATCGAGCCCCGTGCTCCCCGTCTCGGCCCGCAATATGTGAAGAACGGCATGCTCGGCACGGTCGTTTCCACCGGCGACAAACGCGGCGACACACTGCTTTCGGTCCGTCTCGACAATGGCCGTGACGTCGTCATCAGTGAGGACAGCTATCGCAATGTCGATCATGGCTACGCCGCGACCATCCACAAATCACAAGGTACCACCGTCGAGCGAACCTTCGTACTCGCCACCGGCATGATGGACCAGCACCTGACCTATGTGTCGATGACCCGACATCGCGACCGCGCTGACCTCTATGCCGCGAAGGAAGACTTTGAAGCGAGGCCGGAATGGGGACGAAAGCCGCGTGTCGATCATGCTAGCGGCGTCACCGGTGAGCTCGTGGAAACCGGACAAGCCAAATTCCGGCCGAATGATGAGGATGCCGACGACAGTCCTTATGCCGACGTGAAGACCGAGGACGGAAGCGTCCATCGTCTCTGGGGTGTGAGCTTGCCGAAGGCGCTCGAAGACGGTGGTGTCTCCGAAGGCGACACCGTCACCCTGCGCAAGGATGGCGTGGAGCGGGTCAAGGTTCAGGTTCCGATCGTTGATGAGAAAACCGGGCAGAAGCGGTTCGAGGAAAGAGAAGTCGACCGCAATGTCTGGACCGCGAAACGCATCGAAACCGCCGAAGCCCGCCTGGAGCGCATCGAGCAGGAAAGCCATCGGCCAGAACTGTTCAAGCAACTCGTCCTGCGCCTGTCGCGCTCCGGCGCCAAGACGACAACACTCGATTTCGAGAGCGAGGCCGGCTACCGGGCTCATGCGCAAGATTTCGCGCGGCGCCGCGGGCTCGACACTCTTTCTCAAGCTGCGGCCGGCATGGAAGAGGAGGTTTCCCGGCGGTGGGCGTGGATCGCGGAAAAGAGGGAGCAGGTGGCTGAGCTCTGGGAGCGGGCCAGCGTGGCGCTCGGCGTCGCGATCGAGCGGGAGCGGCGTGTCTCGTACAATGAGGAGCGAATTGAAACGCAAACTGTCTCGGATGCAGATGCTGACCACACCAGGTATCTGCTCGCGACCACCACGGTCTTCACCAAGACCGTGGAGGAAGACGCGCGCCTGGCACAGCTTGCGTCGCCGGCGTGGAAGGAACGGGAAGCCATCCTGCGGCCGCTGCTTGAGAAGATCTATCGTGACTCGGATGCAGCACTTGTCGCCCTGAACGCCCTGGCATCGAATGCAAGCATCGAACCTCGCAGGCTTGCCGACGATCTTGCCGCAGCACCGGATCGGCTCGGTCGCCTGCGTGGTTCCGATCTGATCGTCGACGGTCGTGTGGCACGCGACGAGCGAAATGCCGCGATCACCGCCTTGACGGACCTGTTGCCGCTCGCCCGCGCCCATGCGACGGAGTTCCGCCGGAATGCCGAACGCTTCGATCTCAGTGAGCAACAGCGTCGCGCCCATATGTCATTGTCGATCCCGGGCCTCTCGAAGACGGCGATGGTGCGTCTCATGGAGATCGAGGCGGTGCGCAGGCAGGGTGGTGACGACGCCTACAAGACGGCCTTTGCGCTTGCCGCCGAAGACCGCGCCGTCGTGCAGGAGATCAAGGCCGTCAGCGAGGCGCTCACCGCCCGCTTCGGCTGGAGCGCCTCTACCTCGAAGGCCGATGCGGTTGCCGAACGCAACGTGGTCGAGCGTATGCCGGAAGACCTCGCGAACACTAGACGCGAGAAGCTGGCCCGGCTCTTCGAGGCCGTGAAGCGTTTCGCCGACGAGCAGCATCTCGCCGAGCGGCGGGATCGTTCGAAGATTGTTGCCGGCGCCAGTGCTGATCCCGAGACAGAGAGTGTTCCCATGCTTGCCGCAGTCACCGAGTTCAGGACTCCGATCGACGAGGAGGCGAGATCTCGTGCTCGCGCCGGCCCCCTCTATCGCCAGCAGCGAACAGTGCTGGCTGACGTGGCATCAACGATCTGGCGTGATCCAGCTGGCGCTGTCGGCAAGATCGAAGATCTGCTCGCGAACGGCTTTGCCGCCGACCGCATCGCCGCTGCAGTGACCAATGACCCCGCCGCATACGGCGCGTTGCGCGGATCCGATCGCCTCGTGGACCGGATGCTGGCTTCCGGCCGGGAGCGGAAAGAGGCGGTGCAGGCTGTGCCTGAAGCCGCCGCCCGCCTGCGCGCGCTCGGTTCGGCCTACGTCAATGTGCTCGATGCCGAACGTCAGGCCGTCGCCGAAGAGCGGCGGCGCATGGCGGTTGCCATTCCCGGCCTATCGAAGGCGGCGGAAGAAGCGCTCATGCGGCTAACTGCTGAAGCGAAGAACAGCGGCCGCAAGCGGAATGCACCGGCCGTTTCTCTTGATCCCAACATTCGCGGCGAGTTCGCTGCCGTCAGCCGGGCGCTCGACGAGCGCTTTGGTCGCAACGCCATCCTGCGAGGCGAAAAGGATCTCGCCAACCGCGTGCCACCGGCACAGCGCCGCGCCTTCGAGGCGGTGCAGGAACGGTTGAAGGTCCTGCAGCGGGCGGTTCGCATGGAAAGCAGCGAACAGATTATCTCGGAACGGCGCCAACGCACCGTCAATCGCGGCCGCGGCATCGATCTTTGAAGTCCCTCGAAAAAGCGAAGGATTCGGCTCGGTCGGAGGAACCGAATGGGGGTTGGAGTCGAGGAGATCTACGCTGCGCGTGAAATAAGTGCGCTATCGTGGGCTTCTGCCCTGTAACAACGGCTCACTCAACATGTTGACGTAAGGGAAAGCCTTCACCGTCATGCTGCGCAGATCGGGCAAACCGAGTTCATATGCGTAGCGCAATGAACCCGATGCAGGATGCCTTGCAATCAAACCAAAAGTCAACTGCAGCGCATCGACGAAGCTAATCGCGACTTGAGCGCCGGCCTCGCGAGTCATTCTCGACATCCCCGCGGGCTGACTCGCGGGGAACGATAGACTTGCGGTCACCTAGAGCTTTGCCGCGAGGCACGGGTTCGCAGGTTATCAATATAGGCGGCATCAACCGCTCGGTCGTCTCGGATGAAGCACCCTCAAGCAGGAGATCACGCAAGTGCTGCCGAGACGGATCAACTCGCGGACGTATTTGCTGCTGGTACCATAACCTCGCCCGGCGACCTGCTGGTCGACGAACTGCTTAAGGTTATCCGGCAGCGAAATATTCATAGTGCTCATCGGGCTAAAATAGCCAGCATGGCAAAATTTGGCAGGGCGGGAAATCCGGGTGGAGGTTACCGCTCGAGGTAGGCGCTACTCTCGCGAAGCTAAACGCGCAGGTTCAGATACCTCCTGCGTCATTCCGAGCCTGCCTTTGTGAAATTCACAATCTCTTCCGTCCCCAGATGTTTGAAAACGCGTACCCAAAAGGTGAAATCACCTGAGCGGCCGTCATAGCGCGCGCATAGTGCGCACCAGGCAGCCGCTGTTTTCGCACCTTGTCCGTAAAGCGATCGGGCAGCAGTACTTATGTCCCCAACATCTTCATCACTCCAAAAATCCGGTGTCGCCGCAGCGCTGCCGGTTGAGAACCTTTTGAACATTTCGCGCATTAAAAGCCCCGTTACCGTCCGGAAACAGGCCATCAAATTATGCCGGACGTCGATCCCACCGAGTGGGCCACGATCACGTGCCGTCCCTGGCAAATATGCGCTTCGGCGCGAGATTCTTCGCGCCCTCAACATTATGTTGTAACAAACAAGAAAGGCAAGCTATAAAAATACCCGTAGTGATAGCGCTTTTGCGATTCTGTTGCGCATTTACAAGCCACGGCGTGAGGTTCCAATCAGCATGAGCCACTTCTCTGAAAGTTTTGTCGTATCAAAAGCGGTCGCGGTAAGGCCAGTAACTGGCGGGGCGAGACGATGAGCGAACTTCTGGCGATCGTATCTCAAGACGCTGACTATTATTTGATGCTGTCATACATCTTGAAGGGAGCCGGATACAGGACGATGCTCGTCGATATTCCGAGCGAGGCGGTAGCTACTGCCGTGGAGCGTGATGCTGCAGCTATCATCGTCGACTGCCAGCCGGGTTCACAAATTCTGGCTGATATCGCGTCGGGTCTGAAGGAAAGGGGACTTGCCAGCGACGTCACGCTCATAGCGCTAGTTGCCGAAAAGGCCGCCTATCTCGACATCCTGAAAGCCAACGTAGATGAGAGCTTTACAAGGCCAATGCCACCGGAACGACTCTTGTCTTACCTTCATGGTGCAATTGGCAGTTCCTCCGACGGCACGCATAGCCGCCTTGGTCCTATCTTTGACGATATGAAGCTGGACCTCAGCGGGCGGCGTGTTCTGGTAAGAGGGATGCCGGTCAATCTCAGCCCGATCGAGTTTCGTCTGCTGAGCGCTCTTATGGGTGACGCGGGCCGCGTTCTCAGCCGCGCAGAGCTGATTGCCGTCGCTTGGCCCCAAACAGCCTTTGTCGAGCCGCGGACAGTTGATGTTCATATTGGCCGCCTCCGGCGTGCGTTGAGGCGGGCGCTTGGCCGCGATGTAATTCGCACCGTGCCAAAGGAGGGGTATGCAATCGACATTGCCCAAAGTATGTGACTTCGCCGCGTTCACATGTTCACCGAAATTTCCCAAAAATTTGCTGCCGCCTTCGTTGCATAAACAGCAATCTCGCGCATAGCGTGAAGTCTGTCGAACATTTGGGAGGGCAATATGCAAGAGGCAGCTTCGGGCGCCGGATCAGCGAAAAAGTCCCACAGAAATACCGCGGGCCTGATCAGCCACGCAAGTCCCCACTTTGCAGCCGCCCATCTTGACGGCCTGATGGCACTCTATGTCCATCCGTCCGATGGGCGAGCGGTGGAGCTGCCAGTTGCAGAGGGCAGATCGGAGCGCGTCATCGACTTCGTTCGCTGCTCGTATCTCGGGCTCGACAATCATCCCTCAATCATCGAAGGCGCAATCGAGACCGTCCGACGCTACGGGACTCTGCATTGGTCGTGCGCCCGCACGCGGCTCAATTTCGCAGTCCTCGGAGACCTCGAAGATGCTCTTTCTGATCTCTTCGGCGCGAGGGTGATTACCTACACAACTGTGCTTGCCGCCAACTTGAGCGCGCTTCCGCTGATTGCGTCCGGAGTCCTGACCGGCGGCACAAAACCGGTCATGGTATTCGACCGGCTTGCACATGCGACGCTTGCCTTCAACAAGCCCGTCGTTGCCGAAGAATGCGAGGTCCGCACGATCGGCCACAACGATCTTCAGACGCTCGAAGATATTTGCCGCCAGAATGATACGGTCGCCTATGTTTGCGACGGTGTGTATTCCATGGGCGGCTGTGCCCCAATCAAGGAGTTGCGCGAGCTTCAGGAGCGATATGGCCTCTTCCTTTACATCGATGATGCTCACGGCATATCGATCTTCGGTGAAAGAGGCGAGGGGTTTGCCCGTTCACAAATGCCCGAGGGGCTCGGCGAGCGGACGATCATCGCAGCCTCGCTCGGGAAGGGTTTCGGAGCCTCAGGCGGCATGCTGATGCTCGCAACGGCGTTCCAGGAGGAAATCTTCCGGCGCTTTGCTCTCGCGCATGCCTTCTCGGCCTCCATCAATGTTGCGGCGATCGGTGCAGCTCTCGCCTCGCAATCAATCCATCGCACACCGGAACTGGGCGTGCGGCAAAGGGCACTCGCAGAACACATCTCTCTTTTCGACGAACTGGTGCCGACCGCACAGGCAGGGTCCCGACTCCCGATCAGGACCGTCGTCGTCGGTGACGAGCTTGCGGCAATCGGCGCTGCCAGACTGGTGCTTGATTCCGGGTACTATACGTCGGCCATTTTCTTCCCGACAGTCGCCAAGGGAAGGGCAGGGCTGCGAATATGCCCAACTGCCGGCCATACGGCTTCCGAAGTGCGCGACGTCGCAGCTGCCGTCAATCGTGCTCTCAAGGGATAAAGATCCGCCTCCGCCCCTTCGGGCGGCACCGCCGCCCGAAGGGGGATCATCATCGGATCCAGGCATTCCAACGCTCGAGCATCATCGCGGCATTGTCGTTGATCCATTTAGCATCCGGGATGACGATGTAATCCCGGATGTCCTCGTCGCTCGGCAGGGCCGCGCGTGCAGCCGGCGACATCAAATCGATCGCCTTGCGGCTTGGCGGCGTGCAAAGGAGTTCGTCGCACACGCCGGCCTGCGCCTCCGGATGATCAAGCCAGTAACCGATCAACTTCAACGCATTTCCGCGGTTCGGCGCATCCTTGATGATCGTCAAGCGATCGCCGACGAGGAACGAGGCCTGCTTGGACCAGGCGATCTGGCGTCCTTCCGCCTTCAGGGCATTTGCGCGCGTCAGCCAGATCTGCCCGATACTGTAGTCGCCGTTGCGAAAGCCCTGAACGCTCTGATCACCGGTCTTCCACCAGAGCGATATCGCCGGGCGAATCTCGTCGAGCTTGTTGAGGGCGCGATCGACGTCGAGTGGAAAGAGCTTGTCGCGCGCAACGCCGTCGGCGAGGAGCGCTGCAGCCATGACCCGCCACGGATCGTCGAAATTCGGAAACGAGCGGCCACCGGGAAATTTTGTCTCGTCCCACATATCGGCCCAACTCAACGGATTTCCGCTCTTGAAGCCGGTCGGGTCGTAGGCCATGAGCGTTGCGGTCGAAAAAAGTCTTGCCCCGGCGCCGACGCAAGCATCCTTGACTAGGTCTGAGCGGCCCTGGAAAGACTTGCAGAACTCGGTGAGGTCTTCAGATGTCAGCCCATGCGCTTCAGCGCTCGCTTGGATCTCGCCGTCCGGGTAAAGGTCCCAGGTGACGTTGCCGGTCTTGACCATGGCCGCAGCTTTCGCCCGCATCTCGGCATTCGTTGCGGCGACCGAAACAACCTTGATGCCGGTCGTTTCGGTGAATGGCTCGAACCAGAATTTTCGAAGGGCCGCATCGTAGGCTCCACCAGTGGTCGCAATGATGACCTGCTCCTCGGCTTGCCCCGCCCTCGCGCCAGCAAGCATGAGGCAAGTCGCAAGCAGCAAAGGCTTGATCTTGGTTCGTTTTTTCATCGCGTATTCCTCCGTCGGATTGATATGGCCACGTTAATCCTCCCCGCGGCGGGTAAGGAGATGAATGGCTCCCATAAGCAGCAGCGATACCGCGACGAGCAGCGTCGAAACTGCTGCTATGACCGGGGTGAGATTGAAATCGATGTCCTCGAACATCTTGCGACTGATCGTTTTTCCGCCGGTATCGGAAATGAAGAAGGCGACTGTCGCTTCATCGAATGACGCCAGAAACGCAAAGACCGAAGCTGCAGCCACCGCCGGCGCGATGTTAGGAAGCACAATGCTAAAAAAGGCGCGGCTTCGGCTTGCCCCGCAATTCAGTGCGGCGAGCTCCAGGGACGTGTCGAAGCGTTCCAGTGCTGCCGACACGGTGATGATCACGTAGGGAACAGCAAGCACGGTGTGCGCGATCAGGAAACCAGTGAAATTGCCCGTGAGGCTGAGCGGGGAAAAAACCAGATAAAGCGCAACGCCGAAAACAACATGGGGAACGATCATTGGCCCTAGCGACAATGCCTGCAGAAGGGTCTTTCCCGGCAGATCGCCGCGAACGAGCCCGATCGCGGCCAATGTACCGATGACCGTCGAAGCGATCGTCGTCGACAGCGCAATCTGCAGACTGAAGATCGTTGCTGCGCGCCAGTCCGGGTCGGCGAGAAAATCGATATACCAGCGAAGCGTCAGGCCCTTCGGCGGGAGCTCGATATAGTTGCTGTCGTTGAGCGAAATCGGGATGACGAGCAGCGTCGGCAACAACAGGAAGAACAGGATTGCTCCGATTAGGGAGCCTCCAAGGAGCCGCGAGGCTGCTTTGCCGTAAGGTCGATGGGTGCTTTTGACGCGAGAGGCGGCGAATGGGGGGGCTGCGGGCTCAATTGACACTGTTCATTCCTTTGCTGATGGAAAGCGCGCTGCGGAACACAAGGACAAAGAAAAGCGTCGTGGTTAGAAGGACGGTCGCGAGCGCTGCGGCAAATGGCCAGTCAAGCAGGACGGTGGTTTGCTGCCCGATCAGCGTTGCCATCATCAATGCTCCAGGCCCGCCGACGAGTGCCGGCGTGATATAAAAACCGATCGCCAGGATGAAGCACATGACGCATCCGGCAAAGATTCCGGGCAGGCTGAGCGGCAACGTCACGCTCAGGAACGCGCCAATCGTGCCGGCGCCGAGATTGCGGGCGGCTTGGGCGTAATCGGCAGGAATCGTGCGAACAGCGTTGTAGATCGGCAGGATCATGAAGGGCATAAGAACATGCGTCATCGCAAGGATGACCGCGCCTTCGGTGTAAATAAGCTTCAACGGACTGCTAATGAGGCCGCTCTCGATCAACAGACCGTTAGCGATGCCGTTTCGCTGCAGCAGCACGATCCAGGCGTAGGATCGCACTAGCACTGAGGTCCATAGCGGCACGAACACCGCTGCCGATACGATCAATGCAGTCTTGCCTTTGGAGCGGGCCATCAGAAAGGCAACCGGATAACCGAGCAGCAGGCTCGCCACGGTTACGATTGCACCCGTCTGCAACGTGCGAAGCAGGACTTCGATGTAGAGCGGCTCGGTGACGATCCGCTCGTAGTACTGCAGCGTGAATCCAGGTGCCATGACACTCAGAGAGACAAGCCTGCCGATTGGATAGATGAAGCTTCCCGCCAGTAAGAGCATCAACGGCGCAATAAGCAGGAACGTCAGCGCGTGCGAATACTGGCGCGCCGAGCGTGAGAAAAACCAGCTCGCTGGACGGGTTGGTGCAAGGGGTAGATTATCGACGGTCGTGGTCATTTCATGCCTCCGCAACCGCAAAGAGCCGGAGGCCGTCGCGTTCGGCGATGACATCCACGAGTGTCCCCATCGCAAAGGCCGTTCTATTTCCATCGGCAGGGATCTGCACCTGAATGATCTCTCCGCTTCCGAAATCGGCGCGAACGAGATGAAGGTCGAAGGCGCCGGCAAAGACCGACGTTTCGATCCGGCCGGGGAGGGCGTTCAGTCCCCCTGCGCCACGCGCTGCAAGGCCAAGGCGCTCAGGCCGTAGCGCGAGCCGAACGCGATCACCGATCTTTGCCGGACCCTCGAAGCCATAGGGAGCACCGGGCGTATCAATGACAACGTCGTCACCCAGTCTGATCGTCTGGCGGCTAGCGGTTTCACCCAGGAATTCTCCAGTCAAGAAGTTCATCTTGCCGATGAAATCGGCGACAAAGGCACTCTGCGGATTACAGTAAAGGTCCGCCGGGGTTCCGAGCTGCGCGAGTTGCCCCTTTGCCATAACGGCGATCCGGTCGGACATCGTCAACGCCTCCTCCTGATCGTGCGTCACGTAGATGACCGTCGCACCGAGGCGCCGCTGAAGCTGCTTGATCTCGATCTGCATAGATTCGCGCAGCTTCTTGTCCAGTGCCCCGAGTGGCTCGTCCATCAAGAGAACAGGCGGTTCGAACACGATTGCTCGCGCGACCGCCACCCGCTGCTGCTGGCCGCCGGAAAGTTCGTGGGGATAGCGCTTGGTATAGTCCGGGAGTTGGACGAGGTCGAGCGCGCGGCCAACCCGTTCTGCTCTGAGGTCCTTGCGGATGCCACGCATCTTCAGGGGGAAGGCGATGTTTTCGGAAACGGTCAGATGCGGGAACAAGGCATAACGCTGGAAGACCATCCCGATATTGCGGCGATCGGGCGATACGGCGGTGACATCGCGCCCGTCGATGATGATGCGTCCGGCAGACGGGCTTTCGAAACCGGCGATCATTGTCAGAAGCGTCGTCTTGCCCGATCCGGACGGACCGAGGATCGACAGGAATTCGCCTGCCGCAATATTCAGGGTCACTCCACCAACGGCAGTCTGGGTCCCGTAGGCTTTGCCTATACGATCGATGAAAACAGGCGCACCAATCAAAATGATATCTCCTCACTTGCGTGCTTTGACACGCGTTGAAACCTCCCGGCTCCGCTCGTGCGGCACCCAGGTGCTATGCCGGCAAGGCCGGCAGCTGTTCGGACATGGCCTCCCCGGCCAAGGCGTTGCTAATATTCGCGTTGACGTTATGCTGTCACATTACGATTTCGCTTTTCGCCTAATTCATTTTTGTTGCAACAAAAATGTGAAGATGTCAACGCGTGGAGGTCAATTTTGAACGAAAGTACAACTAAAGAGGAATCGTCGGGATCGGATTTGCAGTCTGGGCGACTCAGCGACTTCGCTTATTCATCCATTAAAGAGCAGCTCACGCGGGGTGCTTACAAGCCGGGCCACAAGTTGCCGATCCGTTCGGTCGCCGAAATGCTGAACGTCGGTGCCACGCCGGCACGCGAGGCGATCAACCGGCTGGTCTTCGAGGGCGCGCTCGTCATGGTGGGCCCTAAAACCGTCATCGTCCCGCATCTCGATCTTGCAGCGCTCTACGAAGTCACGCAGATGCGACTTGCGCTTGAAGGGTTGGCGACGGAAAAAGGCGCCCTTCGCGCCACGAATGATGTAGTCGACAAGCTATTGGCGCTGCAGGAGAAAATCACACTGTCGCTCGACGAAAGGCGTTACTCCGACGCTCTTCACGACAATAAGGAATTCCATTTTACGATCTATCGGTTGTGCAAGATGCCGCGCCTCCTTTCGACCATTGAGGCCCTGTGGTTAAGGGTAGGCGCCTCGTTCCACGACCTCTATCCTGAGTTTGCGGAAGCAAAATACGGTGTCCACAATCATTTGGCCGCGATAGAGGGGCTGGTGGATAAAGACCCATCCGCGGTCCGTGCCGCAATGGAAAACGATATTCGAGACGGCTACCGGCGTCTGAAGAAAGCCGCGCAGGAGCGTCTCAAGCTGCAATAGCGTCGGCAGCCGGATTTTTTTGTTGCAACTTCTTCGGGTTCATGATTTTTGTAATAACAAAATTATGAAGGGTTGCGCCGCGACCCGCGCTGGCCGGAGAAGATCGAATGTTTCACCCTAATGTCCTTCGCCACGGCCGGGGATATCCCCGGTCGAGGTCCGAACATTTCTTTAAAAAGGGGCGCCGCGTGTTTCCAACCGGGATCACGCGGGTCACCGTCGATCACGAGCCCAGCCCGCTCTACATTTCGCGCGGGGAGGGAGCTTATCTCATCGACGTCGACGGCAACCGCCTACTCGACCTAAACAATAATTTCACGACGCTGATACACGGCCATGGCTTTCTTCCAGTTGCCGACGCGGTCGCAGATCTGCTTCATCGCGGAACGTGTTTCTCCAACCCAACCGAGCACGAGATCACGCTGGCAGAGCTACTGATCGAGCGCATTCCGGCGATCGAACATATTCGCTTCGTCAACAGCGGGACCGAGGCTGTAATGTTTGCGATCAAGGCGGCCCGCGCTTTCACATGCCGGCCAGGCATCGCGCGGATCGAAGGCGCCTATCACGGCGCTTACGACTGGGCGGAAACGGGGCAGGCGGTGTCACCGGCTATATGGAACGACCCGTTGCGGTCGCCGGCCGTACCGGCCTATCGCGGAATGCCGCCTTCGGTAAGGGACGAGGTGACGGTTATCCGCTTCAATGACATCGCGGATCTGGAGCGCCGAATTGCTTCGGCTGCCCCTTCACTGGCTTGTATCCTGATCGATCCGATGCCGAGCCGCGCGGGGCTGATAGCGCCTGAGCCGAGCTTTCTTGCCGCTGTCGAGGCAATCGCGAAGAAATATGGGATTCTCATTGTTGCCGATGAGGTCCTCAATCTGCGGCAGTCACACGCGGGGGCGTCGGCCCGCTATGGTCTCCACCCCGATTTGGTCGCCGCCGGCAAAATCATCGGCGGAGGTTTTCCCATCGGGGCGGTCGGTGGGCGTAAGGACGTGATGCGGGTGTTCGCAAGCGACAGCGGAAAGCCGCTGCTGCCGCAAGGCGGCACGTTTTCGGCAAATCCCGTATCGATGGTTGCGGGCCGGGTCGCCATGGAGGCGATGACGGATGGCGCTTTCGCTGCACTCGAGAGCCTTGGCGATGGGATACGGGCTGGGCTTCGAAAGGAAATCGAGCGACAAGGCGCAGCCTTCAGCGTGACGGGGGCGGCATCCTTGTTTCGCATTCATCCGAAAGGAAAGCAGCCAACGGACTTCCGCGAGGCGTATCTCGCCCCCGAAGAGGCCGAGTTGATGGGCCGGCTCTCCAGGCATTTCCTCAATTGCGGCATCCTGCTTCCCAATGGCGCTGCGGCGTGCCTTTCGACGGCAATGACGACTGCTGACGGTGATGCGGTCGTCGCAGCCTTCGCAGACTTCCTTTCAATCCTCGAAGCAACTCCAACCGAAGCAGGCATGTGACCATGGCAACTGATCATACAACCGTCGCCGAGCGGATCGCTCTTTCCCTGAAAAGGCACAACGTCACCCATATCTTTGCTCAGAGCCTGCCTTCGGCGGTTATCCTTGCGGCCGAAGCAATCGGCATACGTCAAATCGCCTACCGACAGGAAAACATGGGAGGGACCATGGCCGATGGATATGCGCGGCTGTCCGGCAAGGTTGGCGTGGTAGCAGCGCAGAACGGACCCGCCGCAACGCTTCTCGTTCCGCCGCTGGCCGAAGCGCTGAAGGCTAGCGTTCCGGTCGTTGCTCTCGTCCAGGATGTCGAACGAGACCAGGCTGATCGCAATGCATTCCAGGAACTCGATCATCTCATCCTATTCCAATCCTGCACGAAGTGGGTGCGCAAGGTGCTGGTTGCGGAGCGGATCGACGACTATGTCGATGCTGCTTTCACAGCAGCCGCCTCGGGCCGGCCGGGACCGGCAGCTCTCCTGCTCCCCGCCGACCTCTTGCGGGAACAAATTGCCCCTTCGCTCTTTCGTCGTGAGGCTGTGCTTGGCCACTGGCCACTCGATCGGTTGCGTCCGCGCGATAGTGACATCGAGCGCGCAGCCTCGATGATCGCCGCAGCCCAGGCACCCATCGTCATCGCCGGAGGAGGCGTTCATGCAAGCCATGCCGCCGGCGAGCTTTCAGGGCTACAGGACGAAGCCTCGCTTCCCGTGCTGACGACCAATATGGGAAAAGGCGCGGTCGACGAATACCACCCGCTGTCAGCCGGCGTTCTCGGCGCTCTCGTTGGGCCGCGATCGCTCGGACGGCACACGCTTGCCCTTGTCGAAGAGGCCGATCTCGTCATTCTGGTCGGAACGCGAACCAACCAGAATGGCACTGACAGTTGGCGCCAAATCCCCCGGTCCGCATCAGTCATCCACATCGATGTCGATCCCACCGAAATCGGGCGCAACTACGAAGCGGTCAGATTGCCAGGCGATGCGGCCGAAACCATTAGCGCGTTGCGTAGCGCGCTGGCCCGAGGCGATCTCTCGTACCGCGCATCGCAGCGCGATAGGTTGACGGCCCGGATTGCTGGATTCTGGCGCTCGTTTGACATTGAGCGCCAGTCTGTTGCTCGTTCGGAGAAAAGTCCGATCCGTCCCGAGCGGGTTATGTCCGACCTGCAGCAAGTGTTGACGGCAGATACGACCGTTGTTTCCGATGCGAGCTATTCTTCGATGTGGATAGCCGGCCAACTGCGGGCCCTTTCCCCTGGTATGCGCTTCCTGTCGCCGCGGGGCCTTGCTGGACTCGGGTGGGGCTTGCCACTTGCGCTCGGCGCGAAAGCGGCAAAACCGGACAAACCAGTGGTTGCCATCGTAGGGGACGGCGGTTTCGCCCACAGCTGGGCGGAGCTGGAAACCATGGTTCGGAGCAAGCTTCCCGTACTCATCATCGTTTTGAACAACGGTATCCTCGGCTTCCAACGTGATGCTGAAGCTGTCAAGTTCGGCACCTTCACGACTGCCTGCAGCTTCGCAGATGTCGATCATCGGCGTATTGCCGAAGCTTGCGGCTGCCCGGCGGTCCGAATCTCCGATCCCGCGGATCTTCCTCGATATCTGGAGCGCGGGCTGGGTGAAGAAGGTCCCCTGCTGATCGAGGTAGTAACAGAGGCGGCCGCACATCCACCCCTTTCGCTATTTGCTGCAATGGATCAAGCGGCATGAGCCCTGGCGGCAATCCGCATGTTGCAGTCATCAGCGGTGGCACAACCGGGATCGGTCTTGCCACTGCGTTTCGTCTGCTCAGGGCCGGTCATCGGGTTGCCGTCTTCAGCCATGGTGAGGCAAGCGTCATAGCCGCGGGCGCCGCGCTCGCCGAGGGTTTTGGGCCAGAGCGCTCCATTGCGAGGAGGGTTGATCTCCGCGAAGCGGCGGCAATCAATTCCTTTTTCTGCGAAGTCGCCAGTGACCTGGGCGCGCCTGGGATCCTCGTCTGCAACGCGGGGATATCACCGAAAGGTCCCGACGGCCCTCGTCAGGTCGCCGACCTTCCCCTTGAAGAGTGGAACGACGTGCTCGCCGTCAACCTGACGGGGACGATGCTGTGTTGCCAGGCGGTTCTGCCTGCCATGAAGGAAATGAGTTATGGACGCCTTATATTCGTCGGTTCTCTTGCCGGCCGGACGAGACCACGGATCGCTGGCGCGGGCTATGCGACGTCTAAAGCCGCCCTTTCAGGATTGTCCCGCGTGCTGGTCTCTCAATATGGTCCCTATGGCATAACATCGAATGTCGTGGCGCCAGGTCGCATCCTGACGCCGCTGACAGGCTCCCCGCAAAGCAAGATCAACATTGACGCGCTCGCCCGTATTCCGGCCGGTCGGCTCGGTGTTCCAGACGACGTCGCCGCGGTGATCGCGTTCCTGGCATCGGAGGATGCCGGGTTCGTCAATGGAGCCATCATAGATGTCAACGGTGGCGAGTTCGCGCCGAGCTGAGCTCGCCGTTTCATCAGGTGAGAAAAAAGGCAATCGACATGGCTCCTGTCATTCTGGTCTGCTCGCAGAACGCCGAGTTCTATCTGCTCCTTGCGCACATTTTGCATGGCGAGGGCTTCAAGGCTCGCCTTGCCGCAAGTGACGACGATGTCGTGGACGCTTGCACATCAGTAGTGCTTTCCGCCGTCGTCTTGGATTGTGCAGGCTGGCAGAGTGATGTTGCGCCCCTATGTACGCTCTTGAAGGAATCAAGGCTTCCGGTGGCGGCACTTGTCGGCGAGGACACACGTGCCCAGCACCTGCAATTGATCAAGGCCGGGCTCGACGAAGGCATCACGCGCCCTTTGTCGCCTTCAAAGCTTCTCGCCTTTCTCCACGGTATAAACCCGCGGTCGGGGGCTTCGACTCTACCCAAGTTTGCTGGCGCCGCCGAGATTGTCTTCGGGCCGCATGCCGTCGTGGTTTCGGGCAAGAGAGTAGCGCTTGCGCCTATTGAGATGAGAATCCTTAGATTCCTATTGGACAGGCAGGGGCAGATCAGTACCCGCAAGCAACTCATCGAGGCCGTTTGGTCCGATCCCCACGCTGTAGAAAGGCGGACGGTCGACGTGCATATCGGCCGGCTGCGAAAAGCGTTTGCAGGGCTCCGCAATCTGAGGATTCGCACCGTCTATGGGGCGGGTTATGCTCTTGAATACCACGATTGACCTCCGCATATCTTAGCCTCTGACGGGCTACAGCGGCACAGGCGACTGGACCGCCTCCGGATCTAAAGGCGGGCTCCTAACGGATCAGCGATAAGAAGGAGCCGTCGGAATCGGCATGAATTTTTAGTGCGCCCCCCGGAAAGCTGCATCGACAACTTTCGTGCGTGACAGGCACCGAAGGAAGGTCCGGCGCCGCACTACAGTCCTGACCTGGTTGCGGATCTGGGACCTAGCTCCCGCTGATAGTGCGAGATGTCATGGCGTCTCTGGGCGAAGGGCAGCAATGACGCGATCGGCCATGAAAGCGCAACGGGCGCCATCGAAGGGGAGCAGCGCCGAGAATGCTCCGGAAAGCTGTTTTTCGATCGACTGGCGCATCATTTTCCGCGCCCGGTGCAGCCGGGTTTTGGCCGTTTCGGGTCTTATGCCGAGATAAGAGGCGGCCTCGTCCGTGCTCATGCCCTCGACATCCCGCAGCACGAAGACGGCGCGAAAATCGTCCGGCAGTTCGTCGACCGCATTTTCGAGAAGATGCCGCGCCTGGCTCCTGGACAGCTCGGTTTCCGGATCGGTTGCGGACAGGGAGGACGGAAACTGTAACACTTCGCCACCCGGCGCCATCGTCTGCACATCGATTTCCTCGAGTCCGATGGTGTTCTTTCGGCCCCGCACACGGCCGAGCGCCTCGTTGAGCGTAATGCGGGTCAGCCATGTCGAAAGTTGTGCCTCGCCCCGGAACGTCGCCAGATTGGTGAAGGCCTTGATATAGGCGGCGTGGACGACGTCTTCCGCCTCCGCATCATTGCGAATGATGGCGCGCGCCCTCCGGAACAGGCGCTGATTGTGACGCTGAACGATGGCGCGGATGGCGAACTCGTCGCCCATCCTCGCCAAGGGCACGAGTTCGGCGTCGGACAGTATCGACATCTGCTGCCGGTGTCGCGCGGCCGGAACCGGAATGGCTGCCATGGGAATGCTCCGTCTGCCTGCCCGTCTTTCGATTGGAGCCCGCCCTACGGCCGGACATCCAGTTTGCCCGTCATGGCGGGATGGAAGCGACAATAAAAATCGACCGCTCCCGTATGGGTGACAGTCATACGGCCTTCCGATTTCGGCGGCAGGTCGATATCGAAGCTCTTGTCGCGAGCGGTTGCCGTGTGCCTGAATATATCATCGTTTCGCCAGACGATCACATCGCCGACATGCAGCTCGGGAGGCGGCGAGCCGAATTTCATGCCCGCGATGGTGATCTGATAGTCCGCCGCCGAGGCAACCCCGCTGCCTACCCAAAGCAGTGTATAGAGCAGCGGGAGCGATTTCATTAGCCAGCGCATTCCTCAAGCCTATTTGATCATGGAAACCAGATGCTCGGCATCCATCTGATGCTCCTTGAACAGGGTCAGGCCCGTTTCCAGCAGCGACTTGAGCTCTTTATTCTCAGCCGACGGGATCAAGGTGTTGGCAAGCGCGTCGTTGACCGACTTGTGATAGGCGACTTCGTTTTCGACATAGGCCTTGTCGAAAGCCGCGCCGTCGAGCGCCTCCAGCGTCGTCAGTTCCTTAGCTGCCTGTGTCGACAAGGATTGGCTGACGGGGTTGTCTTCGGGCGTCACCTTCAGCTTCTTGACGAGGGCGAGCGCTTGGTCGTTGACGGCCTTGTGGTCGCGCTCCATGGTCTTGGCGAATTCGGTGACGTCGGCATTCTTGCTCTTCTTCAACGCTTGCTCTGCCGCGGTGACATCGATCTGCCCTGCCGTATAGGCGATGTGGGCGATCTGAGGATCGGTCGGCTTGGCATCGGCGGCGATCGAAGCCGTGCCCAGTGAGGCCGCCATCAGTGTGGCGCCGAGAATTCGTTTCAACATGATCTGTCTCCTTGTGTCGTGACCGAATGTCTTCCGGCAGCAACGGCGGTGCGCCTTCGGAAGCGAACATTGGATGCGGGTTTGTCGAAAAGGTTCCCGGAAATTTCGGACACGGAGAGGCAGCGTGTCATCGGCGTCGGCCACCGACGCGTCAGTCTTTGCCGAGGAAGCGCTGAAGCATGATGGCGTGATTGTGGTGCAGGTCTTTCGCAGCGTAGAGAAGTGTCGCGTCCGCTTGTCCGATCTGGCGTTTCAGCTCCTCGACGGCGGACGGGTTCTTTTCCAGCTCGTCCCGATACCGGCGCTGGAACTCGGCCCATTTGGCGGGATCGTGGCCAAACCAACGGCGCAGCGTCGGGCTTGGTGCGATATCCTGCAACCAGATATCGACTGCTGCATCCTGCTTGCTCAACCCGCGCGGCCATAGCCGGTCGACCAGGATGCGCATGCCGTCTTTGTCGTCTTTCGGCTCGTAGATTCGTTTGATGTGCAAGGCCATTTGTGCACCCGCCATAAGTTCGAAAGCCATTCTCGGCCGATACGCGTTACAAGGTTTTGGTTCCAGGCTGGAGCCCGAGGAGCAGCTCGATCTGGTGCGTGGCACAGGCAGCCATCGCACTCAACTTAGGAATATAGTTGTCGGTTGGCCACAGATGAACGCTTCCGATTGCCGCAGCATTGTCGCGGCCAACTGATGTTGCTCGGTCCTCGGTCGCTGATATCTTTCGATTCTCCCAATATTGCCAAATGTCACGTTTCGAATATGCCTGTGGCTTTGTGGAGGGATTTGTATTGACGCAGCTTTCGAACGCCCGCGCTTCATTCTTCGAACTGATCGTTCTGATCGGGCTCTGCGTTCCTGTCAGCGCTCAAGCGGCATCGGCGGGCCAGGCCGAATGCGCCGGCCGCTCCTTAGACATCATCCGTCTTGCCTATCCCGGTGCCACCAACGCCGATGACGCTTTTCGGCTCGCGGGCTCAACCATCACATTGCCGACAGGCGACAATGTCGACGGCGATCCGCGTCGGGTGATTTGCCGGATTTGGCCAGCTCACCCGCAACTGACCCTTGTGGCTGTCCCATTGATGACGGAGCAGTCGGATTCGGAAAACGAGGGTGACATCGAACTGCTCGTGGTAGACAGCACCAATCTTCATGTAAAGCAGCGTCTGCGTCTTCAGGGACTTATGTCAGACGATGCCATTCATGTAGAAAGCGTCGCCTTCGATACTGCGCGTTATCAACTCGCTCCTGGGAAAACGGCTTTTGGATTGCGTGTTACGCTGGAAGGTAGTTCGCGCGCCAATCCGTTCGGCGAAACGACCTTATGGCTCTTCTCAGTCGACGGTGATGGGCTGAAGCCGATTCTCGACAATATTGTCGTCAGTGAAAATCACGGAGAATGGGATACCGCCTGTGCCGGTGAGTTCGATGAAATCACGCGCACGCTTTCAATCGGTTCACCAGCAAAAGGCGTGTTCGCCGATATAGTCGTAACCGAAAAAACGACCACTTCCGTCGCCACGGTCGGAAAGGATGGTGACTGCCAGAGCGAAGACAAAACGACGATTGGCAAACACCGGCTGCGTTACGACGGATCCAAATATGCCGTTCCCAAAGATCTGAAGCGGGATGAGTAAGAGGATGTTGGTCCAGGCCGGGTGATGGCCGCAATGACCGCGCTACAACTGCGATAGAGCGCCGCGTGTCCGACAGGACACTCTATCGCTTGGAATTGGCGCGATCTGCCCTTCGCCGCTGTCGACGTCAGAAAGGATAGTGCTGGGCGGAATCCTCTACCGTGATCCAGCGCAGGTCGGTGAATTCGGCGATCGCCGCCTTGCCGCCGAAGCGGCCATAGCCGCTGCCCTTGACGCCGCCGAAGGGCATTTGCGCCTCGTCGTTCACCGTCGGGCCATTGATGTGGCAGATGCCGGCTTCGATCCGCGCCGCAACCGCCATTGCCCGCTGGACATTACGGCTGAAGACGGCGGAGGACAGGCCGTATTCGGTGTCGTTGGCGATGCGGATGGCTTCTTCCTCGCCGGAGACGCGAATGATCGGTTTGACCGGACCGAAGGATTCTTCCGCATAGACGCGCATCTCGGGCGTGACATGATCGAGCAGCGTCGCCTCGACCACGGTGCCCGAGCGCTTGCCGCCGGCCACGAGCTTTGCACCCTTGGCCGTCGCATCGGCGATCAGCTCATCCATTTTCTTCGCCGCGTCGAGGCTGATCAGCGAGCCGAGAACGACATGGCCACGCGGATCGCCGGCCGGAAGCTGACTGGCCCGGGTGGCCAGTTTGGCGACGAACTGATCGGCGATCGCCTCGTCGACGATGATGCGTTCCGTCGACATGCAGATCTGGCCCTGGTTCATGAAGGCGCCGAAAATGGCGGCATTGACGGCACCGTCGATATCGGCATCGTCGAGGATAACGAGCGGCGCCTTGCCGCCGAGTTCGAGAAGGGCGGGCTTGAGATGTCTGCCGCAGGTCTCGGCGATGATCTTGCCGACCTTGGTCGACCCGGTGAAGTTCACGCGCTTGACGGCCGGATGGGCAATCAGCGCCGCGACGATCTCAGGCGCATCCTCCGGCGCGTTGGTGATGACATTGACGACGCCGGCGGGCAGGCCGGCTTCGGTCAGCGCGGTGGCGATCAGCCGGTGCGTGCCGGGGCATTGTTCGGATGCCTTGAGGACGACGGTATTGCCGCAGGCGATCGGCATGGCGATGGCGCGGGTGGCGAGGATGACCGGCGCGTTCCAGGGGGCAATCGCCAGGCAGACGCCGGCAGCCTGGCGAACACCCATGGCGAGCGTGCCGGGCTTGTCGGAAGGGATGATTTCGCCTGATATCTGCGTCGTCATGGCGCCGGCCTCGCGCAGGATGTTGGCGGCGAACATGACATTGAAGCCGGCCCAGGGAGCGGTGGCGCCCGTTTCCTCGATCATCAACTGGGTAAATTCGCCCACCTTGGAATCCATGATATCGGCGGCCTTCATCAGGATGGCGCGGCGCTGGCCGGGGCCGGTCTTCGACCAGGCGCCGAAGGCTGCGGCGGCGGCATTAACGGCCGCGGCAGCATCGTCCAAGCTTGCCGCGGCGGCGCGGCTTGCGAGCTTTTCGGTGAAGGGATCGATGCGATCATAGGTCCGGCCGCCGGAGGCCGCGCGGTCTGCGCCGTTGATGAGGAGGGAAATATTCATCGGAGGTCTCCTTGGGACAAGAACTAGAAGCCGAGGACTTCGGCGTTGATGGAAGCTTCGAGGCCGCCGTCGACGGCAAGATTGGCGCCGTTGATCCAGCGTGCGCCATCCGAGCAGAGGAAGAGCACGGCGGGGGCGATATCGGCGGAGGTGCCGGCCCGGCCGACGCGGGTGATGTCGCTGTCGACCCTGGCGTCGCCGAGCACGGCGCGGAACTGCTTGAGGATCGGCGTTTCCACCGGCCCGGGGCTGACCGCATTGACCCGGATGCCGCGGTTTTTGAACAATGCCTGATGGGCGGCGCGCATGGTCCAGAGCAGCAGCAGTTCCTTGGAGAGCGGATAGCCTTCTTCGTCCTTGAGGCCGTGTTCGGCCACAACCGCCGCCACCTCGGGAAAGCCTTCAATGGCGGCCAAGGACTTTGCCCGCTCGAGATTGGCGCGCCAGCCATAGCCGGCAATCGAGGCGACGTTGACGACGGCGCCGCCTTCACGGAGACGGGGCGCCACGGCTTCCGACAGGGCGCGAAGGCCGTAGAAATTCACGGCGAGCGTCGAGACGACGCCTGTGCTGCCGGAAAGGCCGGCGACATTGGCGAGCGCGTCGAGGCGCACTGGAAGCTGCGCGACGATCTCGGCAATGCCTGATGGGGTCGAGAGATCACCCTTGATGAAGGCGGCACTTCCACTCACCGGCTCGCGCACATCGACGCCGATGACCTCGGCGCCCATCTGGCCGGCCAGTTCCGCCGTGCGGGCGCCGATGCCTGAAGCCACGCCGGTCACCAGGATTGTTTTACCAAAAAGCATGAACGTCACCTTTCGCAAGAGAATCCGGAATTAAGCCGGCTCATTCTTCCCATTTGATTTTATGCGGACCGGGCAATTTCAGCCGGTAGCCGACCGGCAGAAGTTGAAAATCGTAGCGGCGCTCGATTTCGCCCCACAGGCCGCGCGGCAGGTAGAGCGAGAAAATCACGGCGGTGGCGCCGAGGCCGATCAGGTACCAGACGCCGGCTCCGCCGAAGAAGGTTTCGATCACGAAGAACAGGATGGCGCCGAGGATCGCGCCTTCGAACTTGCCGATCCCGCCGACCAGCACCATGAAGATCATGTAGGCCGTCCACTGGACGCTGAAATAGGTCTTCGGCTGGAAGGTGGTGGCGGTCGCCAGCCACAGGCCTCCGGCGACCGCGATGCCGAAGGCGGCGAGCACGAAGAGCAGCCGCTTGGTGGCGATCACGCGCACGCCGACCGAGGTTGCCGCCTCCTCATTGTCGCGGATTGCCTGCATGGCAGCGCCCGCGCGGCTGCGCATCAGGATGAAGAGAGCGCCGAGCAGGGCGGCCATGGCCGTCAAGGCGAGCCAGTAGATCGTCGCTCGCCGCGTGCCGCTGTCATAGACGTTGAGCGAGATCAGTGAAGTTCCCGTTTCCCCCTGGATCAGGCCGTCGAGGTTGACGAGCAGGTGGGCGAGTGTGGCGACGACCCACATGCCGATCGCGAACTCGCCGCCCTTCAGCCGCAGCATGAACAGCGAAAGCGGGATCGACAGCGCGCCGGTCACGACCGCGGCGGCAAACAGCGAGACGAAGGGATTGAGCCCCGCATCGGCAAGCCGGATGGTGAAATAGGCGCCGAGGCCGAAGAACACCTGCTGGCCGACCGAGACCAGCCCGCCGAACCCGGCCAGCGCATTCCACATGGCGGCAAGGATCACGTAGATGAACAGAGCCGTCAGCCGGTCGATCGCGCCGGCGCCGAGCACGGCTGGGGCAAACATCAGCAGGGCAAGCACCGCGGCCATGCAGCCAAGCGCCACCCGCGACGATTTCGTCCAGCGCTCTATCGATATTCCGTTGGAGGCGAAGGTCGTGCTGGGGGTCGCGTTGGGGCTCATGTCGGGCTCCGGAGACGGGCGCGCAGGGAGGCGCCAAGTTTGTCGAGAACCGGCATGCCGAACCGGGACAGCCGAATGAAAAGCACCAGCAGGAACACCGCATGGCCGCCGATCAGGAAGCCTTGCGGATGCAATTGCGCGCCGAGCGATTGGGCAAGACCGAGAACGATGCCGCCGGCAAGTGTGCCCCATAGCGAACCTGCGCCGCCGATGACGGCCGCCTCGAAGGCGAAGAGAAGCTGTGGGCCGCCGGCATAGGGGCTGAAGGTTGCCCGCATCCCGAGAAAAGCACCGGCGATGCCGACCGTGACCATGGTGATCGCGGTGGCGACGGCGTTGACTCTGCGGGCGTCGATGCCGACCAGCCCTGCCGTATCGGGATCCTCCGCCGTGGCGCGGATCGCGCGACCCAGCGCAAATCGGCTCAGGAAGAACTGCAACCCGCCGAGAATAAGGACTGCCGTCACCATCATCAGGACGGCCAGCTTGCCGACGAAGATGTGGCCCGGCAGTTGCCAGGAAGCATAGGACAGGTTGCCGATGAAGGGCGCGAGCGACCTTGTGTCGGCGCCGAACTGCTCGAACAGCAGGTTGTCGATGACGATCGACAGGCCGAAGGTCGTGAGAATCGGCAGGAGCGTGCCGCCGCGGGCGCTGCGCTCCAGAATGAAGCGCTGCAACAGCCAGCCGGCCGCCGCCATGACCGGCAGCACGATCAGCAGACCGGCGAAGGGTGGAATGCCGGCTTTGGCGGCGAGCAGCCACAACCCGTAGGCGGCTGCGACCGCCAGGCTGCCATGCGCGAGATTGATGATCCGCATGACCGAGAACATGAAGGACAGGCCGCAGGCGATAACGGCGTAGTAGCCGCCGAGCAGAATGCCCTGGAGCAGGGTGTTGATCACGATGCGCTCCTTTCGCCGGCTGCCCGGTGCAATCCGAAATAGGCTTGGGTGACATGTTCGCGCGTGACGGCGGCCGCCGGCCTGTCGAGGACGATGCGTCCCTCGAGCATGCAGATGACGCGGCTTGCCACGCTCATGGCGCGGGCGAGATCTTGTTCGACGAGCACGATGGTCGTCCCCGACGTGAGCAAGGTCTCCAACTGAGCGTAGACGCGATCGACGACCAGAGGCGAAAGCCCGAGTGAGACCTCGTCCAGGAGAAGAATATCGGGATTGCTCATCAGCGCCCGGCCGATGGCGGTCGCCTGCTGTTCCCCGCCCGAGAGGTGTCCCGTTTTGGCGTGACGGCGGGGTTTCAGGTTGGGAAAGGCGTCGAGGACGCGATCGATGCTCCACTCGCCCTTGCGGCCGGAGCTCTTTCCGAGAAGCAGGTTCTCTTCCACCGTCATCTGCGAAAACAGGCGCCGGCCTTCCGGTACCAGGGCGATGCCCTTGGCGATCCGCTTGTGGGACGGGACGGCGGCCAGATCTTCGTCGTTGAGAAGGACGCGGCCGGATGATGGCAGATGGGCGCCGGCGATCGATCTGAGCAGCGTCGTCTTGCCGGCGCCATTTGCGCCGACCAGCGCCAGTACCTCGCCCTTGGCAAGATCGAAACTGACACCGCGCACCGCCTGGAGCAGGCCATGGCGGACGTCGAGGTCGCGGATGGAAAGAAGGCTCATGCGGGTGTCCCTCCGAGATAGGCCTTGACCACCTCCGCATTGCTCATGACCATTTTCGGTTCGCCATCGGCGATGATCCTGCCGGCGTCCATGCAGATCAGCCGCTCCGCCACCTGCAGGAGGATATGAACGATATGCTCGATCCAGACGATGCCGATGCCGCGGTTGCGCAATTCGAGGATGGTTTCCACCAGTTCGCTGGCCTCGCCATCGGTCAGGCCGCCGCCGATCTCGTCGAGCAGCATCAGCCTCGGCTGCGTGGCAAGCGCACGGGCAAGCTCCAGGCGTTTGCGGTCCAGCAGGCCAAGCGTGTCGGCAGGGCGGTTGGCGACGCCAAGCATGCCGCAGAGCGAAAGCGAATCCACCACGCGCTCATAGGCCTCGTCGCGGCTTGCGGCATTACCGTGAGATGCGGCGACGAAGACATTTTCGAAGGTCGTCATGCCGCCGAAGGGCTTGGGAATCTGATGGGTCCGGACGAGCCCGGAGCGGCAGCGCTCCGCCGCCGTCCGGCGCGTGACGTCGACGCCGTCGAAGGTGATGCTTCCCTCATTCGGCGGGAAGGCGCCGGCGAGCACGCTGAGCAGGGTTGTCTTGCCGGCGCCGTTCGGCCCGACAATGCCGATCGCCTCGCCATCCCCCATGGAAAAGTCCAGATTCTCCAGCACCACCAGCGCGCCGAACCGCTTGTGGATTCCCTTGGCCGAGAGAAAGGCTCCCCCCGGCCGTCTTTGAGCTTCCCGCTGCAGCACTGTTCGTTATCCGTTATAGGCGGTGAGCTTGGCGCCGACCGGGACATTGGGGTCGGTGGCGTTTTCGGTGACGACATAGTCGAGCGCGAATTTCGAGCCCTCCGGCGCTTTCACCCATTGCGTGCCGATGATCGGTCCGGGGGAGACGTTGGCGACCGGGCCGCTGGTGAAGTCGACCTTGCCGGCGATCGTGGTGGTCTTAAGCGTGCTGATCGCCTTGGCGACGGCCTCCTTGCTCTTGACGTCGGCGCTGGCCTTCAGCGCATCGAAGCCGGCGTCGAGAAGCGCAAGGCTGGCGCCGAGCTGCTGCGTCCACTGCTTGCCGCTTGCCGTTTCATAACCGTCGGCGAGTTCGGTTCCCGATACGCCTGTCAGCGTGGATTTGTAGGGGAAGGCCTTGTGCCAGTAGGCGGCGCTGCCGATGTTCAGGCCGAGATCGCCAAGCGCCTCGATGTCGGAGGGAAACAGACCCGTCTTGGCGATCTGGCAGATCTTGATCTGCTGGGTGAGGCCCTGCTGTGCAGCCTGACGCCAGAAGGCGGCGAAGTCGGGCGGTATCGGGAACGAATTGAAGATCTCCACGCCCTCCTGCCTGAAGAGAGCGATCTGCGCGGTAAAGTCGGTGGTTCCGGTTTCATAGGCGCCGGGATCGACGATGGTGAATCCCTCCTTGGCGAGCGCCGGCGCCAGATGGGTGCGGATCGCATTGCCGTCGGCGTCGTTGGGATACATGACGCCGACCTTCTTGTTGGTCTCGATCAGGTTCCACTGCGAAACATAGGCCTTGTGGAACTCTTCGACGCCGAAGCCGAAATGATAGGTCCACTTGAACGGCGAAGGCGCACCGGGCTTGGCGCCGCGGCCGAAATACCAGGCTTCCCAGGGCATGACTGTCGAGAGGCAGGGAATGCCGGCTGCTTCGCAGGCGTCGGCCACCGGATTGATGGTTTCGGGTGTCGAGACGGCAAGCATCAGGTCGATCGCCTGGTTGTTGATCAGCTCCTTCGCCAACTGGCCGGCGCGCGAGGGATCGGACTGGGTGTCCTGGTCGAGAATCTCCACCTTCCAGGTCTTGCCGCCGGCCTGCAGGCCGTTCGCCAGCGCCTTGCGCGCCAGTTCGAGCACATAACCGTCCGTCTCGCCGAAGCCGCCGAGAGGGCCTGTGCGCGGGCTGATGAAGCCGACCTTCAGCGTATCGCTGCTTTGAGCAAAGGCCGTGCGGCGCGAAAGCGCCAGCGCCGCACCGCCCGCCACCGTCGATGCGATGAAAGAGCGGCGGCTCAGCGATGCCGCGTTGAATTTGCCGTTGCGGAAAATGTCGTTCATGAAATCATTCCTCCCTCTTGATGCAGGCCTCCCAGCCCGTTCCCAGTGTTCATGTCGGCCGATCTGGAATTCAGATCGGATAGTGCCGTTTTCCCGAGGCCATGGTGATCCATCTGAGCTCGGTGAATTCGTCGATCGCCGCCTTGCCGCCGAAGCGGCCGTAGCCGCTTGATTTGACGCCGCCGAAGGGCATTTGCGGCTCGTCGGAAACGGTGGCTTCGTTGATGTGGCAGATGCCGGATTCGAGCCGCATGGCGACGGCGAGCGCCGCATTGACGTCGGCGCTAAAAACGGCGGCCGAAAGCCCGTATTCGTTGTCGTTGGCAACCGTCACGGCCTCGTCGACGCTGCCGACCCGGACGATTGCCGCGATCGGTCCAAAGCTTTCCTCGCGGTAGATACGCATGGCAGGCGTCACGTGATCGATAACGGTCGCGTCCATCAGTGTGCCGTGGGCCTCGCCGCCGCAGACGAGGACTGCGCCCTTCTGCAGGGCATCATCGACGAGCGACCGGACGCGCCTGATGGCCTCAGTGTTGATCAGCGTGCCGAGCGGCGTGTTGCCGTCCCTGGGATTGCCGGCGACAAGGGTTGCGGCCTTCGTCCGGAACTTGCCGACGAAGCCATCGGCGATCTCGTCCATCAGGATGATACGCTCGGTCGACATGCAGATCTGGCCCTGGTTCATGAAGGCGCCGAAGGCGGCTGCACGCACGGCTTCGTCGATATCGGCGTCGGCCAGAACGATGAACGGCGCCTTGCCGCCGAGTTCGAGCAGGCAGCGCTTGAGATGCCTTGCCGAGGACTCGGCAATGATCCGGCCGACACGGGTGGAGCCGGTGAAATTGATGCGGCGCACGGCGGGATGGGCAATCAGTGCGTCGACGACAGCGGCGGCATCGCTCGGCGCATTGGAAACGACATTGACGACGCCGCGCGGAAAGCCGGCGTCACGCAGGATGTCGCCGATCAGGCCATGGGTCTTCGGGCAGAGTTCGGAAGCCTTGAGGATGACCGTGTTGCCGCAGGCAAGCGGCATGGCGACGGCGCGGGTGCCGAGGATAACAGGTGCGTTCCAGGGGGCAATGCCGACGCAGACGCCTGCCGGCTGGCGGACCGCCATGGCGAGGCTTCCCGGAATGCCTGAAGGAATGAGCTCGCCCGATATTTGCGTGGTCATCGCCGCCGCTTCGCGAAGAATATCCGCGCCGAGCCCGCAATTGATCGCCGCCCATTGCGCGGTTGCGCCGGTTTCGCCAGTCATGGCGGCAATGAGTTCGGGCGTGCGGGCGTCCAGGATATCGGCTGCGGCATTCAGAAGCCTGCGCCGTTCGCCCGGGCCGGTCTGCGACCAGTCCGGAAAGGCGGCAGCGCCCGCATTGGCCGCTCTTGTCATGTCGGCAACCGATCCTGCCGAGGCGATCGTTGCGATGTCGCCGGTCAACGGATCGATGCGTTCGAAGGTGGCCCCTTCGGAAGCATCCATCGCCTCGTTGTTGATCATCAGCTTTGCCGAAAACACTGTTCCACCCAATTCGCCATGTGTTGGTGCCACGCATTGGCGCCACGTGCTGGCGCCGCATGCCGGTTTGCATTGTTGCCATGGGAGAAAACGAGCGCACGCGGCGCCACGAGGGCGGCCTCACCGTTCCTGCATCTGTTGAAGAGCCTCCTCCCAAAGGCTGATGGAGAAAAGGTTACGCCGATCTGGCGCCGATGGAATGCGATTTATTGGGTTAATATTGTAATTATCCGGTGATATCAGCATTGTTTGACTGGGAGCGGAGGAGAAGCGTTGGCGACGGACGGAGGGATTCATCACTATGCCAGAGGCGAGTGGCACGCTCCGTCGCTGTCGCACCGGCGTATCCGTTTTCAAAAAGGGCTGTATGCCGATTTCCACCATGTCCTTCTGCTCGGGGAGGGGAGTGGGGAGCTTCACTTCGACAATGGCGAACACCGGCCGCTGCACGGACCGCTGCTTGCCTTCCTGCCGCCGCAGGCGCGATGCGACTTGTCGATATCAGCCGGAACCGCGGCTCATCTGGTCGGGGCTTCGCCGCAGATCATGGTCGATGCGATCGGCGACAAGGTGGAGTCCTATTCGCTGCGCATCTTCACCGAGCAGCGCAAGCTGGTCGAGGCATTGGATCCCTCAGCAGTGGCCGAAATCAGCCCGCTGATTTCTGGTTTCGTTCGGGAACTGGGCGATCCCTCCCGCTCCTCATGGATGGTCGCATCCGCCTATATTAGGCTCATTCTGATGGCGCTGTGGCGCGGCTCCGATGGCGAGAGAAGCGAGCAGCGCGGGCAGGGCGAAACCGGATCGATCCTGCAGCGATACCGGCAACTGGTCGAGGCCGGTTTCCGCCAGCACCGGCCGATCAGCGACTATGCCGCGGAGCTGGGCGTCACGGCCGACCGGCTGCATTCCATTTGCCAAAGGGCGCTCGGCCGCTCGCCGATCCAGCTCCTGCATGAGCGCGTGGTGCAGGAGGCAAAGCTGAGATTGGAGCGATCGGCCCGCAATATCCAGGAAATCTCCGACAGCCTCGGCTTTCGCGACCCGACCTATTTCAGCCATTTCTTCAAGCGCAAGACCGGCCTTTCACCCGCCGGCTACCGCGAAATCGCCCGCGCTTCGGCCGGCTCGGAAAACAGCATGCTGTCCTCGGGCTATGCGGACTGGCCTTAGGCTTGGGGATTGGTCAAAGCTGGAATTTGCCGGTCTTGGATCGCAAATCATGCTGACTTGGAATCCCAAGTCGGCGTTGGCCCGTCATCTCTCCGATAGATCGACTGAGATTACCTCGACAACCTTGTTACCGGACAGCGTAGCGGTGACCGCAAGGGCCTTCGAGTTGGCCTGTTCGATCAGGCCCAGAAAATTGACAGCCTTGCCTGCTATCCTTTTCGCAAAGGCTTTCCGCAGAACTACCCCTGTCTTTGGATGGATGACCTTAACCCGTGGATTGGCTCCATTGGCCAGGAGATAAAAGCCAGTGTGGGAACCATTTTCGAACATGTATTGGTCTGCGAGTTGAGTCTGTATCTTGTCGATCAGGATGTCACCAGTCCAATGAGGCTCTTCGGCCATTTTGATTTCTACAGAGATTAGCCCAAGCTCCGCATTCCGTGAGTGAATTCTAAGATCTGGCCGGTTCTCGACCGCGACTTCCTGCTCACGGATGACCTCGTAATGCTGCGCTCCAATTTCGCGCATCCTACCCGATAGCCAGTTCCGAATATCGTCTTCCTTGCCCCGTCCGCTTCTGAAGAGGAAGCCTTCGTCGTCGTCGAAATGATGCAGCTTCTCTAGGAGCGCCACCAGGTGGCGTTTTATCAGCGCTCGGAATTCCTCGATCGAAGTCGGTGTCTTGGAGAATGAATTCAGGAAAGTGATGGCCTCGCTGGCCGGGAGCAGGTCACGCCGAACAGATGTTCTGACCAGCTTGTCCCTTTGGTACAGGAACGTGTCGCGATGCCGTCTCAAATCGGGGTCAACTGCGAGTGCGTCGAGGGATGCCAGCGCTTGCTCAGATCCAAGGGCGGTCAGAGCATTTAAGAAATATGAGCGCTTTGACGTTGCTTTGTCCGCAATATCCGGTGAATAAGCATCTTCGTGCACGGGATCATTGGCTGGCGGCCATACAAGGTAAGTTGCTTTTACCAGAGCGCGCAACACCGCGGCATCGGTAGCTAGATTGTCACGCTCTGCATCGCGCTCCTCCGCTCTGAATACGAAGGCGATTCCCGCCCTATAAATCTCAAGAAAAGCGCTTTGCTTGAAGGGCTCCAATAGTAACCGAATGCCGTCGTCCACGCAGCCCAAGCAGAGGCGGGCTCCACGCAAAAGAGCGCGTCGAGCCATATCCATGCGTCCGACATCCTGAAGCTCGACACGGCAGCGGTGAAGTTTTGCTGCAAGAAGGGTGTCAGGACCGTTGGGCTGACTGCAGAAGAGCGCGCGACGAGGTTCACGGCAATTTCAAGATCGCGCCTATTTTCTGGCAAGCCAGAGGTAAGCAAGAGTTGGAACAGCGGCGAGGCAATCAGTTCACGGATATCACTGCTGGAATAAGCGATCCTGCTGAAGCCATCCGACGTGGACTCCTTGTCGCCGCCACCCCTTATGTCCTCTTCAAGAATGCCGGTCGCGACACCCGTGAAAAGCTGGTGCTTCAGAAGGGCAAGCGGAAACAACCACTCCGGAAAACTGTTCAAGTTAGCAAAGCCGTACCGGAAAGCCCGTTCAACAAGATGATCAGGAAGTTGCGCCAGCGCTTCTGGAGCTTCGAGTGCGAGACCTGTTAGTCCGACCCATGCCTGGTAGGTATCGCGATCGGCATAGGAAATGTCATTGTCCCTCCAGTAGCGCTTGAAGCCCGCAGCGAAAAGTTTGGCGATCCACTCTCCGTGGCGAGCCCTCGTGCCATCTACAACGCTTGTCCCGAGGTCGTTGGGCCTTCTACGAACGGCCCATATAAGCATACCCTTCTCCAGACCACTCGACAGCCGTCGCCACCGCCGCAGGAAAACGAACGTGTTGTAGACCCTCCAAAGGCCGCTGGAGAATGTCTCGATCTGTGAACGTGCCCATCGGCGTACCGTATATTGGTGGCTGTGCCGGAATCGGCTCGCGAACCGCCAAAGCGGAGCTAGTCTCCCATACGCTCGTTTGAGATCGCGTCCCCCGTACCGGCGGGCATATCGTCTCAAGATCAATCGTGCCTCGTCGCGCTCGGATTGCGACCGAATTTGATCCGCCAGTTGGCGCGCGCACGTAAATGCCAGCTCCCTTTCCCTGCTAGTCGGGCGATCCGCCATGAGATCGGCAAGCCTTCGAATATCTTCAGCCGTGAAGATCTCGTAGCCATCACCGCTTCTACCCAATTTAAGCGGATCTATTGCCTGATGGGCAATCCAGTATTCGTTCTTCTCATTTTGCGAGAAAAGCGCCATCCGCATCGTAATCAGATCATGTTTGAGATCTGGTAGGGCTCTCAATGTGCGCGCTAGTGCAGGAAGCCCGGTTTCCCGCGGGGAGTAGTCCGGGTTTTTGGCGATTGAAAACGCAAATTCCAGCGCTTCCAGAAGTAGGGATCGCGGGATGCCGGCAGGGTCCTCTACGAGGAGAGTATTGATGCAATGACATATTGCTTGTCCAAGAGCCCTAAAGCGAGGGATGCGTGCCGGCATCATGTCGCGGTTGGGGTCGCGCTGGCCCTTGGCGAACCGGAGAAATATCCGCAGCCAGTTGCCAATCTCCGGAACGGTTAGCCGCGCGACAAACTCTTCCAAGTAGTGAGACGTCGCGGAGGCGTAATTTCTGGCTTCACGGCGCAAGCGATCGGTCAACGCGATCCCGTCCAAGATGGGTACGCCCGCCGGCATTGTATAAGATAAGGCACTGGCGACAAACAGATTCCACGAAGGGGCGCTTTGCGTATCCTCATGCTCGGGTGCATCAGCCAGGAGAGCTGCATCCATCACGGCCTGCGCGAAAGTCGTGTCGTTGAGGTCAGACAGGGCAAAGCATGCTTCCGCTCTCACCCGAAGTTTTTCGCCCTGATCGCAAGCGATCGTTCCCAGCTCGGGTACCAACGTCGACATCCCGCCAAACCGGATCATCTCGATCAGCAACTCGCGAACTTCGGGGGAAGCCGCGATCGTAAGCTGCTCACGTATTGCTGTGGCCAGGTCCGGCGTGACAAAATCACGAACATCCTGGTTTGAAAACCACTCTCCCCGGTAAGTTCGATCTTCATATGCGGCGACATGTGACCGGATAGCCTGCGACTTCTCCTCCACCGTCAACGCGGTTGGATCACCCGTTTCGATCAATAGGGAAGGGCGAAGCTCCGTCACCCGATTTCGAACGATCCGATCGAGCGCGGCAAGCCATCCAAAGACGTGCTCGGTGGATTGAGGAATTTCGATGTTACCAAATCCCTCGGCCAAAAGCGGCTTCACGATATCGAGTGAACCTGCATCTTTACTGATCGCATCGCGGAAGTGGCATGCTGCAAGATAGTCGCGCAACTCATTATGGGCAAAGCGCACGCGACCGGAAACAGAAGGCTGAAAGATGCCGTAGGAGAGAAGTTGACGCACTTCGACCTCGGACCAGCGTTCGGTGTCTGTGGACAGCGCGGATAGTGCGTTGATCGCATGCGGTGTCGACGGATCTATGGTGAAGTCCTGGATATCGGTCAGAAGTGAAACGGCAGCAAGCTTCTCACATGCGCGTCGCCCGAGAAGGGGATCAAGGTTTGATCGGCGCTCCTGGCCACTCTCTGTGCGCAGACGAAATCCCACGATGTCATCATAGACCCGCCGTCTTGAACGGAAGATGCTCGTCGGCTCACGGCCATTGTCGATGGCTTCCTGCCAAAGGTCGATCAGGAGCTGAGCGTCGAGCGGTTGGGAGACCAGATTGGCCGCCTTCGCCTTGTCGATTGCCTCGACAAACTCGGCAGCATCGATGTTCCTGCTGGCAGCGATGGCCTTAACATCGTCGGCTCGAAGAGGCAGGAGGCGGAAGGTCTTGACCTCAATCGGACGGTCTTCAGCGGTGGGCGGTCTAAGGCCTCTGATCACAGCTTTGATGGCTTGGAGGTCGTTGTCGCCCTGCCATTCGCTGGCTCTCGATGTGATGATGACCTTCAGTTCCTTGCCGACTTTGCCTACGGAAGCCGAAAGCTTGGTCAATGCGTCAGCAAGTGCGCTGGTGTTGCGCGCGTCCGGCAAACGGGCCTCGTCCAATGCATCCAGCAAGGCGACTGCGGGGCCTCCCCGACTCTTCCACTTCGCGTAAGCCGAGGCGGCGGCTTCGTCAGAATGCGAAAAGGACTGTTCCGCCGGCAGTCGAAGAAGTGCCTCGATTCGAAGCACGAAAGCAGGGATTCCCGACGCGCGAACCTGCTTTGCAAGCTCCAGAAGTTCCCGCGTTTTTCCTGCTCCTGCGGAGCCAAGTACGATAGCACAATCCAGGTCTGTAAGCTCGGCCCAGGAACATCCTTCATCCCGCGATTTTAGGTTTGCCATAGTCATGGCGCTGCTAAGCTCACTCGGATGCACAGTGCTGATCTCCGCAAGGCGTCGATCAAGTTTGACGTATTCGTACTCAATCAAGGTAGCCCCCTCAACCCGCCGCCTTTTTAAACCTAGAATAGCGGTCGCCGGTTGAAAATGGCCATATTTACGAGCATCCGACTTTTACAGTGTTCATTCAGCACTCCGTTCGATCCCCATCATGGGCTAGCTTTTGCCAGCCCACGCACCAAGCATAGGAAGTTACGGTGTCTCGTCTTATGTCGAGCCTTCAATGGTCTAGTCGGCGCGCGGCGCGCAACCTTTGCGGTTAGGCTGGTGGGATCGCACAGTTAGATCGACTCGACGAAAGTCTCATGCAGCTTTGTCCTCCACAGTTGCCTTTTGCCGGTGGTATAAGGCTTAGCGCGACAGCTCTCGTTGTCGCAAAGAGATCGCAGAGTTTCGCGATCCGCGTCAGCTTTCAGGAAAAGCAACGCACCCGCTTACAACCGACATGGGGCACAAATCGGCCTGATCCTTCGATAACGAAAAGGTTCGCTAAGGACCGTCAGCGGAAACTGCTAAAGTCGGCTTGACGCCGAAGAGCAGACCAAACTCACGACAGCGCAAAAATCCTCACTTCCCGCCCGATGCCCTGAAGTTCCGCCATCCGCGAAGCCGAAGTGATGCCGCTGTCGCGGAGGATCTCTGAAACCTGGGCATCCCCAACGATCGCCTCCGTCATCATGATCACATTGGGATCGGCAAGGCCCTGCACGCGGGAAGCGATATTGACGGTCTGGCCGAAATAGTCCTGCCGGTCGTTCAGGTTGACTGCGAGGCATGGTCCCTCATGGATGCCGATCTTCAGGAGAAGATCGTCGCTGCCGTGTTCGGCATTCAGCTGAAGCATCGCCTCACGCATCCTGATTGCCGCGGCCACCGCACGGTCCGGGCTCGGGAAGGTCGCCATCACGGCATCGCCAATGGTCTTGACGACCGCTCCGGCCTCTGTGGCGACGATCTCGTGAAGAACCCGGAAATGCGCTCGCACCAGATCGAAAGCGGCAAGATCTCCGACGCGCTCGTAAAGCGCGGTCGAGCCCCTCAAGTCGGTGAAGAGGAAGGTCAGGCTGGTGATCTTGAGGCGCTGGTCGACGTCGAGCGTGTCGGTCCGATAGATGTCGCGGAAGCTCTGGTTCGTCAGCAGACGCTTGGCTGTCAGGAAAGCCCGCCTGCGGCCCAAGAGGTCGTGCAGCTCGTCGCCTGCGATGCAGACGTTCGGCACCACTCGGCGATCGGTGTGGTTCTCGAGGGTCAGCCGCAGTGAGCCCGGACGAAGGGTCAGCGTTTCGTTCAGTGCATGCGTCCGACTGATGATCATCGAGAGGGTTTGACGTTCGTCGGTGGGCTCGCCCTGCACGTCGATGAACTGCGCCGAGTGTGTGACCGGATCGAAGATGATGACGAACTGCGCCGGCAGTTGCAGGGAGACGAAAGCCTTCTCGCCCGGAGCCAACTCGATCATCTCCAGCTGGATGCGCGAAAACCTCGCTTCGAGATCGTCAGGCAGGTCGACCCCGGAGCTGAAGAAGATCTGCCGGTAGTACTCAAGCGGCGGCAACCGATCGGGGTCGTGGGCGGCGATCCTGCGCACGCGCGGGCTGACCGTGAACGTGACCTCGACCATCTCGTCGAGGGTCGGCTCGTATCCGGCCGCGCAGAGCGCGCAATGATACGTCTCGTGGACGACTGTTTTGAGGGTTGCGCCGCTGTCGAGGACGCCGCCGCACCCTGGGCAAAGGACATTCCAGGTCATTTCGAACGCGCCTATGCGGGCTGCATGCAGAAACGCGGCGATGGTTTTCTCTTGGTCGAGATCGTGCTGATCGGCGAAAGCGAGTGCATTGATGCGATTGAGCTCACGATCCGAGCCATGCATGACGACGTTTTCGATGCACTCGACCGTCCGCGGGTCAGCCGCCTGTCGCAGGGAGGCAAAAAGTACGTCCACTTCGCTCATCAGACAAGTCTCCGTGTGCAGAACCCACGGCGGACGACGCCAGGATGGGGATCATAACACGGGGGTTAGCCAATAGAAATCTAAAGGCTTGGATGCTGCTTGCTTCCCAAGTGAAGCGGGTTTCAGTTCCCCTTGTATATCCGCTTCAGCGCCGTCAGCAACGCATCCAGTTCGTCGCGCGAAAACAGCTCGACGAAACGCTGCTCATGCTTGTCGATCAGCTCACGCGCCCGTGCGAGCATTGCGCGTCCCGCCTTCGTCAGATGAAGTTCCTGGCGGCGGCGGTCGGCCGCGGAGGGGCGGCGCTCGATCAGGTCGCGGGCTGCCAGCCGGTTGACGAGGGCCATCATCGTCGCCCGGTCGGTGCCGAGCGTATTGGCAAGGTCGATCTGCGATGCGCCCGGATTGCCGGCGACGAGTTCCATCACCGCCAGCTGCTTCTGCGTCAGCGCCAGCTCCTCCATGGTTTCGGCGAAGTCACGATAGATCGCAACATGGGCCATGCGCAGATGAAATCCCAGCAGATCGCCTAGCCGGCCGACATCGAGGCCCGGTGTTGCGGGCGCATCTTCGCCCTCGAAATCGTCCTGCGGTGGTTTTGTGGCCATCGTTCGTTCTCGCCTCGTCCAGGCGCCATAACCATCAAAATCAGCGGGTTAGTCAATATCCGCAATGCGGATTTCCGTGCGCCATTCGCGCGATCGGATTTGCCTTAAACAGGCTCTTGCATCGCAGGAAAAAGATATTAGTATGTGTTGCATACAAATTTGATGCCTGCCGCGGGGAGCGGTGGGCATGGGAGGAGAAAATGGCGCATTCCTTTTCCGGGATGGCTTCGTCGGCGGATTGCGGACTGGTGACGGATGATCCAATCCTTTACCGCGCCCGCGTCGCACCGGACCGTCGGGCTCTGTTCGAGATTGCCACCGGCCGGCAGCTCACCTATGCCGAGCTCGACGCGCGGATCGCCCGCTGCGCCGGCTTTCTGAACGATGTGCTCGGAGCGCGCCGCGAGGCGGCGCGTGTCGCCATGCTGGCGCGCAACTCGATGGATTCGATCGTGCTTGCCTTTGCCTGCCAGCGTGCCGGCGCCATCTACGTGCCGCTCAACTGGCGCCTCAACGCCGCGGAGCTTCGGCCGATCCTTGCCGATTGTGCGCCGGCTCTGCTCGTTCACGACGAGGAGTTCGCGGCAACCGTCGCCAGCCTTGTGAGCGCCGATCCTGAGATGGCGGTGATATCGACGGCCGCCGGCCCGGCCGGGTTCGCCGCGCGGATCGAGGCGAGCCTTCCGGCCGCTCCGTTGCCGGCCGATGCCGATGGACCCTGCGTCCTTCTCTACACCTCCGGCACGACGGGACAGCCGAAGGGCGTCGTCATCACCCGCCGCAACGCCTTTTTCGCCGCCATCAATTTTTCCGTCGTCGGAGAAATCGGGCCGAGATCCGTCGCCCTGTGCGACCTGCCGTTCTTCCACACGATCGGCCTGATCGCGGTGGCGCGCACCACATTGATGCTGGGCGGCACGCTCGTCATCTCCGACCGCTTCACGCCTGCGCGCACGCTCGCAGCCCTTGCCGACCGGCAGCGTGGCATCACTCACTATTTCGCTGTGCCGCAGATTGCGCTCGCCTTGCGCAACGACCCTGCCTATAGCGCCGCCGCGCTCGCCGGCCTGCATGCGCTCTTCGTCGGCGGCGCGCCGCTGACGCAGGCGCTGATCGAAAGCTATCTCGATGACGGCGTTGCGCTGGTCAACGGTTACGGCATGAGCGAGGCCGGAACGGTGCTGCACGTGCCGATCGACCGGCGCGCCGTGCAGGACAATCCCGGCAGCGTCGGTCTTCCGGCGCCGTTGCTCGACATTCGTATCGTCGGCGAGGACGGCCGCGAGGTCGATGACGGCGAGATCGGCGAACTCTGGCTGCGCGGGCCGGCGGTGACGCCGGGCTACTGGAACAAGCCTCAGGAAACCGCTGCCGCCTTCACCGACGGCTGGTACCGCACCGGCGATCTCGGCCGCCGCGAAGCGAACGGCTTCTATCGCATCGTCGACCGGCTGAAGGACATGTACATCAGCGGCGGCGAGAATGTTTATCCCGCCGAGGTCGAAGCAGCACTCGTTAGCCATCCCGATATTCTCGAGGCCGCGGTCGTCGGCATTCCCGATATCCGATGGGGCGAATGCGGCCTCGCCTATGTCGTGCTGCGGCCGGGTGCTGCGGCAACGGGCGATGAGATCGCCGGCCATTGCGCGGCAAGGCTCGCCGCCTTCAAGCGTCCGGCCCGCATCCTCTTCGTTGAGACCATTCCCCGCACCGCCTCCGGCAAGGTGCAGAAACATGTCCTGCGCCAGTTCCATTTTGACGAAACCCTTCAACGACAGGCCCTGTGAAGCGGCCCCGGCATCACGCCGAAACCCATGGAGTAACCTCATGACTGAAGACAAATCGCCGGTTCTGGTCGAATTCGACAGCGGCATCGCCTTCGTGACCCTCAATCGTCCGGAAAAGCGCAATGCGATGAACCCGGCCCTGAATATCAGGATGCTCGAAGTGCTCGACGAGCTCGAGGGCGACGAGCGCTGCGGCGTCCTCGTCCTGCGCGGCGCCGGCGAATCCTGGTCGGCCGGCATGGATCTGAAGGAATATTTCCGCGACAATGACGACAAGCCACGTGACGTCACGCTGAAGGCGCGGCGCCAGTCCGGCAACTGGTGGGGCCGGCTGATGTATTTCGAAAAGCCGACGATCGCCATGGTCAACGGCTGGTGCTTCGGCGGCGCCTTCACACCGCTGGTGTCCTGCGATCTCGCCATCGCCGCCGAGGAGGCGAATTTCGGCCTCTCCGAGATCAACTGGGGCATTCTGCCAGGCGGCAACGTCACCCGCGCGGTCGCCGAAGTGATGCGCCATCGCGACGCTCTCTATTACATCATGACCGGCGAACTGTTCGGCGGGCGCAAGGCCGCGGAAATGGGTCTCGTCAACGAGGCGGTGCCGCTGGCAGAGCTTGAAAGCCGGGTCCGCAAGATCTGCGCCAGCCTGCTCGAAAAGAACCCGGTGACGCTGAAGGCCGCCAAGGACACCTACAAGCGGGTGCGCAACCTGCCATGGGATCTCGCCGACGATTACATCTACGCCAAGCTGGAGCAGATGCTGTTTCTCGACAAGACCAAGGGGCGCGACGAGGGGCTGAAACAGTTCCTCGACGACAAGACCTATCAGCCGGGGCTCGGCGCCTATAAGCGCGACCGCTGAGGGCGAGCCCGGCTCGCCGGGCGGGTTGACGAGCCGATCATTGGGAGGAGGAAACAATGAAGATCCATGCTGCGGTGGCGCGTGCGCCGCATACGCCGTTTTCGCTGGAAAGGCTCGATCTGGAGGAGCCGCGCGAGGGTGAAATCCTGGTTCGCGTCGTGGCGACAGGGGTCTGCCACACCGATATCGTCATGCGTGACCAGCACCTGCCGGTGCCGCAGCCGGTCGTGCTCGGCCATGAAGGTGCTGGTATCGTCGAGCGTGTCGGGCCGGGCGTTGCCAAGGTCAAGCCCGGCGATCACGTGGTCATGACCTTCAATTCCTGCGGTCATTGCCCGAGCTGCAACGATCACGAGGAGACCTATTGCCACGAATTCTTCCCGCGCAACTTCTTCGGTGCGCGCGCCGATGGTTCGAGCGGGCTCTCCTGCGAGGGAGAGCGGGTTCACGGCAATATTTTCGGGCAATCCTCCTTCGCCAGCCACGCGCTGTGCCATGAACGCAATATCGTGAAAGTGCCTGATGATGCGGATCTGGCGCTGCTCGGGCCGCTCGCCTGCGGCATCCAGACCGGCGCCGGCGCGGTCATGAATGCGCTGAAGGTCGAGCCGGGTAAAGTGCTCGCGGTTTTCGGCATGGGCTCCGTCGGTCTTGCCGCCGTGATGGCGGCGCGGATCGTCGGCGCTTCCAGGATCATCGCCGTCGACGTCAACGAGACGCGGCTGGCACTTGCAGCGGAACTCGGCGCAACTGATATCGTCAACGGCAAGGCGAGCGACGCGGTTGCCGTGATCATGGCGCTGACCGGCGCCGGCGTCGATTATTCGATCGATGCCTCCGGCGTGCCCGCGGTCATCGACCAGTGCGTGCGGGTGCTGGCGCCGCGCGGCACCTGCGGCATCGTCGGAGCCTCGCCCCATGGCGCGACGCTGACGCTCGACCTCACCCATATCCTGTCCGGCGGGCGCCGGGTCCGCGGCATCGTCGAGGGTGATTCCAATCCCGACGTGCTGATCCCGTTGTTGATCGATCTGCATCGGCAGGGCCGCTTCCCCTTCGACAGGCTGATCACCTTCTACGATTTCGCCGACATCAACCAGGCGGTGGAGGATTCGGAAAAGGGCATCGTGCTGAAACCGGTCGTGTGCCAGCCGGCCGTCTGACACCGTTCAAGGGAGGAAACAATGAACACAGTCACCCCGATCATTACCACCGATACCAGCTCCGATGCCATGAAGGCGCTGCTTGACCGGCAAAGGGCGTCTTTCCTGAGGGAAGGGCCGCCAAGCATTGAGACCCGCACCGATCGCATCGACCGCGTCATCGCCCTTCTCGTCGACCATAAGGATGCGATTGCCTCTGCCCTGTCAGACGATTTCGGCAGCCGCAGCGTCGAGGCGAGCCTGCTTCTCGATGTCTTTACCTGCGTCGGTTCGCTCAAATATGCCAAGGCCCATCTCGCCGAATGGCTGAGGCCCGAGCAGCACGAGGCATTGTTCCCGGACGCGGTGGCCGAAGTGGTCTATCAGCCGAAGGGGGTTGTCGGAATTCTCAGCCCCTGGAATTTCCCCTACCAGCTCGCCCTTGCGCCGCTTGCCGGCATTCTCGCCGCCGGCAACCGCGCCATGATCAAGCCGTCGGAGGTGACGCCGGCCTCGGCCGCCTTGATGGCGGAACTCATTGCCGGCGCCTTCGACGAAACGGAAATATCAGTCGTTCAGGGCGGACCGGCGACGGGCACGGCCTTTACGTCACTTGCCTTCGACCATCTGATCTTCACCGGCGGAACCGCGGTCGCCCATCATGTCATGCGCGCGGCGGCGGAAAACCTGACGCCGCTGACGCTGGAACTCGGCGGCAAGTCGCCCGTCATCGTCGGCCGCTCAGCCGACCTCGCAGACGCGGCGCGCCGCGTCATGACCGTCAAGACGCTGAACGCCGGCCAGATCTGCCTTGCGCCTGATCATGTCTATGTGCCCGAGGAAAGCGTCGAGGCCTTTGCCGGCCACGCGGTCGCGGCGGTCGGCGCGATGTATCCGGCGCTGAAGGAAAATCCTGATTACACTTCGATCGTCAATGCCCGCCATCACGCCCGCATCCAGGGCCTGATCGACGATGCCAGGGCCAAGGGCGCGAGGATCGTCGAGATCAACCCGGCGGCAGAGAATTTCTCCCAGCAATCGGCCCACCGCATGCCTCCGACCCTGATCCTCGACCCCACGGAAGACATGCGCGTGCAGCAGGAGGAAATCTTCGGACCCGTGCTGCCGGTCCTTCCCTATCGCGATATTGCCGACGTCATCGACCGTATCAATGCCAAGCCGCGCCCGCTCGCTCTCTATTACTTCAGCAGGGATCAGCAGGAGGAGGCTCGCGTCCTCGACAACACGACCTCCGGCGGGGTGACGGTCAACGACTGCATGAGCCACGTCACGGCGGAAGGCCTGCCCTTCGGCGGCGTCGGCCATTCGGGCATGGGAGCCTATCACGGCAAGTTCGGCTTCCTCGCCTTCTCGCATCCGCGCGCCGTCTATCACCAGAGCAAGATGGTGGAAGCGGAATACATGATGCGGCCGCCTTATGGCGAGGCGATGCGCGGCTTTTTGGCGGCGGCGATCTGCAAGTAAGAGAGAAGCATCGGACGATGCCGTCGGCAGCTGCGGCTGCTGACGGCATGGGATGGCTGCTTGCAACGAATGGCCCGATTGCGCAGGCTTATCCGGATAACGCTAGATTGTGTCATCAGGCTCCATGTCCAGACGCAGAGGATGCTGTTGTTAAACATGCCTTATGCTTCGGCTGCTAGCCGTTGAACCGCAGGGCGTTGCGGACATGATGTCTCCTGCCGTCCTGGAGCATGACCTTTCAATTCCGATTTCGCGTATTTCTCATGTCGTCAAATCTGGCAGCAGGCCTCTCTGCCCATACCTCATCGTTGCGGCGGACGCCCGCTTTCCTGTCGCCGTATTGCTGTCGATCGGCCTGGAGACGCACCTGCTGACGAATATAGCCTGATGGGTCTGTGATTTAACGAAGCTCAAACCAGTGTTGCCCTATGATTGGTTCGGTACATGTATTGGAAGGTGGATCCAACGCAGTGAATGGCATCTGGACGCAATTCGGTGGCAACCTGTCATTCGTGTGCCTGGCGATTTCGCTCTGGGCGCATTTCTCGATCCAATTTCAGCGTCGCTCGGTCATACAAGAAAAAATCGCCTTCGGAATCATAGCGGGCGGCGCCTCCATCGGGTCCATATTGCTGGCCGTCGAAGTCAATCCCGGCATCTATATCGACATCCGCTTTTCGCCGCTTGCTTTGGCGGGCATGTTTGGCGGACCGATCGCGGCCGCCTTTGCGGCGTCGCTGGCGATGGTCTTCCGCTTCTGGGTCGGCGGCGCCGCAATGATCGACGGTCTGATCGCAATTGCTGTCGCGACCGGTATCGGCCTGGCTGCCAATGTCTGGATCCGCAAGAGATCTCCCGAGCTCTTGGACGTTGCGCTGCTGAGCCTCGCGCTCGGCGGCGCACTTATTGTCTTGATGGCGGTGCTTCCCACCCTGGTGCACGCCCGCGTATTGGCCATCATCGGTCTGCCGATGACGGTATTGAACTGCCTGGCGACGGTGCTGTGTGGTTTCGTTCTGTTGAAGACGCAACAATGGGAGCTGGAGCGAAGCATCCTGGTAACCGCATTTTCGCAGTCGCCCGATTATCTCTACGTGAAGGACCGAAACAGCCGGTTCATCACCGTCAATGAAAATATGATCCGCCTTTTTCGTTTCAGAACCACGGCGGAGATGACCGGATTGTCGGATTTCAATCTTATCTCGCGGCCGCGCGCCGAAGAATTTTATTATCTCGAACAGCAGGTCATGGACACCGGTGTGCCCCTGATCGACTCCGTCGAGCGTATCGAAGACAGATACCTGCTCGCCTCCAAGGTGCCGCTGAAGGATAGGCAGGGACGGGTGATCGGCCTGGCCGGCGTCACGCGTGACGTGACGGAGCGGACTGCCCTGGAGCGGGAATTGCGCAAGAGCAAGAACCTGCTGTCGCATGCGATGGCCGGCATGTCCGATGGCATCGCCATGTACGACAGCAAGGGTTTCCTCGTTTTTTGCAACGATCAGTATCGCGCCGCCTTTCCGCTATCCGGGGACGCTCGCGTGGTTGGCGCCCATATCAGCGACATCCTTCGCCGTGTTGCCGAAACCGGCGAGCGCACCGGTATCCCGGACGCTGACCGCGAAGAGTGGATCAGGTCCGTCAGTGCTACGTTGCACAGCAACAAGGACGAAGAGGTTCAGCTTCACAACGGCGACTGGCGCAGCATCCGGACAAGGTTAGCGGAAGACGGCACAGCGATGGCCGTCGTCTCGGACATCACGGCGACCAAGCAGGCGGAAATCGCCCTCCGGCTGTCGGCCGAGCAACTGAAGTCCCTCGCCGAGACCGATGGACTTACCGGCATGGTCAACCGCCGGGCCTTCGACGAGGCTTTCGCCCGCGAGACCGCAGGCAGCGCCAGGAAAAACACGCCGTTCAGCCTTCTGATGGTCGATATCGACCGCTTCAAGGCCTATAACGACACCTATGGTCATCCCGCCGGAGACCAATGCCTGCGTGTCGTCAGCAGGTGCCTGCGCCAGTCCGTAAGCCGCCCGGCAGACATCGTCGCACGCTACGGCGGAGAGGAATTCGTGGTTCTGCTGCCTGCAACCAGTGCGAAAGGGGCGATGATCGTTGCCGAACAGTTCGCGCGTCTCCTAAGCCAGGAGAATATCGTTCATACCGGCAGCGAATTCGGCCGGGTGACCGCCAGCATCGGCATATCCTGTGCGACGGGAGCCACCTTGAGGATCAACCCGAACCGCCTCCTGAGCGAGGCCGATGCCGCGCTCTACGACGCCAAGACGCAAGGCCGCAATCGCATCCTGGCACATTCGCCCGAGGAGCGGCACGCCATCAAGGACGTCGGTTAGACGAATCCTTGATAGGTTTTTCCTATCGAGCCATCGCGCGTGCGCCCTTGATGTTTTCCCCGCTTCGACAATACAGGGCGCATGGACACAAAATTCATTCGTAAGAAATCGGCGGCAGCCGGCGGCTGGGGCGCTTTGAAGAGCTGCGGGAAGCGTTTGCTTCAAAGCGGCATGCCGATTTCAGGGGCGCGGACGATGCTGAAGGCGAACCAGCCGGATGGGTTCGACTGCCCGGGCTGCGCCTGGGGCGATCCGGAGCACGGATCGTCGTTCGAGTTCTGCGAGAACGGCGTGAAGGCCGTCGCCTGGGAGGCGACGGAGAAGCGGGCCACGCCGGCCTTCTTCGCGGAAAACACGCTGTCGCAGCTTCGCCAGCTGACGGACTACGAACTGGAACTCAACGGCCGCCTGACCCATCCGATGCGCTACGATGCGGTGAGCGACCGTTACCTGCCGGTCGCGTGGCAGGATGCCTTTGCCGAGATCGGCGCTATCCTGAGGGGGTTCGATAACCCCAACCGGGCGGAATTCTATACGTCGGGCCGGGCGAGCAACGAGGCCGCCTTCCTGTACCAGCTGTTCGTGCGCGTCTACGGCACCAACAATTTTCCCGACTGCTCCAACATGTGCCACGAGGCGAGCGGCATCGCCATGCGCCAGGCGGTCGGTGTCGGCAAAGGCACCGTGCTGCTGGAGGATTTCGAAGAGGCCGACGCGATCTTCGTGATCGGGCAGAACCCGGGCACCAACCATCCGAGGATGCTCGGCGACTTGCGCCGGGCGGCGATCCGCGGCGCGCGTGTCGTCGTCTTCAATCCCATCCGCGAACGCGGCCTGGAGCGCTTCTCCGATCCGCAGGACAAGGTCGAGATGCTGCGCGGCGGTTCGACCGATATCGCCAGCCTTTATCTGCAGCCGCAGCTCGGCGGCGACATGGCCGCGGTGCGCGGGATGGCAAAGGCCGTGCTGGCTGCGGAAGACGCCGCCGTCGCCGCCGGTCTGCCCTCCGTTCTCGACCACGCATTTCTCGCCGAACACTGCGCGGGTTTTGCAGAATACCGGGCAGCGGTCGAGGCGACCAGCTGGGCCGAGATCGAGGACCAATCGGGACTGAGCCGGCAGCAGATCGAACGGGCGGCCGATGTCTATATCAACGCCGAACGGGTGATCTGCACCTGGGCTATGGGCGTGACCCAGCATCTGCATTCCGTGGCGACGATCCGCGAGATTGCCAACTTCATGTTCCTGCGCGGCAATATCGGCCGGCCGGGTGCCGGCCTTTGCCCGGTTCGCGGCCATTCCAACGTGCAGGGCGACCGCACCGTCGGCATCAATGAAAAACCATCGGACGATTTCCTCGATGCGCTGGAGAAGCACTTCCGCTTCACCGTTCCCCGCGAACATGGCCACAATGTCCTTGCCGCGATCGGCGCGATGCTCGATGGCTCGGCCGAGGCCTTCATCGGGCTTGGCGGCAATTTCGCCCGCGCCACGCCCGACAGCGCACTCGTTGAAAAGGCGCTGCGGCGGCTGAAGCTGACGGTGCATATCGCCACCAAACCCAATCATTCGCATCTCATGCCCGGGGAGGCGGCCTTCATCCTGCCGTGCCTCGGGCGCACCGAGATGGATCTGAACGCGGCAGGCAACTCACAGCTCATAAGCGTCGAGGATTCGATGAGCATGGTGCATGGTTCCGCCGGCATCAATCGCCCGGCTTCGCCGCATCTCCTCTCGGAAGTCGCCATCATTGCCGGCATTGCACAAGCGACGGTCGGCTCCGCCGTGGTCGACTGGGCAGAACTCGCCGACGACCACGACCGCATCCGCGATCATATCGAGGCGACCATTCCGGGCTTCGAAAACTACAATATGCGCCTGCGCAAGCCGCGCGGTTTCCACCTGCGCAATACGGCCGCCCACAGGGAGTGGGATACGCCGGCAGGCAAGGCGTCATTTTCTTGCGAAGCGCTTCCCGACGAGACGGTGCATCAACGGGCGCGAAAGGGCGAGGGGCGTTTCGCCCTGCAGACGTTCCGATCGCACGATCAATACAATACGACGGTCTATGGTCTCGATGACCGATACCGCGGCGTTTACGGGGAGCGGCAGGTTATCTTCATTCACCCAGCCGACCTGACGGCGATGAATGCCGAGGCCGGTGACCGGGTCGACGTGGTCGGCGAGCATGATGACGGTATCGAGCGCATCGCTGAGAATTTCCGCTTTGTGCCCTATGACATTCCGCGAGGAAGCATCGCGGGCTACTATCCCGAACTGAACGTGCTCGTGCCGCTTGGCAGCGCAGGTACGGAAAGCGATACGCCCACCTCGAAATCCATCATGGTGTCCTTCCGCCAGCGAAAAGCCGCGTGAGCGAAGAGGCCTCCGACGTCGATCGTTTTCTCGCTCTCGTCGCTGCGGCGCAAGGCAGGGATAACAAGCTGACATCCATCCAGGCCGGTCTCCTGGTCGCCGCGGATCTGGGGATTGCGCGTGACAGCCGCGCCTTTGCGCGCCTGCTGGGGATCGCGCATTCTCTCGTGCTCAGGGAACTCAACGTCCTGGCGGAACGCGAAGGGATGCTGCGGATCGTGAAGCGGGATCTAAGGACAATGAGAGTGCATTACACGTTGCCACCGCGGGACGACGCGTAAACACCCCGCGTCAGGGTCGGCCAACCGGCTCTTCACCGCAAGCCATGGCCGCTATCGTCGCATCACGCGCTTTCTGGTGTCGGAGGGGTATTCTCCGTAGGTGGTTTTATAGACTGCCGAAAACCGGCCGAAATGAAAGAAGCCCCATTTGAGGCAGACGGCCTTCATGGTCTCCTTGCTCTCGGGATCGAGCAGTTCCTGGCGCGCGGCACGCAGCCGAAGCGTCAGCAGATAGGCGGCGGGAGAGGTTCCCCTGAACGCACGAAAACCGGTCTCGAGCGCCCGGCTGGATACGCCGGCGGCTTCGGCCACCTTCGGCATGGTGATCGGCTGATCGATATTGGCGTGCATGAATTCGATCGCCCGGCGGACATGCCGGGGCGCGATCAGGGCGGGGCGATTCTCAAGGAAATGCGACAGCCGGTGCGGCACCAGGCGCACGACCAGATCGGCCAGCGCCTGCGTCATATGCGCCATGGCGATCGGCGACTGCAGCAAGGGGCCATCGTCGCGCATGCCTAAGATGATGGTTTCCGTGAGATTGCCGATCAACCGGCCTTCCGGCTTCGACAGATCCAGTTCGGGCAGCAGGTCGAGGGAGCCGCTGAACGGCATCTCGAACGTCTGGCCGATCGTCTGCAGGATGACAGGCCAGTTGATCAGCAACTCGTCGATGACGTTCGATTGCCCATGCATGATGACGCTGTTGGGTTCGAAATTGTTATAGAGAAGCAATTTTCCTTGCCCGGCCTCGGCGATGCGGGACGACCCATAGGTTACCCCCATGCCGCCGCTGCGCGGCACGACGATCGACAGATACTCCGCCGTATCGACGGTCGGCTCGATATTGAACTGAAACTCCGCCTCATGATAACCCGTGAGCAGGACGGCTTTGTCACATACCGAGAAATCCAATCCCCAATGGAAGTCCTGGGCGCGGCCGACAGGCTCTGCATCAAATGCGCCAAAAGCGCCCCCCAGCGTTTCGACCATATTATCGAAGGACGAACCGCTAAAACGAAATGAGAATGGCGCAGTGCTATTTTCCGTCATCCTGCTCCCATTGTTCGATGTGGCTGTTTCGACATGCTCTTCTCCGCCGCTCGCAGGTGCCAGCGCGACGCGCGGCCGGCGAGAGTGTCGGATTGGTGCACGTACCTCTGCCAGCCTTGCCAGTCGTCATGGATGGTCGTCCTGCGCCGCGGCGCTTCATCAGAGCCTGTAGACGGCATGGATGAGCGGCCTTGGACGTATATTAGACGATTGTTGGATAGAGTGCAGCAGCTTGTAGCGGAGCAGGTGGATCTCCGCGTGATACCGGCATCGAGATCAGCGGCTTGCGCCAGCTGATGCAGGCCGAATTCGGGCATGGTAAATGTCAAAAAGACCAACCCGTTGAATGCATTAGTTCCCATCCAGATCAGGAACTGACAGAACCCGCGGCCATTGGCAAGACGTCACGCTGCCGGCGATGACGACAACCCGCTGATAAAACGATTACGCTGAAGGAGCGATTTTACAGCTGTATCCGCCACGCCACAGGTTCAACCGCGGCGATCTTGCCGAGATGCGCGTCATCTGAAGCTTGTAGAGCGCGCCCCAATTCGCGAGCCGCGCAGTCGCCTGCCGAAGGGTCTTAGTGGACCGCTTAAAGAGGACCTTCGGCAGGCAGACAGGTACGCAGGCATACGCACGGGATGGAGTGCGTATGTATGATCCCTTCCATCCGGGGGGTGATGGATGGACGGGCTTGGCTTTGGGACCGTAAACCATCATGGCCTTGGTCGAGATTGATCTTACTGTTCCTCAGCTATGGAGCAATTGTCACGTCCCGATATTGTTGGCCAACCGGCTTTTCGTGACGCAGTCTGGACTGACCTTGCGCAAAATGTATAGGTAAGCACTTGCTTGAAAGCCGCCTGTCTTGCGCAACGAGCTGCGGAAAGTGGATAGAGATCTTCAATTTCTCAATTCGCACCAACGATGGGAACTTCGCATGATGCCACCGGGTGCGATGCGTTCGGCTTTGGGCTGAGCAATGATTTTCTCACTGAGGGCACAAGCGACGGATCGTTTCCAACACGCCTATGTCGACGTCTAGACTACCGGTTTCCACGGCGCTCGCGGGCATCGCTCTGTCTCCGGGGATACGGACTCCCTTGGAGCGCAGCCGTTCCAATTGGGCCTTGGCGCGCGCCGGGAAACCTGCATCCACGGCCGCGGGGAATAGCGCGATCACGGTCATTCCCGCATTCACCGGGTGTTCGCCCGAAAGAAAGTGGCCGGCATCAAGCGACCACGCCGCACCGGAAAGACCCGCGGCGAGCATCTCGACGATAAGGGCGATATTGCCGCCCTTGTAGCCGCCGAAGGGCAGGAGAGCGCCAAGCATCGCCTTGACCGGATCGGTGGTGATTGCGCCGGTCTCGTCGATGGCCATGCCGTGCGCAATCGGCGACTGCGCCTTTGCCGCCTCGGCAAGGGATATGAATGCCGTGGCACTCGTCGCCTGGTCGATGACGAGGGGCGGCAAGGGTTCCGGCAGAGGCACGCCGAAAGCGAGCGGATTGGTGCAGTAGACGGGCTCCCCGCCCTCGGCGGCGGCCATCAAGGCCGGTCCGTTGGCGGCGGCGATGGATATCAACCCGTCTTGAGCCAGGCGCCGGACGTAATATCCCAATTCCCCGGCGGTATAGCTGTTTCTTTGCGTGAGGACGGAAATGCCGAAGGTTTTCACGCGCTTTACGAAGTCGTCGTAAATGAGGTCAAACCCGAGCTGCGCAATACCGCCGTCCGCATCGGCCTGGATCAGGGCCGGCAGCACATGGTCGAAGCGGGGCTTGGCGTCTCCGTTGATCCGCCCGTCGCGCAGGCTCGTGAGATAATCGACGAAATGCGGAAAGCCGAGCTCAGTGCGCCCGAAGCAGGCGGCCGAAAGCGTTGCATCGACGAGCGCCTTCGCCATGGCCGGACTGGCGCCGCAGGCGAGGCAGGCTTCGAGCGCCAGGTGGCGGAGCTCGTCGATCGGCATTCTTATTCTCTGCCCGGCCATCACAGCTCCAATGCGGCTCGTCCGCCCAGGCCGATCAGCGAAAACAGATGCGGGAAGAGTTTTGACAGTGTGATCCCCCGGCGTCAGGCGGCCGACTTCCCAGTTCCGGAGATGGCGATGTGCCTCGCCAACGAAGCGGAAAGACGGCCGCATTTGGAGCTTTAAAGTGCGACCGAGAGGGCGCTGTCGCGTCGGGGAGCCACCTCCTGCGAGTTCACCATCGCGCCCGCGAGCTGGCGGAAGGTGACAAGCCCCAATGCTTCCCCGGATGGTAAAACCACTCTGGCATCGTCGTGCGCCGCCGATGCCAGGATCCGGACGGCGTCTTCTACGGTCGTGCCTGATGCGATCGTCAATCCGCCTGGCACCGCACTGGAATGCGAGGATGTCATGATGGCATCGACCTGGATGACCCGGCCTCGATTGACCTCCTTGACGAAGTTGGCGATGTAGGCGTCGGCCGGACGCAGAACGATGTCCTGGCTGGTGCCCTGCTGGATGACTTCGCCATCGCGCAGGATCGCAATCTGGTCGCCCAGCCGAAGGGCTTCGTCGAGATCGTGGGTGATGAAGACGATGGTCTTCTTGATCTCCTTCTGAATGTCGAGAAGGACCGTCTGCATATCGGTGCGGATCAAAGGGTCGAGCGCCGAATAGGCCTCGTCCATCAGCAGAACCGGCGCATCGTTGGAGAGGGCTCGTGCCAGCCCGACGCGCTGCTGCATACCGCCCGATAGCTGGTTGGGATATTTGCTCTCGAAGCCCTTCAGGCCGACCCGCTCCAGCCAGCCCATGGCGACGTCGACGGCTTTCGAGCGCTCCATGCCCTGCACTTCGCGGCCGAAGATGGTATTGTCGAGAACATTCCGGTGCGGCAGAAGCGCGAACTTCTGAAACACCATTGCCGTCTGGTGCCGGCGAAACGTCCGCAATTCGGTCTCGTTCATTTTCACCACATCGACGCCGTCGACAAGCACTTCGCCGGCGGTTGGATCGATCAGACGGTTGATGTGGCGGATGAGCGTCGACTTGCCCGAACCCGAGAGGCCCATGATGACCTGGATGCGGCCCGAGGGTATCTCGACATTGATATCTTTCAGGCCGAGCACGTGGCCGTGCTTTTCGTTGAGCTCGGTCTTCGACAATCCCTTTTTGACGGCATCGACATGAGCGCCGGGATTGGGACCGAAGATCTTGTAGAGGTGGCGGATCTTGATGCCGCCGAAACGTTGATCAGCCATGGACGATCTCCCGATGCTTCTGGAGCCGTTTGCCATACGCCTGGCTGACCCGGTCGAAGATGATGGCAATGCCGACGATGGCAAGGCCGTTGAAAATACCCAGGGTGAAGTACTGGTTGGCGATCGCCTTCAGAACCGGCTGGCCAAGGCCCTGGACGCCGATCATCGAAGCGACGACGACCATGGCGAGGGCCATCATGATGGTCTGGTTGATGCCGGCCATGATGGTGGGAAGCGCCAGCGGCAGCTGGACCTTGAACAGCTTCTGCGAACTCGACGTTCCGAACGCATCGGCTGCCTCGAGCACGTCCTTGTCGACCAGGCGGATGCCGAGGTCGGTCAGCCTTATCATCGGCGGGATGGCGTAGATGACGACGGCGATCAGTCCCGGCACCTTGCCGATGCCGAGCAGCATGACGACAGGGATCAGATAGACGAAGCTCGGCATCGTCTGCATGACGTCGAGGATCGGATTGATAACGCGCTGCAGCCGGTCGGAACGCGCCATCAATATCCCCATCGGAATGCCGATGGCGATGGAGAGCACGGTACAGACGAAGATCATCGAGACCGTCCGCATCGTATCGTCCCACATGTCGAAATAGCCGATCAACAGCAGTGTGACGAGACAGCCGAGGACGATCTTCAGGCTGCGGCTGGCAAACCATGCGATGACAAGGATGATTGCCGTAATGATCGGCCACGGCGTCTGCGTCATGAAGCGATCGGCGGCGATCAGGAAATGCTGCAGCGGCGAGAAGAGGCTTTCGATCGCGTCGCCATAGGTGCGGGTAAACGTGCGAAAACCGTCATCGATCGCCTTCTTCAGATTGCGAAGGGCGTCGTCATCCATATGCGGGAATTTATAAAACCATTCCATTCGGTTCCCCTTTTTCTTCAAAGAGCCGTGGCAGTCTTTTTGATTTTATCGGCAGCGAGAGGCGGTGCGCATTAAGCGCACCGCAGTAGTCGGCGTTAGAGCATGATGCCGAAAAGTGTGAGCGGTTTTCGGACGACATCATGCTCTCACTATTTAACTTAGAACAGGGTTCAGATTTTAGGCCGAACAGGCCTAAATCATCCTGTTCTAGAGAGCAGCTTCGATCTTCGTGGCTGCCTCAGGCGAGACCCACTTGGTCCAGAGGTCCTTGTTTTCTTTGAGGAAGTGCTTGGCACCGTCCTCGCCGGTTGCCTGGTTGTCGGTCATCCACGCCATGAGCTTGTTGACCGTGTCGTTGCTCCAGGAGCGCTTCGTCAGGTAGTCCATGACTTCAGGGCCGACCTTTTCCGAGAAAGGCTTTGCAACGAGGGTGACGATCTTGTCGACCGGCCATGCATTCGGCTTCGGATCGGGGCAATCGGCGACGGTATTGCAGCGCTTCCATTCGGCGGCGTCGTTCGGAACGCCGGCTTCCAGCTTGACCATCTCATACTTGCCGAGCAGCGCGGTCGGCGCCCAGTAGTAGCCGGCCCAGCCTTCCTTGCGTTCGTAGGCCTTGGAGATCGAGCCATCGAGGCCGGCAGCCGAGCCGGTATCGACGAGGGTGAAGCCGGCCTTGTCGGCTTCGAAGGCCTTGTAGAGCTGCGTGGTCACCACGGTGCCGCCCCAGCCCTGCGGCCCGTTATAGATGGCGCCCTTCTTCGCATCCTCAGGAGCGGGGAAGAGTTCCGGATGCTTCAGCACGTCGCCGATGGTCTTGATGTCAGGATGGGCGTCGGCCAGATATTTGGGAATCCACCAGCCCTGGACGCCGCCATCGGGCAGCGGAGAGCCGACCTGAACGATCCGGCCTTCTTCCGTTCCCTTCTTGACGACGTCGGGCAGCAGGTCGATCCAGGCTTCGGGCGCGATGTCCGGCTGGCCCTTTTCGGCCATCGAGGTGATCGTCGGGACGGTATCGCCGACGGTGATTTCCGCTGCGCAGCCATAACCTTCGTTCAGGATGAACTTGTCGAGGTTGGAGAGAACCTCTGCACTCTGCCAGTTCATGCTGGCGATGGTGACAGTGCCGCATTCGGCGGCGCTGGCGAAAGACGCCCCGCCGATCAGGCCGAACGTCAGACATGTCGATGCGAATAGTTTTTTCATTCTCGTTCCCTCTGTTTAGCGGCCGGTTTTGCTGAGCGGGGCGCCGCAGGACCCACTCCAACGGTTGTCAGGAAGCGTCTCCCATACTCACCGATTTCTTGAATGCCGCCGATAATCCCTCAGCGACCGAAGCGTCGAACCCGGCAACGCGCATGCCTTCGATGGCTGCCGCAGTCGTGCCGCGATAGCCGACAAAGGTTTGAACGACGTCATCGGGACATTCGTCATGGCGCTCCAGCAGGCGGCCGGCGCCTGTGATCACCGTGTTGACGGCGCGCCGCGAAATCTCCGCCGGCAGGCCATTTGCGATGGCGTCGCGCATCATGGCGGCGGCGAGCAATGCGGGGAAAGCCGGTCCGGACCCGGAAAGACCCGTGAGATAATCAATGTCGCTTTCCCTTGCGACCTCGTCCTCAGATCCGCATGCCTCGAAAATAGCACGGACGAGCGCCCGGTCGTCTTCGGTGACATCGCTCGCGCCAATCCATGGCGTATAGGACCTGGCCACTTCGGCGGCGGCGTTCGGCAAAGCGCGGATGACGCGACCGGTGTTGTGGCGCTCGGAAAGTGCGTCCAGGCGGATGGCCGCCATGACCGAGATGACCAGCTTGCCGCCGGCATCGACATCGAGAGCATGCCAGTCATCAGGACGGACGGAAAGGACGATCACGTCCGAGCGGTCGGCAAGCGCCTGATTGTCGGTGGTCAGGAAAGAATTCGGGAAACGGCGCGGCTGCTCACTGCGATAGGAAAGGGAGAGATTTCGAGGTTCGACCAGGCCGGCATCAAGGATAGAGCCGGCGATTGCTCCGCCAAGCCAGCCACCGCCGCCAATGATACCGATCCTCAGGGAAGCGCTCATCCGGCTCTCCCTAACCCGGCCTGTGGCCATGCCGCGAGAAGAAGCGATCGAGCTCCCTCTGCTGCGGCACTTCGCCGGTGTAGATCGCGATATATTCGGGGATCCGTTTCATGCGGACGGCGAGTTCCTCCCTGGCTTGCATGGAGATGTATCCGATCTGCACGAGGTAAGTTGTTCGCGCTCGGACATCTGATGTCGCTTCTGGTAGCCCGAAGCGAATAAACATCCGCTTGAGGGCTTCCAGTCGAAGCTGATCGGCTTGCCGGACCTCGGCGAGAATCTCGTCGGACTGCAGCGCCCAGCTGCGCACGGCGAATTCGAACCTGGCGTCGAACAGATCATTGTTGAGCCAGCAATCGAAGACGTTGAGCATCGCCTCGGCAAGCGATTCCGCATAGGCTTCGGACTGCTTGACGATGTTGCCAGTGTTTTTGTCGCGCCACCGCGCCACGAGCCCGGCCAGCAGTTCCTCCCGGTCCTTGAAGAACCAGTAGAAGCTCGTGCGCGAGAGGTTGAGCTTCTTCGCCAGCGGCAGAATTTTCACCGAATCCACGCCGGAATCGAGCAGCGAGTGGTAAGCTGCTTCCAGCCATCCCTCCTGCGATCCGCGCCAGCCAGTGTCGTTCAAAGCCTGATCCATGGGCTATCTCCTATCAAATTATCAAGCCGCGCACAAGAAAAATGTACATGACTGTCGAAAACGGCGACCCATATGTTTTCAATATTGACACATATGTACATTGTGCTTAGCGTCTCCTCTGACGTTTTTAATCCGGAACCACGGCCCATGTCGAACGATCCCCTTCTTCAGCCCTATCAGCTCAAGCATTTGACGCTACGCAACCGTATCATCGTGACCTCCCACGAGCCGGCCTATCCGGAAGACGGCATGCCGAAGGAGAGGTATCGCGCCTATACGGTGGAGCGGGCAAAGGGCGGCGTGGCCTTGACGATGACGGCCGGCTCGGCCGCGGTTTCCAGGGACAGCCCGCCGGTCTTCAACAACCTGCTCGCCTACAAGGACGAGATCGTGCCTTGGATCCGGGAAATGACCGACGCCGTGCATGAAGAGGGTGCGGCGATCATGATCCAGCTTACCCATCTCGGCCGGCGCACACGCTGGGACAAGGGCGACTGGCTGCCGGTCGTGGCGCCGTCGCATCAGCGCGAGGCCTCCCACCGCTCCTTCCCGAAGAAAATGGAAGATTGGGACATCGAGCGCATCATCAAGGATTTCGCCGACGCTGCGGAGCGCATGAAGGCTGGCGGCATGGACGGTGTCGAACTGGAAGCCTACGGCCATCTGATCGACCAGTTCACGTCGCCGCTTACCAACGAGCTCGACGGTCCCTATGGCGGCTCGCTCGATAACCGTTTGCGCTTCTGTCTCGACGTCTTCAAAGCGATCCGGCAAAGGGTGGGGAACGACTTCATTCTGGGCGTGCGCTACACCGCCGACGAATGTCTTCCCGGCGGCACCGGCAAGGGCGATGGCATCGAAATCTCCAAGCGCCTGAAGGCAAGCGGCCTGATCGATTACCTGAACGTCATTCGCGGCCACATCGATACCGATGCGGGTCTGACCGACGTGATCCCAATCCAGGGCATGGCGAATTCACCGCATCTCGATTTCGCCGGCGAAATTCGCGCCGCAACCAACTTTCCAACCTTCCATGCGGCGAAAATCCCTGACGTCGCCACCGCGCGCCACGCGATCGCCTCCGGCAAGGTCGATATGGTCGGCATGACCCGCGCCCACATGACCGACCCGCACATCGTCCGCAAGATCATCGAAAAGCGGGAAGACGATATTCGTCCCTGCGTCGGCGCCAATTACTGTCTCGATCGCATCTATCAGGGCGGGGCCGCCTTCTGTATCCACAATGCCGCCACCGGCCGCGAACTGACCATGCCGCATATCGTGGCGAAGGCCGAGGCCAAGAAAAAGGTCGTCATCGTCGGCGCCGGCCCGGCCGGTCTGGAAGCGGCGCGCGTCGCCGGAGAACGCGGCCACCAGGTTGTCGTTTTCGAAGCGGCGAGCAATCCAGGCGGTCAGATCCGGCTCACCGCCCAAAGCGAGCGCCGCAGGGAGATGATCAGCATCATCGACTGGCGCATGAGCCAGTGCGAGAAATACGACGTCACCTTCCACTTCAACACCTGGGCGGAAGCCGATACCATCGAGGCCGAGAACCCCGATGTCGTCATCATCGCGACCGGCGGCTTGCCGCATACCGAGGTTCTCGCCAGCGGCAACGAGCTGGTGGTCTCGTCATGGGACATCATCTCCGGCGACGTTAAGCCTGGAACCAACGTGTTGATCTTCGACGATGCCGGCGACCATGCCGGCCTTCAGGCGGCCGAATTTCTCGCCAAGGCAGGCGCCAAGGTCGAGATCATGACGCCGGACCGCTCCTTCGCGCCCGAGGTCATGGCCATGAACCTGGTGCCCTATATGCGATCTCTGCAGAAGCATGACGTGACCTTCACCGTCACCTATCGTCTCGAAGCCGTCGAGAAGAGCGGCAACCAGCTCGTCGCCCATGTCGGCAGCGATTACGGCGGGATTGCCAGGCAGCACAGCTTCGACCAGATCGTCGTCAACCATGGGACCATTCCACTCGATGAGCTCTATTTCGAGCTGAAACCCAACTCGAGCAATCTCGGCGAGATATCGCACGACCAGCTTCTTTCCGGAGAACCCCAGTCCGTCATTCGCAATCCTGATGGCAAGTTCCAGCTGTTCCGGATCGGCGATGCCGTCGCCGCACGCAACACGCATGCCGCCGTCTATGACGGGCTGCGCATCGCGAAAGATATCTGATCGCAAGAGCGGACCGCTTGCCGGCCGATCGTCTGGGGAGGTGATGACATGAGTTTACGCAATGAAAGCCTGCAGAATTTCCTGGATGTGGCTTTCGTGGCTTTTGACCAGTTCGCCAAGGCCCCGGAAGCCCGCCGCTCGATCCGTCAGATTTTTGCAGCGCTGGAGCGCCCGGGAGTCGCGCGTGCGGGAGAGGGAAGCCGATTGCCCCTGTGCGCTCAGCTTGATGTGGCGCTCTCGATCGATACGTCCTATCCTTCGCTGATGCGATTGATCGACGGGTTCAAAGGCATCGAGCCAATGCTTGAATGGCGTCGGCGCACCAAGTATGACCACACGGCCAGCGACAATTTTGTCGATGGACATGCCAATGCGATGATTATCGGCCCGGGAGGATTGGAGGAGCGGAGCGACCTGTGGATCGGCGTGACGTTGATGGCGCCGCAGGTGCGCTATCCCGACCACGTTCATGCGCCAGAGGAGGTCTACCTCGTACTGTCCGAGGGAGAGTTCCAGCAGGGGGAAGGGAACTGGTTTTCGCCTGGTATCGGTGGATCGTTCTACAATGTCCCTGGCATCAGACATGCCATGAGGTCGCTCGACACGCCGCTCTTCGCCTTCTGGCTATTGCTTGCCGAACGGCCGCACTGACGACTAGAGCATGATGCCGAAAAGTGTGAGCGTTTTTCGGACGACATCATGCTCTAACTATAGAATTTAGAACAGGATTCAGATTTTAGGCCGACCCCAAAATCATCCTGTTCTATCAGTCTAGAAATAAAAGGGGGGTTGCCCATGAAGATTCTCGTGCCCGTCAAACGGGTTGTCGACTACAACGTGAAGATCCGGGTGAAGCCGGACGGCACGGGTGTCGAGCTTGCCAATGTGAAGATGTCGATGAACCCGTTCGACGAGATCTCGGTGGAAGAGGCGTTGCGGCTGAAGGAAGCCGGCAAGGCCGAGGAAGTGGTCGTCGTCTCGATCGGTCCTGCCAAGGCCGAAGAGACGCTGCGCACCGCACTTGCCATGGGCGCCGACCGGGCGATCCTGGTCGAGACCGACGATGCGGTCGAGCCGCTGACTGTCGCCAAGATCCTCAAGGCTGTGGCCGATGCCGAACAGCCGGGGCTGATCATCGTCGGCAAGCAGGCAATCGACGACGATTCGAACCAGACCGGCCAGATGCTGGCGGCACTGCTCGGAACTGCCCAAGCGACCTTCGCCTCGAAGATCGAGATCGGGGATGGCAAGGCTCAGGTGACCCGCGAAGTCGATGGCGGCCTGCAGACGATCGAGATCAAGCTGCCGGCTGTTGTGACCACCGATCTGCGCTTGAATGAACCGCGCTATGCCTCGCTGCCTAATATCATGAAGGCGAAGAAGAAGCCGCTCGACAAGAAGAGCCCTGATGATTTCGGCGTCTCGACCACGCCACGCCTGAAAGTGCTGAAGACCGAGGAGCCGTCGGGCCGCAAGGCCGGCGTCAAGGTCAAGTCGGTCGCCGAATTGATCGACAAGCTCAAAAACGCAGCCGGCGTGCTGTAATCAGCTGGGAACAGGAGCCATCATCATGACCATTCTTCTTCTGGCTGACCACGACAATGCCAGCCTGTCTGATCAGACCGCCAAGACGCTGACGGCAGCCACCAAGATCGGCGGCGACGTGCATGTGCTCGTCGCCGGCAAGGCTGCCAAGGCTGCTGCCGAACAGGCGGCCAAGCTTGCCGGCGTCTCCAAGGTGCTGCTGGCCGAAAGCGACGAACTCGCCAACAATCTGGCCGAACCGCTGGCCGACCTGATCGTTTCGCTGGCGGGTAGCTACGATACCATTGTCTCGGCTGCCACCTCGGTCGGCAAGAATGTGCTGCCGCGGGTCGCTGCTCTTCTCGATGTCGCCCAGGTCTCGGAAATCATCGAAGTGATCTCTGCTGACACCTTCAAGCGGCCGATCTATGCCGGCAATGCCATCCAGACGGTACAGGCGAGCGATGCCAAGAAGGTGATCACCGTGCGCACCGCCTCCTTCGCCTCTGCACCGGAAGGCGGCTCGGCAACGATCGAGGCGATCCCGGCGGTTTCCGATTCGGGGCTGTCGACCTTCGTCGGCGATGCGCTGTCGGCCTCCGACCGTCCGGAACTGACGTCGGCGAAGATCATCATCTCCGGCGGCCGGGCACTCGGCTCGGCCGAGAAGTTCAGGGAAGTCATCCTGCCGCTTGCCGACAAGCTGGGTGCTGCCGTCGGCGCAAGTCGTGCTGCCGTCGATGCCGGTTATGCGCCGAACGACTGGCAGGTCGGCCAGACCGGCAAGGTGGTGGCGCCGCAGCTCTACATTGCCTGCGGCATTTCAGGGGCCATCCAGCATCTGGCCGGCATGAAGGATTCGAAGGTCATCGTCGCCATCAACAAGGACGAGGAGGCGCCGATCTTCCAGGTCGCCGACTACGGACTGGTCGCCGATCTCTTCGACGCCCTGCCGGAATTGCAAAAGGCGCTCTAGCGGGGGGGACCGAACGTGGTGCGCGTCGTGGGACGTCCAATCAAACCTGGTGCCGACCTTCTCCTGAACGATGACGAAAAGCCGGCATACATACGGCTGCACGACATCGGGAGGGAGAGGCGCTCTCGGCCGCTGCAGGAATTCCTCAATGATGTCGGCGGGCTGATGCTGTCGGCGGAGGCTCCTGCCGTCGCCAGCTTTGTCGCGGGCAAGGTTCTCCAGAGGCTGCTCAAGACCGGCAAGGTGCGTCCGGAGGGCGGGCCTCTTCCCGGCGCGCCGGAAGGGCTGGATGACGCCATCGGCCATCTTGCGAAATCCGGACGGAAATACGAGGCGATCGCCGGCCAGTTCCAGAGTCTCGCCGATAAGCTGCTCTGGAGACGCGGCCGCTCCGGTCCGTTCGCAAGCCTGAATTTTGGCAATACGCACTCCCATGCGGTCTTGGTCGGTCCCGGCGGCATGGAGGAACGCGCCGATCTCAGGGTCGGCGTGATCTATATGGATCGCTATACAAGATTTCCCGATCATGTTCAGACGCAGCCCCGCGCTTTCATTCTGCTTTCGCCGGGTGAAATCTGCCTTGGCAATTCCCAATGGTTTTCTGCCGGTATCGGCACGGTCTTTGCGAACGACGCCGGGCAATCCTTCGCGATAAGATGCACAGCCCGGCCACTGCTGGCGGTCTGGTGCCAGGTTGAGCGGGAGATGTGATGGGGTCCTTGGCGACGACAATGGGTCCGAGATGAACGAAAAGCTCGAACGCCAGAGCTTGAAGTCTCGGCGGTAACGCAGCGAAGCAGATCGGCGAGAAGCCGGTCGATCCGAATATGCAGCATCAGAATTCAATTTAAGAGGAAGGATATCAACATGGACGTTCGCGCCGCCGTTGCCGTTCAGGCAGGAAAACCGCTCGAAGTGATGACCGTGCAGCTGGAAGGCCCGAAGGCCGGCGAAGTGCTGGTGGAGGTCAAGGCGACGGGCATCTGCCACACCGATGATTTCACTTTGTCAGGCGCCGACCCTGAGGGCCTCTTCCCGGCGATCCTCGGCCATGAGGGTGCCGGCATCGTCGTCGATGTCGGCCCCGGTGTCACTTCGGTGAAGAAGGGCGACCACGTCATTCCGCTCTACACCCCGGAATGCCGCGAATGCTATTCCTGCACCTCGCGCAAGACCAATCTCTGCACCTCGATCCGCGCGACCCAGGGCCAGGGCGTGATGCCGGACGGCACCTCGCGCTTCTCGATCGGCAAGGACAAGATCCATCACTATATGGGCTGCTCGACCTTTTCGAACTTCACCGTGCTGCCGGAGATCGCCCTTGCCAAGGTCAATCCCGACGCGCCGTTCGACAAGATCTGCTACATCGGTTGCGGTGTCACGACCGGTATCGGCGCTGTCATCAACACCGCCAAGGTCGAGATGGGCGCGACGGCGATCGTCTTCGGGCTCGGCGGTATCGGCCTCAACGTTCTGCAGGGCCTGCGTCTTGCCGGTGCCGACATGATCATCGGCGTCGATATCAACCCTGACCGCAAGGCATGGGGCGAGAAGTTCGGCATGACCCACTTCGTCAATCCGAAGGAGGTCGGCGACGACATCGTGCCCTATCTCGTCAACCTGACCAAGCGCCACGGCGACCTGATCGGTGGGGCCGACTATACGTTCGACTGCACCGGCAACACCAAGGTGATGCGCCAGGCGCTGGAAGCGAGCCACCGCGGCTGGGGCAAGTCCATTATCATCGGCGTTGCCGGCGCCGGCCAGGAAATCTCCACCCGTCCGTTCCAGCTGGTCACCGGCCGCAACTGGATGGGCACCGCCTTTGGCGGCGCGCGCGGGCGCACCGACGTGCCGAAGATCGTCGACTGGTACATGCAAGGCAAGATCCAGATCGATCCGATGATCACCCACACCATGCCGCTCGAAGATATCAACAAGGGCTTCGAGCTGATGCACAAAGGCGAAAGCATCCGCGGCGTGGTCGTGTACTGAGCCATGAAGACGATCTCGACCGAGAATTCTCATGGCGGCACCCAGGGCGTTTACGTCGATCGCTCGGATGTCTGCGACTGCGACATGACCTTTGCGGTATTCCTGCCGCCGCAGGCCAAAGCACGGAAGCTGCCGGTTCTATGGTACCTTTCCGGTCTGACCTGCACCCATGCGAACGTCATGGAAAAGGGCGAGTATCGGCGACTTGCCGCAGAACTCGGCATGATCATCGTCTGCCCCGACACCAGTCCGCGGGGCGATGCCGTCCCGGACGAACCTGGCAATTGGCAGTTCGGCAAGGGTGCCGGCTTCTACGTCGACGCGACCGAGCCGCCATTCGCACAGAACTATCGGATGTACAGCTACGTCGTCGATGAATTGCCGAAGCTTATCGCGGCCGAGTTTCCGGTCGACATGGACCGCCAGGGAATCTTCGGTCACTCGATGGGCGGACATGGCGCGATCACGATCGCGCTCAGGAACCCCGAACGCTTCGGCAGCTGCTCGGCTTTCGCGCCGATCAGCCATCCCTCGGTCTCCGGCTGGTCAAAGCCGGCATTCCAGAAATACCTTGGATCGGATGAAACGGCCTGGCGGGCATATGATGCCTGCTCGCTCATCGAAGACGGGCACCGGTTCCCGGAATTCCTCGTCGACCAGGGGACGGGGGATAGCTTCCTGGAGGATGGATTGCGCCCCGAAGAGCTCAGGCAAGCCTGCGAGACTGCCGGCATCAGCCTGCGGCTTCGCATGCAGGAAGGCTACGGCCACTCCTACTTCTTCATTTCGACATTCATGGAAGACCATCTGCGCTGGCACGCACGGAGGTTGGGAGACTGATTGCAGAGCTTGGCCGGGCATATCGCAAACGGCCCAGAAGGGGAGGAGAAACCCATGACCAGCATAGCCATACATCCGGCAGTGGATTCAGGCTTTCGGGCGACTGACGCTGCTTTCACAGGCGGGACGCTCGTCTGCAAGTGCACCAGCAACCCCGTGAAGGTCAGGATCAAGGGCGATATCGCTCACAATCACGCCTGCGGCTGCACGAAATGCTGGAAGCCCGAAGGTGCAGTGTTTTCGGTCGTGGCAGTTGCGCCGACCGAAAGCGTCGAAGTTCAGGAGAATGACGACAAGCTCGCCGTCGTCGATTCCACAGCCTTGATCCAGCGCCACGCCTGCAAGGAATGCGGCGTGCATATGTATGGACCGGTCGTGCGCGAACATCCGTTCCAGGGATTGTCGTTCGTCCATCCGGAACGCTTTCAGGAAAGCGGCTGGGCGAAGCCAGGCTTTGCGGCCTTCGTGTCGTCGATCATCGAAAGCGGCTTCGACCCTGCCAAGATGGACGCTGTCAGGGCACAACTGAGGACGTCCGGCCTCGAGCCTTACGATTGCCTAAACCCTGGCCTTATGGACTACATCGCAACCTGGATGGCCAAGAAGAGCGGCGTCCTGGCCGCGTGATTTGACCCCGGGGAGCGCCGGCGGGGCGCTCCCCAGCAAAACCGCCGCCATCCGGATATCGAGATATTCCGTGATGGCCTGCGCCCTGCTCAGGCTAGCCGGCTCGAAGCCGAGGGAAACATTGGACAAACCCATTTTCATTGACGATCATGATCCGCTAGAACAGGATGTCGTCCGAAAACCGCTTCACACTTTTCGGCATCATGCTCTGGCGCATGTCTTTCGGATTCGATGAGTACGTTCTTACAGGCGGCAGGGGGATGAATATGCGATCCGGGCAGCATCGGCACGGAGACGACGCCGCGAGGTCGGCTGAGCGGCTCAAGGTGGGCTTCGTCCTGGCGCGATCGTTCACGCTGTCCGCCTTCGCGCTCTTCGTGGATACGCTGCGGCTTGCCAGCGACGAGCAGGATCGTTCCGGAAGGGTCCTTGCCGACTGGCAGGTGATCGGCAGCACGCGGCACCTGATCACCTCGAGTTGCGGCGTCCAGGTCGCTCCGACGTCCGATTTCGTCGATCCGTCGAAGTTCAATTATATCGTCGTCGTCGGCGGCCTTCTGACGGTGGAGAACCCTGTCGACCAGGAGACCATCGCTTTTCTCAAGCAGGCGGACGCCAAGAAGGTGCCGCTGATCGGCGTGTGCACGGGTTCGTTCATTCTGGCTGCGGCTGGCCTGATGAAGCGGCACGAGTCCTGTGTGAGCTGGCTGCATTATAAGGAGTTTCGGGAGCGGTTTCCCGACCTCAGCGTTCGCTCCGATCGGCTCTTCAATCTCGATCGCCAGCGCGGATCATGCGCAGGCGGCAGCAGCTCCGCCGACATGGCGGCGTTGCTGGTCCGAAAATGTATCAGCCGCGACGCCGAACGAAACGCGCTGGAGGTCCTTCAGATCGAAAAGGCGCGGGCTCCGGCCGACATACAGCCCCGGCGTCCGCTCTACGACGATTATGACGACGCCCGCGTCAAGGCGGCGATGATTACGATGGAGCAGTTCGTCGATGGCAGCATGTCTATCCAGAAGCTTGCCGCCACGGTTGGCCTGTCGAGGCGGCAACTGGAGAGGATCTTCATCGACAAGACGGGGATGTCTCCTGCCAAGGCCTATAATCGTGTTCGCATGGAGCGAGCGAAGTCGATCCTTGCCCAGTCGAAGGCGCCGCTGATCGAGATTGCGCTGGATGTCGGCTTTGAAAACGCCTCGCAGTTCACGAGAACCTTCAAGCGCACATTCGGGCAGACACCGTCGCAGCATCGTGCCGCTTCGAGAGCGCACTAAAGCGCGTCGCAATCTTTCAGATTCGCTCCTCGCGCTTTAGCTCTTTGTTCTCACGCATGTCGTTGTCGCAAACCGCTGCACAGTTTTGCGCGACCTGCTTTTTCAGATCTCTTCCCACGGAAACGTGTCCAGCCGCTCGGCTCCCCTTGCCGTGATCAAGGCCTGGGTTTCCAGCTTGATGCTCTCGGATCCGGCTTCGGCAATCAGGCTTTCGACGTTGAGAACCATGTTCTCCTCGATGATGCCGCTGAAATCAGGGTCGAAATCCGGATGCAGAAGGATCCCCGGCCATTCATCCGCCATTCCGGTTCCGTGCAGAGCAAGCGTGTATCGATAAGGCTGGTATTTCTCCGGAATCCGCCACGAGATTTCGTTGAATTCCTGGAAAGTCATCCCAGGCCTGATGATTGAAAGATTGTGCTCGATCTGATCCCTGGCTGCCGCATAAAGTTCCTTCTGCTTCCCCTTCATTGCCACGTGTCCCGCTGTCCACGACCGCGAGAGATCGGCACAATAGCCGTAGGGTCCGATCATGTCGGTGTCGAAGGATATCATCTCCCCGCGTTTGACGACGTAGTCCGAACATTCCTGATACCAGGGGTTTGTTCTCGGGCCTGCGGTCAAGAGCTTGGTCTCCAGCCACTCGCCGCCGCTGCGTGCGTTTTCGAAGTGAAGCTCGGCCCAGATCTCTCTTTCGGTGCGGCCCGGCTCGGACACCTCGTACATCCGCGCCATGCCTGCTTCGCAGACACGGATCGTCCATCTCATCAACTCGATTTCATCGGCGCTCTTGATGGATCGCGCCCGCTCGGCCAGCTCCTGACCGTCTAAGAGGATGAAGCCGCGATCCCGCAATTCGAACGCGCCGGCGGGTTCGAGCCTGTCCACCGCCACGCGTTTATTGCCGCCATTGCGGCTCACGAGGTCCGCGACCTCGTCCGCCCAGGCTTTCAGGCGGGGTTCGATAAGGTTGCCTGATGTGAAGAATATCCATGATTTCGCCGGCCGGATCTCGTCGATGCCGGGAAGCCCGTCATTGACGTGCTCGGCGCCTTCGAATTCGAAAAGTATGGCCGGACCATCGGCGAGAATCAGAGCGTAGCGCGAGGCGTTGTGCATCGTCCATATGCTCATATTCGATGAATCGAAGGCATATCGGACGTTGACGGGGTCGTAGAGAAGCAAGGCGCCGCAGTCCCATTCGCGCATTTTCCTGCGCAGGCGCTCCAGACGATAGCGGCGAGCCCGGTCGAGCGTCGTGGCCGGCACAGGACTGATAAGAGGCCGGTCGGCTCCTTCAGGATTGAGGTATGCCTGCTTTCGCTCGTCCTTGAAGACCGTCGAGCCGGTCAACTCGGCGGAATCGCTTTCCTCTCGCAGCATCTCAGTCAGTCCCTGTTGTCGGTGAGTGACAGTGTCAGCGCTCGATTACCAGATCGCTGAGCGGTTTGGAGCAACAGGGCAGGAAGAAGCCGGCGTCGATTTCCCGCTGACGAATTCCGCCATTGTGGTTCATGTCGACCGTGCCTGACGTAAGCTTCGACTTGCAGGTGCCGCAGACGCCATTCGCGCAGGACGACGGGATCCTGACGCCTGACTTCTTCGCACAAGAGAGCACGCTCTGGTCGCCGGAGACGTCGATGCTGCGGGCCTGCTTCGAGAAGGTGACCTGAAAGACCCTCGCAGCTGCCTCCTGAACCGCAGGGATTTCGGGTTCGTCGATGACGGCTGCGTCGAAGCTTTCCTCCAGGTAGTTCGCGCCGGGCACGCCGAGCTCGGCGGCAATGGTGCGCGCGGCGGCCATGAACGGGGCGGGGCCGCAGCACATCACGGTTCGCTCAGTGATATCGGGAACGGCAAGCCGCATGTAGTCTTTCGAAATGCGACCGGTCAGACCGGGCCAGGACGGCTCGCCGGCCACGGTCTCGGGCAAGAAATGAAGGCGAAGGCCTTTCAGCCTGCGGGCGATGCAGGCCAGTTCGTCGCGAAAGATCAGATCCTGCGGCGTCCGTCCCGCGTGCATGAAGACGACGTCGGCAGGTTCGCAACTGTCGGCGAGTTCCCGCAGAATGGACATGACGGGGGTAATTCCGGAGCCGCCCGACAAAAGCAGAAGCTTGCGTCCAGACGTCTCGGGCCTGACGAAGTGGCCGAGCGGCCCGTTCGCCTTGATGGTCGCGCCGGGAACCAGGGTGTCGTGAAGCCAGTTGGAGATCTTTCCGCCGGGAACGCGCTTCACCGTCACGGAGAAGGCGTTTGTCCGATGCGGCGAGGAGGAGATGCTGTAGCACCTGTTTTCAGCGTCTCCATTATGTTCCAGGTCGAACAGAAAATACTGCCCTGCCTTGAACACGAACCGCTTGCCCTCACGCGAGGCGAAGGTGAAGGTCTTGACGTCGTGGGTTTCCTGCTGGACGTCAAGGCAGACGAGCGCGTCGTCTTCTTCCGGGTTCCAGACGTCGTGAAGGGCGGCCCTGGCTGCGGGCATCTGCGGGCTCCTAGTATCCATGGGCGCGCATCCGATCGATGTACCAGCTGGCGAACTTGTCGAGGTTCGTCTCGGAAAAGCGGGAGTAGGGGCCAGGCTGATAGGCCGGGTCGAGAGTGCCTGCATGGGAGCGTGCCACGAGATCGGCGTCCTGGTCCGTCGTCGCAACCCAGACATCCGTCAGCTTGTCGAGATCGTAATCCACGCCTTCGACGGCGTCCTTGTGGACCAGCCACTTGGTTCTGACCAGCGTCTTGCCCGCCGAGAGCGGGATGACGGTTGCCACCACGGCATGGTCGCCCATGAAGTGGTTCCAGCTGTTGTGGCCCCAAAGATGCGTGTCGCCGAGATCCTTGCGGGTCATATGCCCAAGAAGCTTGGAAGATGCGGCGGTGGCATCGTGGGTCTGGGATTCACCGGCGCCTGCGATGATCAGCCGCTGGGTGCGGAAATTGGTGGCGCAGTCGGCGAGCTGCTCGACGGCCGCCGATGGAAAGCCGTCGGACTCCCAGGCCTTCGTGCGCTCTTCATACAGCCTCAAATGCTCCTCGGCCTGTTCGCGATCCTCCGGGCTCAGCGTCTCGGGGTCGAAGCCGAAGTCGAGATCGACGAAGGAGACGCAGAGCTCCGGATGGTTCGCGGAGCAATGGTAGCATTCGCGATTGTTTTCCATCGTGAGCTTCCAGTTGCCGTCCTCGATGACATCCGTTTGGAAGGCAACTTTTGCGTTCCGGATGTCGTAGGGGGCGAGGCGCTCGACCATGGCCTGTTCGAGGATAGCAATGTCCTCGGGCGGATTGTCGGAGAGACAGACATAAATCAGTCCGCCGATCGACTTGAAAGTGACGGGCTTGAGGCTCCGACACTCCTTGTCGAAATCCTTGCCCATGTGAGGCGCGTAGCTGAGCTCACCCGTCAGTTCGTATGTCCAGGTGTGATAGGGACAGACGAGTTTTGAGACGATCGTCTTGCCCGGATCGAGAAGGCGGGAGCCGCGATGGCGGCAGACATTGTGCAGGACGCGAATTTCTCCGTCGTCGTCACGCAGAAGGATCAGGCTCGTCTTGCCGATATCGATCACCGTGGCGTCACCGGGTTCGGGGACATCGCAGTCGAGACCGACACAGATCCAGTGATTGTGGAAGAAGACGTCGATGTCTGCTTCGAACACGTCTTCCCTGACGTAAAGACCGGCCGGCAGGGAGTGACCGTTGGCACGAGCGTCGAGAAGAGCCGAAATGGACGATGGGAGCTTGTTTAGCATCAGAACCTCTTATGCGAGAGTTTCCCCAGATTGCCCTTGCAGTTCCGATGTTTCAACGGCATAAAAAATTAGGTTCGCATAAGTTTTTATCATGCGTTGAGGGGTTCTGTGATGCACTTTAGAAGACGGATCCCGTCGTTGACGGCACTGGTGACCCTGGAGGCGGTGCTCAGAAAGAAGAGCTTCACCACGGCTGCGACCGAGTTGGGTGTCACCCAGGCGGCGGTCAGCAGGCAGATTGCATTGCTGGAGGAGGAGTTCGGCCAGCCCTTATTCGTGCGCAAGCATCGAGCGATCGAGCCGACGGCGGCATGCATCAACCTCGGAGCCACGCTGGCCAAGAGCTTTGCCGATATTGCCGAGAGCGTGGAAGCGCTCCAGTCGCGCAGCCAGGACGTGTTGACCATAGGGGCGACCGTTGCATTCTCTTCTTTCTGGCTGCTGCCGCGGCTGGCAGAGTTTCGCCGTGCAAACCCCGGCATCCCGGTGCGGGTGATATCCCAGGACAGCCCGATCGCTCTCGATGACGGAGAAGTCGACGTGGCAATTCGATATGGTGTGCCTCCCTTCAGCGATAGCACCGTCATCGCCTCGCACGGCGACGTCATCTGCCCCGTCTGCTCTCCCGACTATCTCAAGCGTCGCGGAGATGGCGCGCTCGGCTCCGCCGACGAATTCATCGAGACGGACGTTCTCGATCGTTCCTGGTATAGCTGGGCGCAGTGGTTTTCGCTCACCGGCGCCAACATCGAGGTAAAGCCGTCGCTTCGGTTCAACCACTATACCGAAACCATCGCAGCCGCGCGCGCAGGGCAAGGGATTGCATTGGGATGGCGTATGCTGGTGGGCACCTTTCTGGAGGATGGAACCCTGGTGCAGGTCGACGGCGGCGAGCTTGCCGCGGAGGATCGTTACAATGTGATCGTGCCCGTCAAAGCCAAGCGAAGCAACGCACGCGACCTTGCCGCCGCTTGGCTGACGGCATCACTGCACGGGTGATCGAAGCGTAGTCACAAACCCAGCCCCACGGTTGCCGTTCGGTGAACGCCTTTAGGGACGAAGGCGAAGCGATCCGCCAGTCCCAGGAAATCGGCCGCCAGGTGAATGACGGAAAGCCACATTTCCGTTCCCTGCAAGCTCGGTTCAGCACCATCGGCAAACGGGAACCCTTCGCCATCCCGCCATCTATCCAACGCCCTCGATATGACCTTGCGGGCGATCGCCTCGCCGTCGGCCCGCCTGTAGTCGGTCTGCCGGGCAATCAGCAGCAGAGGATGAATCGTATCGAGCAGGTTGCACGCATTGTATTTTGCTGCAACGAAGCCTTTGTGGTTGCGATAGTTGAGATGAACCGTTTCAAGCGAGGCGTGCGGGTGGGGAAGTGCCACGCCGAACTGGGCGTAGGTGCCGCGCGTCAGGCGATAAAAGCCGTTCACCGGTTGAAGCCATCCTTCCGCCGCGGTCGGTTCACCCCACAGCCCCGAAACGCTGTTGGCATTGCGGCTCAGCCACTCGAAGAGCGCCTGCCGTGAATGCCTGATGCCGAAATACTCCGCATTGAAGTACATGGCAGTTCCGATCGCATCGACCACGCTTCCGGCGTGCCATGCCCGGGTCGACCAGGGCAGGGCGCTCAGCCATTCATCCAGCTCCCCGGCGCCGAGCTCGACCGCATGGACCGGTTGGCGTGGACCGGAACCAAGCAGTTCAAGCGCATAGCCAACCGCAAGGACGTTATAGAGCGCCTTTGAATCATCCTTCAATGCCCTCCCGTGCTCTCGCGCATGCTCTTCCGGGAAAAGGCCGGTCTCTTGGTCCTGAAGGCCTTGGAGACGCTCGACTGTCTCCGCCGCATCGAGATCGGGCGGCAGGTGGCCGAAGCCGGCAGCGATCTCGATTGCATCGCAGAGATGCCGGATCGCGGGTCTCCGGATGCCGTCCGCTTCCAGCGATTCATAGGATCCTTGCGTTTTCCAGCGCGCAAGAATATCAGGCCATTGGTCTTTCGCCTTCCGACCGAGCCTGACCAATTGATCTTCAATGTCGCCAGTGCCGGATTTCTTGGGTGCCGAGCCTCGGCTCCGCAGCACCCGGGCGGGTACTCCACCGGCAATCGCCATGGCGGGAATGTCTCCCGTGACCACCGCTCCGGCGGCGATCACCGCACCGTTTCCAATCGTGGCGCCATCGAGGATCACGCAATTGGCGCCGATCCAGACATCGTCGCCGATCACGATGCCGATGCTGACGACGCCCTGGCGGTGTATAGGAATGGTCGGATCGTCGAAGCCATGATTGAAGCCGACGATCGAGGCATGCGAAGCAATCCGCACGCCATGACCGCACGTCACCGTGCCGGAAACACAGGCATAGGGATTGATGGTGCAATCGTTGCCGAGGATCACATGGCCGCGAACGAGCGCGTGCCCGGCGATCCACGACCGCTCGCCCATCGTCAGGCTTTCGGTGAAGACTGCGGCATTCTCGGCGATGTAGGACGTCTCGGCCAGCTCCGCACCGCATGATCGCCTGAGTTCCGCCTTGCGGGCGAGGTGAGTGGGATGACGGAGGTCCGACGCAATGTGTTCCCAGGTCAGGTATTGAAGCCTGCGGGCTTCCTTCTCTTCGCTCACTGACGATTGCGGGCTATTGACGTGATCCATTCTGCTCCTCATTCCCGGGTTCAACCGCCGAATAATCGTCTGCCTTCAGCGATCAATTGCCTCGCTTCATCAGACGGCCTGATTCGTCCAAAAAGCCGCAATTTGTCGGGGGCTGCTGGCCTTACTACCTAGGAAGAAATCGATCGAAATTCCATCGGTCTCGTTTGCATCGAAGGAGTTCGCTGCCTTGTTATCGCTGAACGGCACCTTAACCTTCAATGGCCCTTATGTATCTTTGAACAGACCCTTCCACGACACGTGAGCCATCTGTTTTGATCGTTCTCCCCGTGAATGCACCGTAAATCGACTCAAATCGATATGGCCGTACGGCCTCCGATATGCCTTCCACAGTTCTGGCGTTGAGCGGAATGAGGTTCGGATAGCTGCGCATGAAGCTCACATACTGACGATCCAGCGTGACTTGCATCGTGTCGCCCACGAACAGAGCGCCCCGTCCAGCTTCCAGCCAGGGACAGTGAAGCACCGAACTGCCAGCGAAATGCCCACCGCAACGAATTACGGTCGCCGGACCGACTTGCAGAGTTTCACCCTTCCAAAGGCGAAGTGCCGGACCAGGTCTCTGTACCCATTCGCCGTCATCGGCGTGGAGATAGATCGGCACGTCGCCACAGGCTGTGCTCCACTCGACCATCGAAGAATAGAAGTGTGGGTGTGAAATTGCGATCGCCGTAAGACCGCCCATCGCAGCAATTTGGGCCGCACTCGCCTCGTCAACGAGGCTGAGGCAATCCCAAAGAATGTTGCCATCCGGTCCCTCGATGAGGAAGGCGCGCTGGTCAATTGCGAAGGCAGGTGAGATCTGCAGGCTGTGAACACCCTGCGCTTCTTGGTTCCAGATCACACTGTGTGTCCGGCTGATTGCCGCCATATCCGTCCACCTTTGCCCCGACTGGGGCACGAACTGACGGTCGTCCTCGCAGACCGGGCAGGCTCGCGGCGGCTCAGATCTCTCGCTGAACTGAGCGCCGCAGGCGGCACAGATAAAACAAGTCATGCTCAAATCCTCAACAGGTTTGGGTGTGCCTCCGCACAGCAAAACATGCAGCAGATGTCGAATGTTCCCAATTGCATTGTTCCCATCATGTAGTGTTGCGACATGGGAGATTGGAAGGTGCCAGTGAGGCTAGCCCGCGGCCGTGCATGCAGTCGCCGCCGGTCTTGGGACGACGGGGCCTCAAGCCGATTGAAATGGGTGAGGCGCACGGAAGCCAGGCTAAAACGTTGTCGCTGACGTAACGGAAGAATCGGACTCGCGGAATGAGCATAGCCGCCCTTATGGCTTATCGAGTGCGGCCTGTTCGATCGCCGGCACTCCTGACGTGGCAAGATAGGCGCCACTTAGCATCACGACGATCTGCAAAGACGTCACATGCCACGCACCGATCATCGACGACGTGCTGAGCCATCTGGAAACCTTGAGGCGAGTTATGCCGCGCTCAGAAGTTCAGCGCTGACCGGCATGCCCATATGAAAGCCCTGGACGCGGTCGATGCGAAGATCCTTGAGAAGGGAAAACTGTGCTGCAGTTTCGACGCCTTCCACCAGGATCGTATTCCCACGATTGCGGATGAGAGCAATCATGTCCTGAAGCATCATCAGACCGCGTGGGTTCGAGCAGTCGTGCAGGAAGGTTCTATCGACCTTGACCGTCTGAAACTCGATCGCCCTCAGCCAAGAGAGGCCCGCGAAGCCGCAGCCGAAGTCGTCAAGCCAGATTTCGACGCCGAGTGCCCGCAGATCGGCGATGCATTTCAGCACCTCCGCCTGCATATCCATGTCCAGGCCCTCGGTGACTTCCAAGGCCAGTCGCGACCCGCAGACCCCGCACCGAGCAAGGATATCAGCGACACTGGCAGCAAAGCCGGGGGAACGCAGTTGTATCGGCGACACGTTGACGCTGACGGTCGCCATGCGATCGGTCATCAGTATATCCCGGCATGCCGTCTCGATCGCCCACCTGCCCAGTTCGAGGATAGCGCCACTTCGTTCCGCAACGGGAATGAATGTCTTCGGCGAAACCGCGGTGCCGTCCGGCATCCTGAGGCGCATCAAAGCCTCGACAGCTCTTGCTTTCCCGTTCGTCACGTCGAAGATCGGTTGGTACACGAGCGAGACCAGTTTGCGATCGATGGCGGCCGCCAGCAGCGGGACGAGTTTACCAGCATGGTCGTCGGGGCGAGGCAAAAACGGATCAAAACTGCGAATGCAGTTTCGGCCACTTGCTTTGGCATTGTAGAGAGCGAGGTCGGCTTCACGTACTAATCGTTCAACTTTCTCTCCCACTTTCTCGCGGGTGACGGCGACGCCGATGCTGACGGTTACGATCGACATATCATCTGGTCGCTCGTCGTGATCAATCGCAAGGGACTCGACTTCCATTCTGATCTTCTCGGCGAGAGTCATCGCGACCTTGGGGAGGGCAGACGGCATGACCACGATAAACTCCTCGCCACCATACCTGCCGATCATGCCATCGGACCAGCCTACAACCGCCTTCAGCGCATTGGCGATGACAGTCAGGCATCGGTCTCCTTCCTGATGTCCGTAGCGATCATTGAAGCGCTTGAAAAAGTCGACGTCGATGAGGAACACGGAGAAGTCGCGGCGTTCGTCTTTCCAGGCGGCCCAGCATTCGTCGAGCCGCCGATCCAGCGCGCGTCTGTTGCCGATGCCTGTCAGGTAGTCAGTATGAGAAAGCTCGAGCAGTGACCTTCCGCGCTCGGACGCTTCCCAGTGCTGGTGGCGAGCCTCCGCCGCGTTCAACAACACGTTTCGACGCTCCACGTTCAATCGCCAATTGACGAAAGACGTGAAGGCAAAGCACGAAATGTAGAACATCCCGAAGGCAAGCTTGTAGGTTTGGCTTGAAGGAAAAAATTCCACTATCGTAATGAAAAATGCGCATAGAACGAGGCCCGAGGTGATCACCGAAAGCCGAAACGGGAAACTGAAAAACAGGTTGGCGCCCATCATGAAGATGGCGCCGAATATCATGTAGTATGACATGGCGGTGACGTCGCGGGTGGCAATCGCCGGGTAAAGCCAGCCTACATAGCCCACAAGCAGAGCAGCGGCGCATGTGATGTCAAGCCAGACGGTTTTCGCATTGGCCAGTCGCAGAATTTCGAACGCCAGCAGCGCGATCGTTGCAACGACGAATCGCGCGGCGATCGTCATAGGGGCAACATCGGGGATCAGCCATCGGTCGGGAAGTGCAAAGGCCACATAAACGGCAACCGCCATCCAAAGACCTTGCCGTGAGCTCCGCCTCCGGACAGCATCATTTTCAGTTTTCAGAGATTTGAGAGCCTCGGCGAATGAAAAGCTGGCGGTAGATTCGTCACTCTGGACATTAGTGCAAGCCGCGATCATGCAACGACGCCGGCCTGACAGCCATCTAAAGTATGTTGAAAAGTAAGCCATACTTCGGCGCCCTCCAAAATCGCGTTCGGCGACCTGCAACCGGTTTGTCTTATTGCTTAGCTTTGTTAGAGGGGTAGCATCTGACCCGCAAGAGTAGAATTACCCTTATCCCGTGTGGATTCTAGTCGCATCCTATTTCGAGGTTGATTATGCTTAACGCTATATCAAGGGGATCTCGAAATGGCACAAAGCCTGGTCTTGGACGGTGAAAGTCTTGTTGCGCCCGGCGAAATTCGTCGGGTGGCAAGGAGGGTTGCTGCCCCAGATCCCGGCCACCTGATCGTTGCCAGAGCCGAGCTTGCCCTCAGCCTTGACGTGTCGATCCGTCAGTTCAAGTCCGGCGTCGAGCCCAATGCGATCATCGAGCGTCTTGCCGAGGCCTTGCACCAGATACGGCGGCGCTTTCATCCGGAGGTGTGGGACGTCATCGTTCCGATCGCGCAATCCCATCCCGTTGCTCACTATCTTCATCAAGATCCATTGACCCGCTGGTCGTTCGAAAAACCGCGCGGCTATTCTGGCGACGCACGCCTTCTCGACTTCATATACGGCCGACCTGAAATCGAGGACGCCGTCTTGTCCGCGAGCAACTTGGGACGTTCGATCTACGCCTACACTCGAAATGCTTCGTCATCCGTCGCGGTGAGGGAGCGTCGAGACATTCTGGCTCGCCGCGTTGACGAAATCGCTTCGACCCGGGCTGGTTCCACCGAAGTTCTCGCCATCGCCGCCGGGCATCTTCGTGAGGGGCCTTTGTCGAGCGCTCTCAGCGCCGGCGCGATCAGACGCTGGGTGGCTTTGGATCAAGACCCGATAAGCGTTGGAACCGTCGCCCGCGATTTCGCCGGCACGTCCGTCGAGGCCGTGAACGGGTCGGTCAAATCCCTGCTCGGTGGGAGGCACGCGCTGGGAATGTTCGATTTCGTCTATGCCGCGGGTCTCTATGATTATTTGCCGGACGCGGTAGCCGTAAGGCTGGCCAGGAAGTGCGTCAGCATGCTGAAGCCTGGCGGCACATTCCTATTCGCCAACTTCTCCCCGGAGACCGACGTCGATGGCTATATGGAGACATTTATGAACTGGGCGCTGCTGTTGCGGTCAGAGCGAGAGATGGGCTTGATCGCCAGTGAAAGCGTGACCGGGGCGGATGTGAAGGTGTCTGTTTGGCCCGGCTCAAACCGCAGCATTGTCTACTGTGAAATTCAAAAACCGCATTAGGCCGCACGTCTGCCGTCCGATCCGGTAGTCTTTGGGTAGTCCGTTAGTTCAAAATCCGGGAGCGACCCTGTCAGAGGCTGCATGAGAAAAGGGCGTGGCTGCTCTCCGCCACGGCCTTTGAGCTGTTTATCGGCCGGGGCAAATGAGACGGCCCATGGCTGTGTCCAGTGTGGTCGTGCCCTTCACCGGCTCGCCCTCGAACCGGATCCAGCCTTCGTTGAAGCCATCGATCATACGCATCCGCGGGAGGGGGTTCTGCATGCCCTGATCGGTGAAAATCTGCTCCCAGGTGTCGCGGGCGACCGGCTCCGCCCGGACGGGTTTGCCGAGGATGGATGATAGGACAGCGGCGATATCGTTGGGCGTGACGCCCTCTGGCCCCATCAACTCGACGACCTGTTTGCCCACCCACTCGTGCTGCAGCAGTTCTGCCGCCTTGGCTGCGACGTCGAGGACAGAAACCATCGGATAGGGCTGATCGAGCGGCTGCAGGAAACTCGAGAAGACACAGGTCTCGCGCGCCGGCGCGATATCCCAGGCCGTGTTCTCCATGAACCAGCCGGCACGCAGAAAGGCGATTGGCATTGGCAAGGCAGATAACGTCTGTTCGACGAGACCAAGCTGGCTCAAGAGGTTAGGTTCTCTGGCCTGCGCGCCGATGGTGGAGAGGCAAACGACCTTGGCGGGACGAGACGAAAGAAGCGCGGTCTTCAGGGCCGCAATTACAGCGCGCACTTCCATAAAGCCAGGGGTCGGATCGAAGGTCGGCGGGATCAGTAGAAAGACGCCGTCGGCGCCGGCGAAAGCCTTGGTGAGCGCATCGGCGTCGGTCATCTCGGCCAAGGCCAGTTCCGCTCCTTTGTCCTTCCATTCCGCTGCTTTCTCCGCATTGCGCGCGACGGCGCGTATCGGCACCCCTGCCTTCAGCAGACGCGCGGCGACAATGCCTCCGACTTGGCCTGTTACTCCGGTGATCACAAACATGGTTAGACTCCTTCGCTTCCTGCACCGCCAGCAGGTTGGCGGTTTGTTATGCTTATCATGTCCTTTGGCAGCATTTGACTGAAGCGCGCTTCTGTCACATGATTGGTGACTAAAAATCACGGATGCCCGATGTTTGACGGACGATTATTGAATGGCGTGAGCGTACTGGCCGCCGTTATCGAGAGCGGAAGTTTCGCGCGGGCGGCGGAGCTAATGGGACTATCGGCGTCGGGTGTCAGCCGCGCCATTTCCCGACTGGAGGGGCGGATCGGTCTGCGGCTGCTCGACCGGACAACACGCACGATGCGGCTCACCGATGACGGCGCGCGGTTCTACGAACAGGTGGCCCCACTCTTGAGCGGCATCGAAGAGGCTGCGCAGACAGCTGTTGGCGCCAGACAGGCGGTGCGTGGCCGACTGCGAGTCAATGTCGACCCATATTTCTCACGCCTTGTGCTCGGCCCGCGGCTCGGCGCCTTCCTCGACCGTTACCCGGATATCCAGATCGAGGTCATCACCCGCAACGAGATCGGCGATCTTGTTACTGATGGCATGGACGTCGCTGTGCGCTTTGGCGAGCCTGCACAACGGTCGCTTATTTCGCGCCTGTTGATGCAGACACGCGTGATCACGATTGCGGCTCCCGCTTATATCGAGCGACATGGTCGGCCGGGCCGTCCACAGGATTTGAGCGAGCATACCTGTATCCAGTTCCAGGACCCGCTGACTGCAAGGCCTTTCGAATGGGAGCTTCGGCGGGGTGAAGAGGTCGTCTCGATCGAGACCCGCAGCCGGATTTTAGTCAACGATGCCGGCACGACCTTGGCGACCTGCCTTGCGGGGATAGGCATCGCGCAAGTCTTCTCACTCGGGATGGCGGATTATCTGAACAATGGGCAGCTCGTGAACCTCTTTCCCGACTGGTCGGACGAGACATTCCCGCTCTACGCCTTCTATCCCTCGCGTCAGCATGTTCCGGCTAAGGTCAGGGCCTTTATAGATTTCTGCGTCGAGATCATCGAATAGACGGAGGCGCCCGTCGAGCGCCTCTGCTGGCTTAAGCCGGCCGCGGTTTTCTAGTGCTGGAAATTTATCGTCTATGGGGTTCTTTCATGGTTGGGAGGAAGGCGAATTGATATCTCCGGCCATAAGGCCCTTGTCAGATTCGCTCTATGCGGACCGGATACGCGCCGCGCACCAGCAACGGCTCGAAGCCATTGTCGAAGCGGCCGAGCCGGATCAGCCCGTCCCAGCGGTAATCCGCGTAGAACAGGGCCAGGTTACCCCACGGTTTGAAGTAGCAAAGGTCGCCCGGCTGCTCGTTTCCGAAAGCACCGTTGCCTTCTTCGGTCAGCTTGCGCGGCAGATGGACGATCTTTTCGTTCCTACCATAGTCCTCGATCGTGAGGTTTAAGGGCAGCATGGAAACGAGATCGCGCGCCGTCGGATTGTCGAAGAGTGTCGCGGTCAGGGTTAGCTTGTTGAAGCCTATCCTGATCCTGACGTCTGTCACTTCGGGATACGCCGGGCCGCGCTCGTCCTGCCCGTGCGCCACGGGAGGGAGAGCGGCGGCCGCCAAGGTTCCGCCCAGCACCGCGCGACGGCTCATGAACGTGGATGTCATCGACATAGCGCGCCTCGCGTCAGACAGGTTGAGCCGTGGGCCGGAACAGGATTTCGTTGATGTCGACATCGTCTGGTTCGTTCACCGCGAAGGCGACCGTTCGGGCGAACGTGTCCGCGCTGACGGCGATCTTGCTGACGAACTCCTTGGCGCCCGCCTGGATGTCCTTTTCGCTGATATGTTCGAGGAGTTCGGTGCTCACTGCGCCGGGTGAAATGATCGTGGTGCGGATATTGTACGGCTTCACTTCCTTCCGCAGCCCCTCCGAGAGGGCACGCACGGCGAATTTCGTCGCGCAGTAGACGGCGGCACCCGGATCGACCACATGACCGTAGACGGAGGACACGTTGATGATGTGCCCCGACTTCTGCGCCTTCATGTGCGGAAGCGCTGCTGCGATGCCGTAGAGCACCCCTTTGATGTTCACGTCGATCATGCGATCCCACTCGTCAACTTTGAGCCGTTCGAGCGGCGCAAGTGGCATCAAGCCGGCGTTGTTCAGCATCACGTCGATGCGACCAAACGCGTTGACGGCCGTGTCGACGAGCGTCTTGACCTGAAGTTGGTCCGTGACGTCGGTTTGGACTGCCTTGGTTCTATAGCCCTTGGCGGCCAACTCCTCAGCCAGCTTAGCGATGCGGTCGCCACGCCGCGCGCCGAGGACGACGGACGCGCCACGCTCAGCAAGATGACGCGCGGTGGCTTCGCCAAGCCCGCTGCTTGCCCCGGTGATGACGACCACTTTGTTTTCAATTCCTTGGGACATGATGATCTCCTGTTTTGAGGTTTCTGAAGGTTCAGGAACGGCGACCGGCGAGCGCGGCAAGGACAGCCGAACCGGCGAGAAGGCAGGCGGCCAGAAGGAAGGTGCTCCACCATCCCGCCGTGTCGAACAGCATGCCGCCAGTGAAAGCGCCGCCGGCAATGGCAAGTTGGATCAGCGCCACTTGCAGCCCACCTGCCGCTTCCAACTCACCGGGGACGATAGCGGCCATCCATGTGTTCCAGGCGACCGGAAGCGGCGTCGAGAAAAATCCCCACATGACGAGCAGGGATGCGGTAACCGCCGCGAACGGCCCGAGAGCGATCAGCAGCAGGGCAAGGACCGAAAGAGCAGCCGGCAAGCCTACGAGAACGAAGAGGAGGTGGCGCCGGGCGACGAAGCCAATGACGGAGGTTCCGGCCAGTCCACCGACGCCAAGGCCGAGAAGCACCATGGACAGAACATTCAATTCCAGTCCCGTGACGCCTTCGAGGAACGGACGAAGAAAGATAGACAGGGCGTTCTGGCCGATGAAGGCGAGACCGGTCGCCGCCATTCCAATCGCGAATGTGCGATTGCGCAGCAGCCCGAATATTCTGGCCACCGACAGGGTTGATGTCGCCGGCATCCTCGGCAGGACCACCAGTTGCCAGGCGAGCGCTGCTATTCCGATCGGCACCGTGATGAAGAATGTGCCCCGCCATCCGATCAACCCGCCAAGAAAACTCCCGAGCGGCGCGGCAAGGACGAGGGCGAATGCGGTGCCGCCTTGAAGAAGCGCAATGGCCTTGGGCAGATCACGGTCTGAAGCCAGGCGTGCCAGAATAGCCGTCGACAGCGACCAGAAGCCGCCGATCGACACGCCGACCAGGGACCGCCCGACGAGAAAGACGAGGAAGTTGGGTGCGAGGGTAACCGCCAAGCTCGATGCAACAAGAACCGCCGTATAGAGCAGGACGACGGACTTCCGGTCGATCCTCGCCAAGACTGCATTGCCGAAAAGGCTGGTGATGACCGCAAAGACACCCGACACGGTGATCGCCAATCCGGCTTGCCCCTCTGACACAGAGAGGTCCCTGGCGATCGGGGTCAGAAGGCTCACAGGGAGAAATTCCAACCCCACCAGAAGGAACGTGAGAAGCGAGAGGCAGGTCACAGCAGACCATGAGGTCGCCGTGTCGTCCGTCAGTGCGGTCTCATTCAATGTCAGCTCGACGGTCATGCATGCTCTCCTGTCCGTTGCCAAAAAAGATAGCCGGACTGGTTTTGCGCGACTAGAAGCTATAATCTGAATCTGGTGATGAAGGAGATTCAACAATGCGGCGCGACGAGTTCACGGAAATGCGTGCGTTTCTGGAGGTGGCTCAAGAGCGGAGTTTCACGCGCGCTGCATCAAAACTGGGAGTCACGCGCTCGGCGTTGAGCCATACGATCAGCGCGCTCGAGGCACGGCTCGGCGTCCGGCTTCTCTCCCGCACGACGCGTGACGTGGCTCCCACAGCGGCCGGTGCGCGCCTGGTGGAAACTATCCAGCCGCATTTCGAGAGTATCGCTGCCGGGATCAGTGCCCTCGGCGCGCTGCGCGACACGCCTTCGGGCACAGTCCGCCTCGTATGTCCCGATGACGCGGTGGAGCTGGTCTTCCGTTCGAGGCTGCCGGCATTTTTACGGGATTACCCCGATATCACCGTGGAACTCATCGTCGACAACGGTTTCACAAATATCGTGGAGCGCCAATTCGATGCCGGCGTGCGGCTCGGCGAAGCGATTGCGCGCGACATGGTGGCCGTTCGCATTGGCCCCGATATCTCTTACGCCGTGGTCGGATCACCCGGATATTTTGCGGCCCGCACCGTGCCTTCGACCCCGCATGACTTGACGGACCACAATTGCGTCAACCTGCGTCTCCCGACGTCAGGCGCTCTCTATGCCTGGGAGTTTGAAAAGGATGGCCGCGAGTTCAGCGTACGTGTGGAAGGCCAGCTCGTGATGAGCAACATAGGGCCGGCGATCAATGCCGCTCTCGACGGCGCCGGGCTGTCTTATGTGCCGAGAGACCTCGTCCGGCAATATTGTGACAGCGGTCAACTGAATGAAGTGCTGGCCGACTGGGCGCCAACATTCCAAGGATATCATCTCTATTACCCCAGCCGGCGCCATCCATCCCCTGCTTTCTCCGGCTTCGTCGAAGCTTTTCGCTACCGGCATCGGTAACCAACACTCATGTCGGGAAGCTCTGCCGGACAAGGGGGCGCAGCACGCTGCGCCCCTTGCTTATCGAAGGTTGCCGAGGGCTGTTACCGGGCGCTGTCGATGATTGTGCCGCCGTCGGGGGTAAGGCTGTATCCCGTAATGAATTGGGAATCCTCGCTGGCCAGGAACAGCACCACCGGGGCAATGTCGTCTTCCGGCGAGCCGAAACGAGCGAGCGCGTTGGTCGGGGGAGGGATATCCTTTTTCTCGGCGCCCCAGGTGTCCGCGATCGGCAGAACGTTGTTCACGGTGATGTTGTCGGCACCCCATTCGCGTGCCGCCGTGCGAGTCAGCGCACGTACCGCCTCCTTGGCCATGTTGTACGGACCGTAACCAGCCAACCCCACGGTGCCGGCCATCGAACCGAAATTGATGATCCGCCCGTCTCCGCCTTCTCTCAGGTGAGGATAACAAGCCTGCATGAAGCGCAGATACGCGATCGGCCCGGTGTCGAAGTTCCGTTGCAATTGCTCGACCGAAAGGTCGATGACCGACGACGAGACCGCAGAACCATCGAAAGCATTGTTCACGAGAATGTCGATGCGGCCATATGTTGCGACAACCTTGTCCACCGCGGCCGTGATTTGAATGGCTTCAGCGACGTCGCAGACGACGCCGAGCGCGGTGCCGCCCGCGTCGACGATATCATCGACAACGCGTTCGACGCCTTCGGATGTCCGCGAAAGAACTGCGACCTTCGCGCCTTCGGCCGCAAACAGCTTTGCGGTGGCGCGGCCAATGCCGCGGCTTGCGCCAGTGATAACGGCAATTTTTCCATTGAGTCGACCCATGTGTATCTCCATTTGATAAGGCTTAGTAATCATCGAGGTGTCAGAGGGCAGCGGCCTGGACGTAAGGCGAAGGGACGTCGCGGACGTCGTTCTGCGTCATGAATGAGGTGATCAGCAGCGCCAGGCCGATCGCCGCTGGCAGAGCGCCGACAGGTTTTCGAACGCCGATATGGGCGAGGCCCGACAGCAGCAGATGAAAGAAGATACCTGCATAGGCGAGATCGCTGAGCGGCACGCTGACGCGCGAAAGGATTGCGATCGGGCCGAAGACCTTAACAATGATCATGAACGGAACGAGGCTGTTCGCGCTGTATCCGAGTTCCGTCAGCGCTTCACGAACCCACTGTTTCCTTGTGGCGTACATGTAGGCTGAAGCGAGATAGAGCGCGGATAGAAGTGCCGTGCTGATCCAGTATCCGTAAAATTCAAGCATAGTTCATCCCTGTCGCTGCCCAGGCAGCAACATTCCTCTCGTCGAGTCTGTCGGTTTCTATGTGAGGGGCGCTCCTTTTACTGCGTCCCTGATGCACGGATGGAAAATGTCGTCTAAGGTCTATCTTTGCAAGTAGGATGAATTACTTGCAGCTAGTATGGAAAACCAGACCATGGCCGATGGCGAAATCAATATGCATGAGGAGATGCGTCGCGCATTCGCGCTGCTCTCCGGCAAATGGAAGCTGGAAATCATGTGGCTGCTCCATCAGCGGATCCACCGGTTTGGCGAACTGAGAAAGGCTATTCCCGGCATTACCCAACACATGCTGACGGCGCAACTCCGCGAGCTCGAAGCAGACGGGCTCGTGTCCCGCACCATCTTTGCGGAGGTTCCTCCGCGCGTCGAATACGAGATCACCCAAAAAGCGCGGGGCCTCGGTCCCACCATGGAAGCGTTGACGACATGGTGGAATGAGTACGGGAAGAGTGTGCCGGTGAAACCGAGCGCACGCGGTCGGAAAGCGAGAGATGGCTGAACTGCCTGTGGGTCGATTGATCATAGTGGCGCGATAGCCGATAGCAATGACGATATCGCAGTCCGTCCGGCGGCTACTCACCGGCAGTTCGTCATCTCAAGGATCACATTCACGAAAAACTCGAACCGGACTTGTTCCAGCCTTCCTTGACCGTTTCCATCGCGACATTCGTCGATGTGTTGGCAACGTGGGGCAGTGTCGAGATGCGCTCGCCGAGGACACGGCGGTAGCGGCCGATATCGCGCGTGCGGATCTTCAAGAGATAGTCGAACCTGCCGGCGATCATATGGCACTCTTCGACTTCGCTGATCTTCTTGATGGCATCGTTGAAACTTTTCAGCGCGTCCTCGCGGGTATCGGAAAGCTTCACCTCGACGAAAGCAATATGGTCGAGCTGCATTTTCGACGGATTGAGAACGGCCTTGAAGCCTTCGATATATCCTTCGCTGATCAGCCTTTTGAAGCGGATCTGGCATGGCGTCTTCGACAATCCGACACGCGCGGCGAGATCTGTGATCGACAGCCTTCCGTCCTCGGCGAGCGCGGCGAGGATCTTTCTGTCGAACTGGTCCAATTCACTAAAGATGTCGGTTTCAGTAGCCATTTGAACTCTCTCGGGCGGATTAATAAGTTCATACAGCCTGGAAACTGTTGAAATCAAGTGAGATTGCGATTTGCGGCTGTGGTAGGTTGTAGGCCGGGCAGAAGAGTGCTGAAATCGGTATCGCCGCCGCGCTCAACACGGGGAGCATTCATGCAGAATAAAGAAGCGGATGACGATCGGACGCCGGATTTGCTCGCGCACTACCGGCCGCTGGCGATCAGGGCCGTGGCCGCGGCGCTCACCCTCAAGCGCGACAGACCGGAGGCGCGCCCGCTGCGAGAGACGGAATATTCCGGCCCCGCCTGCACGGACGATGCACAGTGGGACGATGAGCCCGGCATCTCGTTCATCCGTTAAACCAGATATCGATTGATAGGTACTTTCATGTTGAACGCAGCGATCGACCCCGCCCCCTCCAATGATCCGGCTGATGGCGCGCCATTCTCTGCCTTTGCCCCGCCGATCCGGCCGCAATCCGAACTTCGCCAGGCCATCACGGCAGCCTATCGCCGGCCGGAAACCGAATGCCTGCCGCCGCTCGTTGCAGCAGCGCGCGTCTCCGAGGCAAAACGCTATGACATTCGCAGCACGGCCCGCAGCCTGATCGAGGCGTTGCGCGCCAAGCACAAGGGGACCGGTGTCGAAGGGCTGGTGCAGGAATACTCGCTTTCCAGCCAGGAAGGCGTGGCGCTCATGTGCCTCGCCGAAGCGCTGCTGCGCATTCCGGATACCGAAACCCGGGACGCGCTGATCCGCGACAAGATTGCCGAGGGCAACTGGACCTCCCATATCGGCGGCGGAAAATCCATGTTCGTCAACGCCGCCACCTGGGGGCTCGTCGTTACCGGCAAGCTGACGTCGACGGTCAACGATCGGAGCCTTTCGGCAGCGCTGACGCGGCTGATCGCGCGCGCCGGCGAGCCGGTCATCCGTCGCGGCGTCGATATGGCGATGCGGATGATGGGCGAGCAGTTCGTCACCGGTGAAACGATCGCGGAGGCGCTGAAACGCGCCCGGCCGCTGGAAGCACGCGGCTTCCGTTATTCCTACGACATGCTCGGCGAGGCCGCGACGACGGGCGCCGACGCCGAGCGTTATTACCGGGATTACGAAAAGGCGATCCACGCCATCGGCAAGGCGTCGGACGGGCGCGGCATCTATGACGGTCCGGGCATATCGATCAAGCTTTCGGCCCTGCATCCGCGTTACGTAAGGTCGCAGGCCGGCCGGGTGATGAGCGAGCTGCTTCCGAAGGTCAAGGCGCTGGCCGTTCTCGCCAAGACCTATGATATCGGCCTCAATATCGACGCCGAGGAGGCCGATCGGCTGGAGCTTTCGCTCGACCTCCTCGAGGAGCTTTGCTTTGCCCCTGATCTCGCCGGATGGAATGGGCTGGGCTTCGTTGTGCAGGCCTATGGCAAGCGCTGCCCATTCGTCCTCGACTATATCATCGATCTCGCACGCCGCTCCGGGCGCCGGGTCATGGTCCGTCTCGTCAAGGGCGCCTATTGGGATGCGGAGATCAAGCGTGCCCAGCTGGACGGGCTCGACGACTATCCGGTCTATACCCGCAAGATCTACACCGATGTCGCCTACGTCGCCTGCGCGCGCAAGCTGCTCGATGCTCCGGATGCGATCTTCCCGCAATTTGCCACCCATAATGCCCAGACGCTCGCCACGATCTATCGTCTGGCGGGTCCTGATTTCACCGTCGGCAAATACGAGTTCCAATGCCTGCACGGCATGGGCGAACCGCTCTACGACGAGGTTGTCGGGAAGGAAAAACTGGACCGGCCATGCCGCATTTATGCGCCTGTGGGAACGCATGAGACGCTGCTCGCCTATCTAGTTCGGCGTCTTCTGGAAAATGGCGCCAATTCCTCCTTCGTGCACCGCATTTCCGATCCGAATGTCTCGGTCGAGGCGCTGATTGCCGATCCCGCCGAAAACGTCGCAGCCATGCCTGTCGTTGGCGCCCCCCACGCGCAGATCGCCTCGCCGAAGGCTCTTTACGGCAACGCCCGGGCCAATTCCGAAGGTCTCGATCTCTCGAACGAAGCCACCCTTTCGGATTTGGCTGAGGCGCTCATCTCCGCGGCTGCTGCCCCGTGGCATGCGCTTCCCCTCCTTGCCGACGGCTCTACGGAGGGGGTGACGCGCGATGTTCTCAATCCTGCCGATCACCGGGATGTCGTCGGCACAGTGACCGAGGTGAAGGTCGAGGAGGCTGCGCGCATCGTTCGCATGGCGGCCGAGCACGCGCCGCAATGGGCCGCCGTGCCGCCGGCCGAGCGTGCCGCCTGCCTGGAGCGGGCGGCCGACATCATGCAGGCCCGCATCAAGGTGCTGATGGGCATCGTCATGCGCGAGGCCGGCAAATCCGCGGCCAACGCCGTCGGCGAAGTGCGTGAGGCGATCGACTTCCTGCGCTATTACGCCGAGCAGGCCCGCAAGACCCTCGGCCCCTCGCATGCGCCCCTCGGCCCGATCGTCTGCATCAGCCCGTGGAATTTCCCGCTGGCGATTTTCACCGGACAGGTCGCCGCAGCCTTGGTGGCAGGTAATCCCGTGCTTGCCAAACCTGCCGGCGTCACGCCGATCATCGCTTCGGAGAGCGTCAAGATCCTCCACGAGGCGGGCGTGCCTGTCGGTGCCCTGCAGTTCGTGCCCGGCAGCGGCCGTCTCGGCGCCGGCATGGTCGGGGCGGAGGAGACGGCAGGCGTCATGTTTACCGGGTCGACCGAAGTTGCCCGGATGATCCAGGCGCAGCTGGCGGAACGGCTGTCGGCAAGCGGCAAGCCAATTCCGCTGATTGCCGAAACCGGCGGCCAGAACGGCATGATCGTCGACTCCTCGGCTTTGGCCGAGCAGGTGGTGGCCGACGTCATTGCCTCTGCTTTCGACAGCGCCGGTCAGCGCTGCTCGGCCCTCAGGGTTCTCTGCCTTCAGGACGATGTCGCCGATAGGACCCTCAACATGCTGAAGGGCGCCTTCCGCGAGCTGACGATCGGCCGAACCGATCGGCTGAGCATCGATGTCGGCCCGGTCATAAACGACAGCGCCAAGACGGAGATCGACCAGCATATCGAGCATATGCGCGGCTTGGGCCGCAAGGTGGATCAGCTGCAGTTGCCGGAAAGTACTGCGGCGGGGACCTTCGTTCCGCCGACGATCATCGAAATCAAGTCGCTGTCGGACCTGACGAGGGAGGTCTTCGGACCGGTCCTGCATGTCGTCCGTTTCAAGCGAAACGGCCTCGACCGGCTGATCGACGACATCAACGCATCGGGTTACGGCCTCACATTCGGCCTTCACACCCGGCTCGATGAAACGATCGCGCATGTGACCAGCCGCATCAAGGCCGGCAACCTCTATGTCAACCGGAACATCATCGGCGCGGTCGTCGGCGTGCAGCCTTTCGGCGGCCGCGGCCTGTCGGGCACCGGTCCGAAAGCCGGCGGTCCGCTCTATATCGGCCGGCTGGTGCAACGTGCGCCCGTGCCGCCGCAGCAGGATTCCATTCATACGGACCTTGCCCTTCGTGACTACATCGTCTGGCTCGACAAGAAGGGCCTGTCGGGTGAGGGGGAAGCGGCGCGTGGATATGCGAGCCGTTCGGCGCTCGGGCTCGAACGCGAACTCACCGGTCCGGTGGGCGAGCTCAATCTCTACGCGCTCCATCCCCGCGGCCGTATTCTCGTCGTGCCGCAGACGGAGGGCGGGCTTCATCGCCAGATCGCCGCAGCCCTATCGACCGGCAATCACATCGTCGTGGACTCGGGTTCGTTATCGAGGTCAGTCCTGGCGGATCTTCCGGCGGCTGTCGCCGGCCGGATTTCCTGGACCTTGGACTGGGAAAAGGACGGGCCGTTCTCCGGTGCCCTCGTCGAAGGGGATCGCGACAGGGTTCTGGCCGTCAATCAGAAGATTGCTCACCTGCCCGGTCCGCTTCTGCTGGTCCAGGCCGCAACGACCGAAGAATTGGCGAGCGATCCCGAGGCCTATTGCCTGAATTGGCTGCTGGAGGAGGTGTCGACCTCGATCAACACCGCAGCTGCCGGCGGAAATGCAAGCCTTATGGCCATCGGCTGAGTGACAAGACGAGGGCGCAGAAAATGTGCTCTCGTTGGCATGCATGCGCCCTTGATCGTCGGGAAGGGTGGCCGAAAGCCGGCCCATCCAATGGGTTTGCCCAAGCCTGAGAAAACCGCGGTCTTTCATGAGCAGCATAAGCGTCCGCATTCCCCCCGGCAGCTCGGCCGCCTCCGCGGTCTCCCGTGCGGTGCAGCCCTGTCCGGGGCGAAATCAGGCAGGTCTGTTGGTATTCATGCCGCCGCGTGCCATCCATCGAGGATATGGCGGTGGCCTTCGCGATAGACTGCTTCCGGTGTCTCGGAGAAGTCGCGCCAGACCTTTGTCGCGGCGGCGAGCTCCTTGAGCGCCCGACCGAAGGCCTCGATTGTCAGCCACCCGTCGTAGCCGCTCGCGCGTAGCGCCTTGAACGTCTCCGCCCACGGAATGTTGCCCCGCCCCGGTACGCCGCGGTCGTTCTCCGAAATGTGGACATGCACGATGCGGTCACTGTTTCGCGTGAACGCGCCGATGGGATCGGCTTCTTCGATATTGCTGTGGAACGTGTCGTACATGGCGCGGATACGCGGATGTCCGACCGCGTCGATATGGGCCGCAAGATCGTCCATCGTGTTGAACAGGTAGCATTCGAAGCGGTTCAGCGCCTCAAGCCCGATCGTGATGCCGTGCTTTTCTGCATGGTCGCCGATCGCCCGTTGCGAGGAAACCGAACGCTTCAGTTCCGCCGCGCTCGGCCCGCTTCCAGAGAACTTTCCGAGCGTCGAATGTAGCGGGCCGCTGAGCAACGTCGCGCCCAGCGCATCGCTGCAGTCGATGGCCCATTTCATGTAGTCGATGCCGCGCCTGCGGGTCGCGGCGTCGGCGGCGATCAGGTTCATCTGCGGATCGCCCATGGCGGAAACGGCGGTCCGTTCCAGGCCGATCCGGTCAAGCATGTCTGCCAGCCGATGGTAGTCGTCGGGTGTGCCCGAAAAGATCGGGATCTCGACGCCGTCAAACCCCGTGTCCTTGATATCGCGTAACAGTGCCTCGTGTTTCCGGCCGACACTTGTCGTCCAGAGAAACATGCACATGCCGATCTTCATCTCCCCTCCACTTGGCCTGCGGCCACTCCGAGATGGTTTCAACGTCCTATCATTTTTCCAGATCTGGTCATACCAAATCTTGGAATCTGGTCAAGCCAGTTTATTACAAGCTTGGGGTGCCGGATTCGCGCCTAAGCGAGAAAATCAGTATTAAATATCGACCGCCTAAAGAAATATCGACCTTTTGGCCCCGTCTTGCAGAGGGTTAAGAATTGAGCTAGAGCTTTCAAATAACGAGAATTGGCCAAACCAGATTGCCGAAGGTGGCGAGAGTGGCCAACCATAACATGACCTTTTGCCGCCCGATTGGCGGTGGACCGTGCTGCAACTGTCTGGGAGGACCTCATGCATCTTTCGACACATAACTGGATGCGGGCCGAACCGCTCGCCGTTACGCTGAAGCGCATCAGGAAATATGGCTACGAAAGCATCGAGATATCTGGGGAGCCGGCGCAGTACGACATCAAGGAGACGCGCGCGCTGCTGAAAGAGCATGGCATCCGCTGCTGGGGCGCCGTTACGCTGACGCTCGGCGAACGCAATCTTGCCGCCAAGGATGAAGGCCAGCGCGCCAGGTCAGTGGACTATGTCAAGGGCGTCATCACCATGGTCAGCGAACTCGATGGCGAGATCGTCACCCTCGTGCCGGCCACCGTCGGCAAGGTGGTGCCGGATGGCACCGAGGAGGAAGAGTGGACATGGGTGGTGGACGCTACCAAGGAGTGTTTTGCCCATGCCCAGAAGAGGGGCGTGCGCATTGCCGTCGAGCCGCTCAACCGTTTCGAGACCTATTTCTTCAACCGTGCCGCCCAAGCGCTGGCGCTCGCCGATGCCGTCAGCCCCGAATGCGGGGTTTGCCTTGATGCCTTCCACCTGAACATCGAGGAGGAAGACATGTATGAAGCGATCCGGCTCGCTGGAAAGCGCCTGTTCGATTTCCACGTCGCCGATAACAATCGTTTTGCCGCCGGCCTCGGCCAGCTCGACTGGCCGAAGATCATCGGCACGCTGAAGGAGATCGGGTACGACGGCGCCGTCACCAACGAATTCGTCGCTCCGGTCGACCGCACGCCGGCCTCAAAATATCCGGACATGGTCGAGCGTAACCCCGTCGATATTCCCCCGGAGCAACTGAAATTTATCCAGGACCACGGCTCGAGCCTTCTCACTGAGAAGTTCTACGACGATCAGATGCGGATCACTGCCGAGACGATCCTGCCGCTGATCAGGTAACGAACGGAAGACATATGCCCTGCGGCTCGCGGGCCGTGAGGGGCAGGGGATCCGAGACATGCGTATCAAGACCGTAGAGGCCTGGTGGATTAAAATTCCCATCGAGGCGAGCCGTCAGCACCGCAGCGACTTCGGCCGGTTGACGACCTTCGATAGTGCGATCCTGCGGATCGAAACGGACGACGGGATCGTCGGCTGGGGAGAGGGCAAGAATGCCGCGGGCAGTTCGGGCACCTATGGCACGCTGGTACACATGCTCAATCACGAGGTGGGGCCGAAGCTCATCGACCGCGATCCTGCCGACATCTCCAGCATATGGGAGATGCTCTACAACGGCGTACGCCACGAGACGGCGGCGAGTTCGGGTCACGCCATGCCCGAGATCGCGCGGCGCGGTCTGTCCGTCGCGGCGATCAGCGCGGTCGACATAGCGCTCTGGGACATTCTCGGCAAGTCGCTCGGCGTCCCTGTCTGGAAGCTGCTGGGTGGGCGCAAGGCGGACAGGTTGCCCGCCTATGCCTCGGGCGGTTGGGAGAGCGTGGACCGGATCGGCGAACAGCTCCGGTCCTATGTCGCGGCCGGTGGTTTCAAGTCAGTCAAGATGCGCGTCGGTGCGATGGATCGTGCGCTGCATGTCTCGGCATCGCGCGTGCGGGCGGCTCGCAAGGCAATCGGCCCCGACGTCGACCTGATGGTCGATGCGCACGGCACCTATACTGTTGCGGAGGCAAAGCGCTTCATCCAGATGGTCGCCGATTGCGACCTCGCCTGGTTCGAGGAGCCGGTGATAGCCGATGACAAGCCGGGCATGGCGGAGGTGCGCGCGGCTGGGAACGTACCGATCGCTGCGGGCGAGAGCGAGGCGACGCGTTTTGCCTTTCGAGATCTTGCCATGCTTCGGGCCGCCGACATATTCCAGCCGGATCCCGCCTTCTGCGGCGGCATTACGGAGGCGATGCGCATCAGCTCGCTCGCCAGCGCCTTCAACCTCCGTTTCGCGCCGCATCTTTGGGCCGGCGCGCCCTGCTTCTTCTCCGGCCTGCACTTGTGCGCGGCTTCCCCGGCAAGCTTCGTCATCGAATATTCGCTCGGCGCCAATCCGATGATCCACGATCTTGTCGAGGACACTGTGTCGGTGAAAGACGGTATGGTAGAGATCCCGGACAGGCCTGGCCTGGGTTTCACGATCAATCAGCGGGTCCTGGAGACTCACGCGCAAAGACAGTGACGATGAAAGAAAATTCCCTCCTCTCCGATCTCGCAGCCCACCTGTTCTCGAACTCGAGCGGCAACGGCCGCACGCCATCGGAGCGAGAGCTTGCGGAGCATTTCGGCGTCAGCCGGGGCCAGGTTCGCGAGGCACTGGCCATTCTGGAGGCAATGCGCATCGTCGAACGCCGGGCCAAGTCGGGCATCTACCTGACGACCACGGAGGCGAGCGTGGAGGCAATGGCGCTTTTTGCCCGCGCCGGCGTGCCGCTTGATCCTATCCTGATCTACGAGACCGTGGAGCTTCGCAAGATCCATGAGATCAAGGCCGCGGAACTCGCATGCGATCGGGCGACGGAGGAGAATTACCAGCAATTGCGCGATATCCTCGCTGCGTCCGAGGCGAAGCTTGCCGCCGGCGAGGGGCTGGCGCGCGAGGATCGGGACTTCCATTTGGAGATCGTCCGAGCCACCAAGAACAGCGTCTTCCATCGGGTGTGCAGCGTCTATTACGTGATGGGCGAGCACCGCCTGCCGATCTATTTTGCCGACGCCGCCCGCAGCCGGCGCTCGCATGAGGAACATATCCGCATCTATGAGGCGCTGCTTGCCCGAGACGGCAATCTGGCCCAGGCGCTGATGAGCGCGCATCTTCAAGGCGCGGAAAGCTATTGGAAGGGTCTCATCGGCGGTCCAGCGACGACAGCCGGATAGGCGCAACCGGCGGGAGGGCCGATGAGCTTCATCTTTTCCACACATCCCCTGCACCCCGCGGCCAAGACCATGCTCGAGGCTGCGGGTGATCTGCGCGTCGCTTCCGCGCCCGATCCCGAAACGTTGCTGCGAGAAGGCCGCGGCGCGGGCATCGTCGTCATACGCGCGCCGATCCCGCCGGCCTTCTTCGAGGATGCGCCAGCGCTTCGCGCGGCGATCCGCCATGGTGCCGGGCTTGACATGGTTCCGATGGATGCGGCGACCCGCGCCGGCGTGCTTGTCGCCAACGTCCCGGGCGCCAATGCCTCGACTGTCGCCGAGCACGTCTTTCTCGTGACGCTGGCCCTGCTTCGGCGCTTCCGCCTGATGGACCGCGACCTGCGTCAGAACGGCTGGGTGGCGGGCCGCGCCCAATCGGATACGGCCGTCGACCTCGCCGGCCGCACCATGGGCATCGTTGGAATGGGCAATGTCGGCAAGGCGATCTTCAAGATCGCGAAGTTCGGTTTCGGACTGGAGGTGGTCGCCACGAGCCGGTCGCCGGAAAGCGTGCCGGACGGCGCGCGTTTCGTCACGATCGATGAGCTTGTGGCGACGGCTGACATCGTGGTGCTCTGCTGCCCGCTGACGCCGGAGACGACCGGCTTGCTCAATGGCGGTCGCATCGGGCGCATGAAGCCCGCGGCCATTCTGGTCAACGTCTCGCGCGGCCCCGTGATCGATGATGCGGCGTTGATCGAGGCGCTGCGCGATGGTCGTATCGGCGGAGCCGCGCTCGACGTCTTCGCAACGCAGCCGCTGCCGCTCGACCATCCCTATCTCGGCTTTGACAACGTCATCGTCACGCCCCATCTCGCTGGTCTGACGGAAGAGAGCATGATGCGCATGGGAACAGGCGCGGCGAGCGAAGCCCTGCGCGTCATCAAGGGCGACTTGCCCGTTAATTTGCGCAATCCCGAAGTGGTAGAACACTACCGCCGGCGCTTTCCCGCATAGCGCCTCGTCGCGACAATTCGAAACGCTGGCTGCCCCTGCCGTGCCGCCGAGACCGCTGGCATCCTTCGGACCGATCAGGTCAGCCCGCGTGCCGCAGGCTTACACCGCTTCCGGCGTCAAACAGCACGACCTTTTCCGGATTCCACGAAAAGCGAACCTCATCCTCGATCCGAAGCGCCGTCTGTGTCGGCACGGTCGCGTGGATGAACTTCTCGCCGGTGCGCAGCGTCACGATCTTTTCGACACCGTGATTTTCCACGTCGTGGACCCGTGCTTCGCCGGGCGCGCCGCTGTCGAGAAAAATGTCCTCGGGACGGATGCCGAAGGTGAGCGGACGACCGTCTGTCGCGATCCCGTGTCCGTTGCCGAGGGGCAGCCGATAGCCCTCGCTCGCCACTGCCTCGCCGCCGGCAAGCGTGCCGGCAATCAGGTTCATCGGCGGCGAACCGACCGCGCGCGCGACGAAGGTGTTGACCGGGTTTCCGTAGATCTCCTGCGGCGTACCCGTCTGCACCAGTTGACCATTGTTCAGGACGCCGATTTTGTCGCCCATCGACATGGCCTCTATCTGGTCGTGAGTGACGAAGAGGAAGGTCGCGCCGAGGTTCATCTGCAGGTTTTTCAGCTCGGTGCGAAGTGCTTCGCGAAGCTTCGCGTCGAGCGCCGAAAGCGGTTCGTCCATCAAGAAGACCCGCGGTTTGCGCACGATGGCCCGGCCGATCGATACGCGCTGCATCTCGCCTCCCGACAGCCGGTCCGTCTTGCGGTCGAGCAGATGCTCGATGCGCAGGGTTTTCGCAACGCGGTCGACGCGCTCCTTGATTTCCCCGGGTTCAACGCGACGGATACGGGATTTCAACGGAAATTCCAGGTTCTCCCGCACCGTATAGCGCGGGTAAAGCGAGTATTGCTGGAGCACCAGGGCCACGTCGCGCTCGGCGGCACCCCAGTCGGCAACGTCCTGCCCGTCGATGAAGATCTGGCCTGCGGCCGGCTTCTCGAGACCGGCGATCAGGCGCAGCGTCGTCGTCTTGCCGGCGCCGGTCTGCCCGAGCAGCACGAAGAACTCGCCGTCAGCAATGTCGATATTCAGGTTTTTCAGCGCCGTGTGGCTGCCGAAGGTCTTGGTGATGCCCTTGAGTTCGATATGCGCCATCAGAGTCTGATCCCCAGCGACGAACCGGTAGCGGTGTTGAAGAAATGTGCCTGGGCGGGGTCGATGCGTGCCCAGACGGCTTCGCCGGGACCAGGCACGAAACCGCTCTTGGTCCGTGCCCTGATCATCTGGTGACCGACCTTCAGGTCCACGATGTCGTGCGAGCCAAGAGGCTCGATGATATGCGCTTCGACCGGCATGAAGCCCTCGCGGGCCTCCCGTGAAACGAGCACGCCCTCAGGGCGTACCCCGAGTGTCAGCTTGCCGTTCTCGGCCCTTGCGTCAGAGAGGCGGTTGGCCAGCACGGCGGGGAACTCGAAGCCCGTCGTCCCGTCGCCGACCTGCACGCTGGTATGGCTGCCCGTTTCGCTGATGGTCGCCGGCGCCATGTTCATGACCGGGCTTCCGACGAACTGGGCGACGAACGTGTTGGCGGGTTGCGCATAAACCTCTTCCGGCGTGCCGACCTGCTGAAGGATGCCCTCGTGCATGATGACGATTCGATCGGCGAGCGACATGGCCTCCACCTGGTCATGCGTCACGTAGATGGTGGTTGAACCCTGCTTGATATGCAGGCGCTTGATTTCCGCCCGCATCTCCTCGCGCAGCTTCGCGTCGAGCGCACCGATCGGCTCGTCCATCAGCATGGCCTTTGGCCGTCGCACCAGCGCGCGGCCGATTGCGACACGCTGCATGTCGCCGCCGGACAGCGCCGAAGGCTTGCGGGCCAGCAGACCGGTGATGCGCAGCACACCGGCGATCTCGCGGACCGACGCATCGACATCGGCACGGCTCATCCGGGTAGCGCGGAGCGGGAAGGCGATGTTCTCGTAGACCGTCATGTGCGGATAGAGCGAGAAGGATTGGAACACCATGGCGATGTCCCTGCCGGATGCCTTGATATGCTGCACCGGCTGCCCGTCGATCAGAATGTCGCCTTCGTCGATCGTCTCGAGCCCGGCGACGGCGCGCAATGTCGTCGTCTTTCCGCAGCCCGATTGTCCAAGCAGCACGATGAATTCATTGTCGGCGATGGCGAGATTAAGGTCTTTGATGACCTGGACGGCACCGAAATATTTCTGGATCCCGCGAAGTTCGATCTGCGTCATGAATGGCTGCCTTCGTCTGGTTGCGCGTCCCGCGGGATTTTGGTCGTCACCATGAAGGCGATCAGTCCGACGAGCGTCATCGTCATGCCGTAGCGATGCAGAAATAGGTTCCAGGGCTGGCAGAGCGCGATAATGCCGAGGATCATCAGATACTGCGAAGCGGGTTCGAGAAATCTCTGGTTCAAGGCGCGGAAGGTCATTTGCGGATCGCTCCGAAGCTCATGCCGCGCAGGAGATGGTTCCTGAGCAGGAAGGTGAAGATGGCGACCGGTAGCAGGAACAGGAACGTGCCGGCCGCAATGACCGTCCAATCCGGCAGGCCTGAGCCGACCTGGCTCGGAATGAAGGGTGGAGCCGTTTGCGCGCGCCGGTTCGTCATGATCAGCGCAAATGCATATTCGTTCCAGGCCGTGATGAAGCAGAAGACGGCGGTCGCGGCGATGCCGGTCGCCGCTTCCGGGATGACGATCTTGAAAAAGGCCTCCATCCGCGTGTAGCCGTCGACGAGTGCTGCCTCCTCGTATTCCTTCGGGATCTCGTCGATGAAGCCCTTCATCAGCCAGACCGAGAAGGAAAGGTTGAAGGCAGTGTAGAGTATGATGAGGCCCCAATGCGTGTCGTTGAGGCCGACGACGCGGTACATGAGGAACATCGGGATCGCCACGACGACGGGCGGCAGCATGCGCGTCGACAGGATGAAGAAGAGAAGGTCTGCCTCCCCCTTCACTTTGAAGCGCGAGAAGCCGTAGGCTGTGAATGTTCCCATGCCGACTGCCAGCACCGTGGACGTGATGGCGACGATCAGCGAGTTCATGAAGCGGTTCGGATAGCCGGATGGCTGCACCTCGCCTCGACCGGAGCGGACGATCTTCTCGCCGCCGTCGAACACCATCCGCTCCCACCAGGGGGCGGCGGCATATTCTTCGGGAGTCGGCGTCCCGCGCAATTGCGAGCGCTTGGTGAAGAGCTTCACGAAGGGCGAGAGTTCCGGCTCGAAAAGTACCGTCGGCGGAATGGTGGTAGCAAGGTTGCGCGGCTTGAAGGCCGTCGAGGTGATCCAGTAGATTGGCGCCAGGAAGATCAGCGTGATGACCAGTACGGCGGCGATCGCCACCCGGTTCAGCGCGCGTTCGGAGCGGGTTTGGACGGCGGCCATCTCAGCGCTCCTTCACTTTGTTGAGGTACTTGACGTAGATGTTGGTGATGGCGAGGACCATGATGAGCACGATGTAGGCGAGTGCGCAGGAACGCCCCGTCTGCCATTCCTGGAAGGCCATCTTGTAGAGCCGGATGGAGATCACCTCGGTCGTCGGTTGGCTGGTCAGGATGTAGGCGAGGTCGAAGGTCTTGAAGGCTTCCATCGTACGGAAGATGATTGCGATCATGAGGATCGGCGCCACGAGCGGCAGCGTGATGCGGAAGAAGGTATAGAACGGCCCCGCCCGGTCGATCGCCGCTGCCTCGTAGAGATGCTTCGGCACGGCCGAAAGACCGGCAAGCGACAGCAGCATCACGAAGGGCGACCACATCCAGATGTCCGTGATTGCGACTGCATAGAGCGCCATATCCGGATTCGACAGCCACTCGAAGGAGCCGAGGCCGAGTGCGTAGTTGATGATGCCGAAGGACGGGTCGTAGAGCAGCTTCCAGAAGAGGCCGACCACTGCCATCGAGAGCATCATCGGCAGCAGCAGCAGCGTCGTCAGAAGACCCTTCAGCGGGATATCGCGGTTGAGCAGCATCGCGGTGCCGAAGCCGACGATCACCTGCCCGGTAACAGAGACGATCACATATTTCGCGGTGATGGCGAAATTCGACCAGATGAAAGGATCGTTCAGCAACTCGCGGTAGTTTTGCAGGCCGACGAAGTTGGCCGGCGCGTTCGACGAAGCGCGAAAGTCGGTGAAGGAATAGCCGAGCGAATAGATCAGCGGAAAGATGTTGAAGACGATCAGGAACAGGATCGTCGGAATGATGAAGAGATTGCGAATCCGGATGTCGCTCATGCCGCGAGATGCGGCACGCGATTTCGTGTCCAGCGATGTCATGACTGCGGTGGCCAATCCTCTCCTCCTCCGAGAGTTCGGCGCGCCGGATGCCGGAACGGCATCACGATGCGCGAAGTTGATGCCGGGCGCCGCGCCCTCTCGAGCCGCGCCTTCGGCGCGGAGATGCAGAGTGAAATGGGAGGGGCTGCGGCCCCTCCGCTGAGCGCGCTTGCTACTTGTTGCGTCCGTATTTCGCGAACGTAGCGTTCCAGTCCGCTGCCAGAGAATCGAGCACTTCCTTCGCCGTGCCTTGGCCGGCGGTGACGAAGGGATAAATGCGCTGGTTCATCTGGATCAGCAGTTCGGCATATTCAGGCGTTGCCCAGAAGTCCTTCACCTTGAACATCGTCTCGTAGAAGGCCTTGTTATAGGGTGTCGCGTTCTGAAACTCCGGCGATTCAAGCACCTTGGCGCTTGCCGTGTAGCCGCCGAGTTCGGCCCAGCGCTTCTGGGTCTCGTCCTTGATGAACCATTCGAGGAATTTCATCGCCTCTTCCTGGTTTTTTGAGTAGGAGATGACCGATATGCCTTGGCCGCCGAGCGCTGCGAACTGCTCGCCGTTCGGGCCTGCCGGATTGGCAAAGAAGCCGGTAACCTTGGCGTTCGGGTTGGACGCCTCGTTCACCAGAGCCGGGAAGAAGGCGAAGTAGTTCATGCTCATCGCCGCCAGGTTCTCGGTGATCGCCTGGTTGTTCTCGACGAAGAAGGACTTGGCCCAGCCCGGAGGCGTAAACCCGTAGAGCTCGCGATACAGCTCGAGCGCCTTGACGTTCTTCTCGGAATTGATGATGCCGTCGACCTTGTAGCTCTGGTAGTCGCCGAGTTCGCCTCCAAACGAGAAGATCGCGTTCTCGACACCCATGACGAGACCGTCATAAGAGTTGTCGGTGTAGATGGCGATACCGTATCGCTTCTGGTCCGGACGGTGGAAAAACTCGGCGATGTCACGCATCTCGGCCCATGTCTTCGGCGGGGCGAGGTCGTAGCCGTATTTGGCCTTGAACGCCTCCATCTCCTTGGGATCTTCGAACCAGTCTTTGCGGTAGGACCAGCCGACGGCGTCGCCTTCGGCCGGAACTGACCAGTACTTTTTCGAGTTCGACGGATATTCGGCGTAGTATTTCACTGTTGCCGGGGCCATCACCTGGGTCAGATTGTGCTTGGTGAAGAAGTCGGTCAGATCGACGTAATGGCCGGCTTCTGACGCTGCCCCGATCCACTGGCTGTCGCCGACGACCATGTCATAGGCTGAACCCTTGGCGTTGAACTCGGTGAAGGCCTTGGTCTGGAAGTCAGCCCATGGTGTGGTCTCGACCGTGACCTTAACGCCGGTTTGAGCCTCGTATTCGTTGGCGAGTTCCTGAAGGTAGTTTGCCGGGTCCCACTCGGCCCAGAAGATGGTCAGTTCCTGGGCCTGTGCGGATGTTCCGCAGGCCCACATCAATCCGACACCGGCCAACAGACCGGTCATAGTTTTGCGCATAATGTTTCCTCCCATTTATGCACGCCTCCCGCTTCATCGCGGGCCTCCCGATCCGGCTTTCCCGATCCTCTTGGGCGGTGTTCGTGCTGGGGGTCCTCCTCGACCCCCTAGCTCGTTTCAGATCTCAAGCCTGAATGTCGTTCCCTGATCTGGTAGTACCAAAAGCCATTATCGTCAAGCGCAACCTCGGAGAGCTTTCATCAAAGGCTCGTCTTCGAAGTTTCGACGTCTTTCCCCCGCAATTGCAGGGCTTCTGACGCAGGCTTGTCGGACCGTCTCACATTCATCATCGGCGATCCAGACCACAATACAAGAATATATTACTGACACTGGTCGAACCAGTTGTTGCCCCAAGTCGGGGCGCCACGTCATGCCTCGCTCTCTGCCTGCCGTAATGCGGTATCAACAAGCGCCTTGGCGGCCCACTCGGCAACAGACTGCGCGCCTTCCGAGGTCAGGCCCCAGATATCCTTCAACACGATCAGCACTTCGACGCCGAAGACAAGTGAAAGCGCCTGTGCAAGGCGTTCCCTGGATTCGGGCGGCACGGCGCCCTGCAGGGGGGCAGTCACGCTCTTCAGCAGGTCGACCCGGTGGCCGCGCTTGAACAGCGGTTCGTTGCCGAGCGTGCCCGCCTGGCGCTGCGCCCACTGGTCCAGCGAAAGTTTCAGCGCCGCCTTGAAGGTGGCCTCGAACTCGTCGATGCGCGGCATCGCCGTCGCCAAAAGGTCGGCAACGCGGACGCGTGCATCCGGACTCTCCGACGACCAGCCGAGTATGGGCCCCAGAGCCTCATCCACCACGGCATGCACCAGCGCGGCCTGGCTCGGAAAGTAGCGGTAGGCCGTCGCGCGCGAGACTTCGGCAGCCTCGGCGACTTCACTTACCGACGGAGTGATACCGGACTGCATGATCCGCGTTGCCGTTTCGAGCATCAGTTTTCGCGTTCGGGCACGCGGGCCTCGCTCGGTCCTGGCTGTTTCGTTCTGTTGACGTGAGACATCCATGTCTTTATGATACGCACGTCTCACAAATTTGCAAGGGCCCGTCGCTTTGTCCCAACGTGAGATATGCCGGGAGGAAATCCACCCGGTCGCGGAGGGGAAATGAAGCAGATCTACGTGGTCGGCACGGCCGACACGAAGGGCGAGGAGCTTGCGTATCTTGCCGCTTGCATCGAAGCGGTGGGCGGCGGTGTTGTCCGCGTTGACGTCGGCATAGGCGAGCCTGCGACCGCCGTCGATGTGAAGGCCGACGCAGTGGCGGCGTGCCATCCGGACGGGGCTGGAGCCGTTCTTGCCAGCGGGGACCGCGGAAGGGCGGTCGAGGCGATGGGCATTGCTTTCGCGCGCTTCCTTGTGGAGCGCCAGGACATCGCCGGCGTCATCGGTATCGGTGGAGGCGGAGGCACTTCGATCATTACCGCAGGCATGCGCCAATTGCCGCTCGGTCTGCCAAAGATCATGGTCTCGACGCTCGCATCCGGCGATGTGGCTCCCTTTGTCGATGTTTCAGACATCGTGATGATGCCTTCGGTCACGGACATGGCGGGCCTGAACCGGCTGAGCCGCGTCATCCTTCACAACGCCGCTCAGGCGATCACCGCCATGGCCCACCGCCCGGCTGAGGTGACTGCATCCAAACCGGCCCTCGGGCTTACCATGTTCGGCGTTACCACACCTGCCGTATCCGCCATGGTCGAGCGCCTCCGAGCGGACTATGATTGCCTGGTCTTCCACGCCACAGGCACGGGCGGGCGGGCGATGGAGAAGCTTGCCGACAGCGAGCTCATCTCTGGCGTGCTCGACATCACGACGACCGAGGTCTGCGACCTGCTGTTCGGCGGCGTCTTGCCCGCCACCTCGGACCGTTTCGGCGCCATTGCTCGCAAAGGCTTGCCCTATGTCGGTTCGGTTGGTGCGCTCGACATGGTGAACTTCTGGGCGCCGGAGACCGTTCCGGAGCGTTATGCCGGCCGGCTGTTTTACCGGCACAACCCGAACGTCACCTTGATGCGCACGACACTGGCCGAATGTGCGCAGATTGGCCGCTGGATCGGCGACAAGCTCAATCTCTGCCACGGCCCCCTACGCTTCCTCATTCCCGAAAAGGGCGTTTCGGCCCTCGACATCGAAGGCGGTCCGTTCTTCGATCCGCAAGCCGACGCCGCGCTTTTTGCCGCGCTCGAGGCGACGGTGAAGCCGACGGCATCGCGACGTATTATTCGCCTGCCGCTCCATATCAACGACCCAGATTTCGCCGAGGCCGCCGTCGCGGCCTATCGTGACATCGCCAACCCCTGAGAGACAAATCGATGCCAGTCATACCGCGCAACACCATCCTCGAAAAATTTCACGGCATGATCGCAGCCGGCGTGCCGATCGTCGGGGGCGGCGCCGGCACCGGCATCTCCGCCAAGGCCGAGGAAGCAGGCGGCATCGACCTCATCATTATCTACAATTCCGGGCGCTACCGGATGGCGGGGCGCGGTTCGGCGGCCGGACTGCTCGCCTATGGCAATGCCAACGAGATTGTGAAGGATATGGCGCTCGAAGTGTTGCCGGTCGTGAAAAAGACGCCGGTACTCGCCGGCGTCAATGGCACGGACCCCTTCGTGCTGATGCCGCGCTTCCTTGCCGACCTCAAGGCAATGGGCTTTTCCGGCGTACAGAACTTCCCCACAATCGGCCTCTTCGACGGCCGGATGCGGCAGAGTTTCGAGGAGACAGGTATGAGCTACAATCTGGAGGTCGAGATGATCGCCACCGCCCACGGGCTCGAGCTGCTGACGACGCCTTATGTTTTCAACGAGAGCGAGGCGATCGCCATGACGGCCGCCGGCGCCGACATCGTCGTGGCGCATATGGGAGTGACGACTGGCGGCACGATCGGCGCCACATCCGGCAAGTCCCTCGATGACTGCGTCGATGAGATCACCGCGATCATCAAGGCGGCACGTTCCGTGCGCGACGATGTCATCGTGCTCTGCCATGGCGGCCCGATCTCCATGCCGGAGGATGCGCGCTATGTTCTCGAGCGTTGCCCTGGCTGCCACGGCTTTTATGGCGCAAGCTCGATGGAGCGCCTGCCGGCAGAGGCGGCAATTCGCAAGCAGACCGAAGATTTCAAGGCGCTCGCCATCGGCGCGGTCGTCTGAGGAAGGATGTGGAGGAGGCAGTTTCATGGTAAAGGACAAGTACTTCATCTATCCTAAGGACGTGAGCGCCTTCGGCTTCGACTGGGGCAAGCTGTCGCTGACTGTGGCGCCCGAGGTCAACGGCGCCAGCCGGTTTTCCGGCGGTGTCGTCGAACTGCCGAGCGGCGAGGGCCATTCCCGCCACAATCATCCCGGCGCGGAGGAAATCATCTTTGTGATTTCTGGCGAGGGCGAGCAGATGGTCGAGGACGAGACGGGTAATCCTATCACGCGGAAGGTCGCCAGCGGCTGCACGATTTATGTTCCGGAAAGCCGCTTTCATTCGACGAAGAACACTGGCGGCGGGCCGATGCTCCTCTTCGTGGTCTACTCACCGGCGGGGCCGGAGCTTGCGCTTCGCGATTTGCCGGACTTCCGCCTGCTGCCGCCGGGCTTCTGAAGTGGCGCATCCATTTTCTGGGAGGAAAGACAATGAACGACAATGCAGGGCAAACGAGGCAGGCCGCCGTGACGCCGTTCGATACGGCCAAGCTCGACCGTCTCATGGAGGAAGCCGGTATCGACGTCGTCGTCGCCACCTCCAAACACAACACGCAATATCTCATGGGCGGCTACAAGTTCATCTTCTTCGCGGCCATGGATGCGATCGGGCATAGCCGGTACCTGCCGATGGTGATTTATGAGAAAGGCGCGCCTGATCACGCCGCCTATGTAGGTAACCGCATGGAGGGCGCAGAGCACCAGAACAACCCATTCTGGACGCCCGCCGTGCATACGGCGACCTGGGGCACGCAGGATGCCGCCGGGCTCGCCGTCGAACACCTGAAGAAAATCGGCAAGAGCGGTGGGCGCATCGGCATCGAGCCAGCCTTTCTGCCATCCGACGCCCGCGACCTCCTTGCCTCTCGGCTGGATGGCGCTCGATTTGTCGATGCCACGCATGTGTTGGAGCGGCTAAGGGCGGTCAAGACGCCGGATGAACTGGCAAGGCTAAGACGCGCCTCCGAACTGATTACCGACTCCATGCTGGCGACGATGGCGGCGGCCCGCGCCGGCTCGACGAAGATGGAGATCATCGAGCAGCTGCGCCGGGAGGAAACGAACCGCGGCCTGCACTTCGAATATTGCCTGCTGACGCTCGGTTCCAGCCATAACCGCGCGGGCTCGCCGCAGGCCTGGGTCGAGGGCGAGATCCTGTCGATCGATTCCGGCGGCAACTATCACGGATATATCGGCGACCTCTGCCGCATGGCTGTGCTCGGCGAGCCGGATGCGGAACTGGAGGACCTCCTGGCCGAAGTCGAATGCATCCAGCAAGCGGCCTTCGCCAAGGTCAGGGCAGGGGCTGCGGGCAGTGAGATGATCGTGGCAGCGGAGGCCGAGCTCAAGGCCTCGCCGTCGGCGGCCTTCACCGACTTTTTCTGCCATGGCATGGGCCTCATCGCCCACGAAGCACCGTTCCTCATGACGAACCACCCCGTCACCTATGATGGCATCGATGCCGACAAGCCGCTGGAAGCCGGGAGCGTGATCTCGGTCGAGACGACGATGCTTCACCCAAAGCGCGGATTCATCAAGCTGGAGGATACGCTTGCCATCACCGATGGCGGCTATGAAATGTTCGGCGACCGTGGCCGCGGCTGGAACCGCGGCGGAGCGTGATTGTAGGCCCAACCGCAAAGAAGGCCCGGCAGATGTCAGCTGCCGGGCCTTTTTCGTTACTTGGTATCGTCGTCTCAGCTGTGGTGGATCTCCGTTCCCAGCACCTTCAGGCATTCGCGGATAAAGGCGGCGAGCGCCGTCCAGCCCTTGGCCGAAACCATCGTGCCATCGACATAGGCTTCGGTTGGCGAGAGGTCGATATAGGTTCCGCCCGCCAGGGTGACTTCGGGTTCGCAGGCCCCAAGTGCACCCACCTTCTTGCCGCGAACGACACCGTCGACCGCGATCAGGATCTGGACCCCGTGGCAGATGGTGAAGATCGGCTTCTTCTGCTCGTGGAAATGACGCACCATTGCCTGCACCCGCTTGTCGGTGCGGATATATTCCGGTCCGCGCCCGCCGGCGCAGTAGACGGCATGATACTGGTCGAGCTGGTTCTCGGCCTCGGAAAATGTCTTGTTGATGGTGACGTTGTGCCCGAGTTTTTCGGTGTAGGTCTGGTCTCCCTCGAAATCGTGCAGCGACGTCCTGAGGATATCGCCGGCCTTCTTGTCCGGGCACACGACGTGCACCGTGTGGCCGACCGCCTCCATCGCCTGCTGATAGACGAAGATTTCGTACTCCTCGGTGAAATCGCCGGTGAGCATCAGGATTTTCTTGCCTGGCATGGGTTCTCCTCCTCTTGTCAGATCGGGCAGGCACGATCGTGCCTGCCGGGTTGCTCAGATTTCGTCGAATGCCGGCAACAGCCGGTCGCGCGAGTGTTCGATATGAATGCGCATTGCGTTCGCAGCCGCGCCCGGGTCGCGCGCCGCAAAGGCATCGAGCAGCGTCTGATGCTCGGCGAGCGCCTCCTCGGTGACGCGGCGATGGAACATCAGGCGGAAGATATGGAAATGCGTGTGCTGGAATGTCAGCATCTCGCGGATCAACTCGTTGCCGGCAAATTCCATGATCCGGTCGTGAAAGATGGCGTCCTGGCGAGCGAAGGCCGAATAGTTCGCTCGTTCGTCGCTGTTGTCGCTGCGTGTCATCACTCCTGCGGCCTCGGTGAGAATGGCGAGCTTTTCGTCGTTCATCGCCTCGGCTGCCTTCGCAGCGCCGGCAGGTTCCAACAGCAGACGCAGTTCATAGAGCTCGTCGAAGCGGTGGCGCGTGATCTGGGGCGCGGCACGATAGCCAACGAGATGCTGCTTGACGACGAGGCCTTCGCCTTCAAGCCGGCCGAGGGCTTCGCGGATCGGCGTATGGGAGACGTTGAACTCCTTGACCAGGTTGTCGACCGTGATGCGCGTCCCCGGCGCAATCTTCAACGACATGAGCTGGTTGAAGATTGCCTCGTAGACGTCGCCCGCCAGGCTGTTGGCGCGCGGTATCTGGGTTGTGCCCGTTGAGGGTTCCTTCGGTCTCGTCGAAATCATCTGCTGCCTTGCCTCTTGACAGGTTCAATCGCTAGCACGATGCTTCGGCCACGACAATCCTATATCCTATACGATTTAATATAGGGAGGAAAAATCATGCGCATATCCGAAGCGGCAGCGCTTGCGCTTGCCACGCGCCTGCTGGAAGAGCATGGCGCACCGCGTGACCATGCGGCCCTGCAGGCTCGCGTCCTGGTGACGGCGGAGATGAAGGGGCACCCCTCGCATGGCCTGTACCGGCTTCCGCGGTTGATCGAACGGATCGAGCGCGGGGTCATTGACCCGCAGACGAAGGGCACCCAGCGCTGGCGCGCGGATGCGGTGCTGGAGGTGGAGGGGTCGTCGGGATTTGGCCCCGTCGTCGCCATGGCCGCGATCGAACGGCTGGCGCCTCACATTGCGGATCTTGGTATCGGCCTTGTCGCCGTGCGCAATGCCAACCATCTCGGAATGCTCGCGCATTATGTGGAGGCCATCGCTGCAATGGGTTTCGTCGGCATCGCGCTCTCGTCAAGCGAGGCGCTGGTCCATCCCTTCGGCGGCACCCGGGCCATGCTCGGCACCAACCCCATCGCCATCGCCGTGCCGACCGCCGAGGAACCGCTCGTGCTCGACCTGGCCACCAGCCTCGTGCCGATGGGCAGGATCCATCATCACGCGGCGACCGGCAGACCTATTCCCGAGGGATGGGCGCGCGATGCGGCCGGTAACCCGACGACCGATCCGGGGCGTGCGAAGACCGGCGCGATTGCGCCCTTCGGCGACGCGAAGGGCTACGGCCTCGGTATCGCTTTGGAGCTGCTGGTGGCAGCTCTTGCCGGCTCGGCGCTCGCGCCGGATGTGCGCGGCACGCTCGACAGCCAGTCGCCGTGCAACAAGGGCGACGTCTTCATTTTGATCGAGCCCAGTCTGGCGCCGGGACTGCCGGCGCGACTGTCGACCTATCTCGATGCCGTGCGCGCTTCACCACCCGCCAGCACTGGCGAACCGGTTCTCGTCCCGGGCGATCGTGCCCGCCGGCGGCGGGCGGCAGCAAGCCGCAACGGTTTCGAGATCGACCAGCGCCTCTGGGAAGACCTCAACGCGCTTTCGCGCCCTCGCATCCTGGCCTTCGAGGGACAAAGATCATGAGCCTGTTTGCCGCCTTGAGGCTGCCGCGGGAAATCCTGTTTGGCGTCGGCCAGCGCCATGCGCTCGCGAGCGTCGCCAGCAGAACCGGCCGGCGCGCACTCGTCTGCACGGATGCGCGTTTTGCCGCAACACCCGTCTTCGCGGAAATGATCGCCGCGCTTGAAGCAGCCGGCATTGTCGTCCTGGTGCATGACCGGACGCTGCCGGACGTGCCGCAAGATACGGTCGCGGTTTGCGTTGAAGCCGCGCGCGGCTTTGAGCCCGATATGGTGATCGGCATCGGTGGCGGCAGCTGTCTCGACATGGCGAAATGCGCTTCGCTCCTGCTGGCTCATGGCGGCGCGCTCGCCGATTACTACGGTGAGTTCAAGGTGCCGGCGCCCGTCCTGCCGGTCATCGCCGTGCCGACGACGGCAGGCACGGGCTCCGAGGTGACGCCGGTTGCGGTTGTTTCCGATCCTGACCGTATCCTGAAGGTTGGCATTTCCAGCCCATATCTCATCGCCGCAGCGGCGATCTGCGACCCGGAACTGACCTTATCCTGCCCGCCTGGGCTTACGGCGATTGCCGGTGCGGATGCGTTGACGCATGCCATCGAAGCCTTCACGGCCATGCGCCGCCCCGGCGATCCTGAACTCGCGCAGCAGCATGTCTTCATCGGCAAGAGCGATCTCTCTGACCAGTTCGCGCTGCATGCCATCCGGCTCCTCAGCCGGAGCCTGGAAAAGGCCTTCGTCGACGGCGCCGACATCGATGCGCGCGCCGATGTGATGATGGGCGCGCTCGCAGCCGGCTGCGCCTTCGGAACGGCAGGCACCGCTGCGGCCCATGCCGTGCAATATCCGGTTGGTGCCGTGACCCATACGCCGCATGGGCTCGGGGTTGCGACCATGCTTCCCTATGTGATGACATATAATCGCCGCGTCTCGAGCGGGGACATCGCCATTGTCGGTAGGGCGCTCGGCCTCGATCCCACCGGCGTGGAGGACGACGAGACGCTTGCCGATGCCGCGATCGGCGAGGTGAGCCGTCTCTTCGCCGCGATCGGCATCTCGCCGACGCTTGCCGGGCTCGGCCTGCCGGAAGACCGGATCGACTGGGCCGCAGAGCAGGCGCTCGGCATCGGCCGGCTGATCAAGAATAACCCCCGCTCCTTCGATGCGGCCGCCATGCGCGGCCTGGTGCGCGCCGCTTATGACGGCGACCTGGCCGCTTCCGCCCTCTGACTTGGAAATCATCATGAACGTCAACCAGCATTCTTCACATCCAGACCACGATCCCTTCGGGCTCAACTCGTTCTCCCGCGGCCTCTATATAGGCGGCGCCTGGCGGCCTGCGGCTGGCGAGGGGCGGATCGACGTGATAGACCCCTCGACCGAGGCGGCCATTGCCTCCGTGCCCGATGCGACCCTTGCGGATGCGGCAGTGGCCGTGGAGGCTGCCGCAGGCGCCGCGGAAGGTTGGCGCGAGACGCCGCCGAGAAAGCGTTCCGAGATTCTGCGCCGCTGCTTCGAACTTATGGTGGAGCGCTCCGAAACGCTTGCCAGGCTGATTTCGCTCGAGAACGGCAAGGCGTTGCGCGACGCACGCGGCGAGGTGGCCTATGCGGCGGAGTTCTTTCGTTGGAACGCCGAGGAGGCGGTGCGCAGCTCTGGTGAGTTCGGCACTGCCCCGGCCGGTGGAAACCGCATCGTCGTCGATTACCAGCCTATCGGCATCTGCGTTCTCATCACACCGTGGAATTTCCCGGCCGCGATGGCGACCCGCAAGATCGCGCCGGCCCTTGCCGCAGGCTGCACCGTCATTCTGAAGCCGGCGAGCGAGACGCCGCTGACGGCCTATGCGCTTGCGGCTCTCTACGAGGAGGCTGGCGTGCCGCCGGGTGTCGTGAACGTGATGACAACATCGACGCCAGGCCCCGTCATCGCCGCCATGCTGACCGACCCGCGCGTGCGAAAACTCTCCTTCACAGGCTCTACGGGCGTCGGCCGCACGCTTCTGGCGGAAGCGGCGAAAAATGTCATCTCCTGCTCCATGGAACTTGGCGGCAACGCGCCGTTCATCGTTTTCGACGATGCGGACATCGACGCGGCGATCGAGGGTCTGATGGTCGCGAAAATGCGCAATGCGGGTGAGGCCTGCACGGCTGCAAACCGCATTTATGTCCAGTCCGGTATCCACGATGCCTTTGCGGAAAAATTTACCCGACGCATGGCCGCCCTCAGGGTCGGTCCGGGTGTGGATCTGGATACCGAGTGCGGTCCGATGATCACACGCAAGGCGGTGGAGAAGATCGAGCGCCTTGTTGCAGACGCCATTTCGCGCGGCGCGCGCGCGCTCTGCGGCGGACGAACATTGGCAGAACGCGGCTTCTTCTATCCACCGACGGTGCTCGTCGATGTTTCCCCGGCCTCCGACATGGGGTGCGAGGAGATTTTCGGTCCCGTCGCGCCGCTCTACCGTTTCGAGAGCGAGGCGGAGGTGATCGCTGCCGCCAACGATACGGAATATGGCCTCGCCGCCTACATCTATACCCGCGACATTGGCCGCGGCATGCGGGTCGCCTCCAAGGTCGAGGCTGGAATGATCGCGCTTAATCGTGGACTGGTCTCCGATCCCGCCGCCCCCTTTGGCGGTGTGAAACAGAGCGGCCTTGGGCGTGAAGGAGGGCAACACCATGGTATCGCGGAGTTCATGGAAGCCAAGTACATTGCGACAAGTTTCTGAGGGAGGAACTTGTGGCCGACCCGTTCCGCATTCGTGACCATGTCGCAGATTTCGACGCGATCGTTGGCGATATCCGAGCTCGCAGCCTTGCAACGCGGCGCACTGTCGCCATGGAGGCCAACGTCGCCTACGGGACTGCGCCGGGCGAGACGCTTGATATCTTCCTGCCAAACAGCGCCGGCTCGGATATGCCGATCCACATGTTCATCCATGGCGGCTATTGGCGGATGTTTTCCAAGGAGGACTATTCCTGCGTCGCTGAAACGATCACCGGCGCCGGCGCGGTCGCAGCCATCGTCGACTATTCGTTGATGCCCATGGCGCGAATGGACGTCCTGGTTGGTCAGGTCCTGAAGGCCAAGGCTTTCCTGCTGGCGCATGCCGATCGTTTTGGCGCCACACCAAAGCGGTTCTCCGTCAGCGGCCACTCCGCCGGTGCACATCTTGCAACCTTTCTCTTCCATCGCTCGCAAGCGCCTTCGGGCGTGGTTGCTGCATTCCTGCTTGGCGGGCTATACGATCTCGAACCCCTGCAGACGTCCTTCCTGCGTGACGAGATCGCCTTGTGCGACGAGGAGGTGCGACGGTTTACGCCCATGCGTCACGAGCACGATCCTGCAACACGTGTCGCTATCATGACCGGCGAACTGGAAACTGATCCGTTCAAAATACAGGCAAATGCGTTCAAGGACATTCTTGCCGCCCAAGGGCTCGACGTGCAGGCATCGCAGGTCGCAGACGGCAATCACATGAGCACGGTGCGCGATCTCGCCGTCGCTGGCTCGCCTGTGGCGGCAGCATTGCGCGCCTTGATTGCCAATGATGCCGGTGAGGAGCCGAAGCGATCAACCTCCCCTTGACCGCCGGTTTTTAGTGATCGTGGCAATCGAAGCGCGATGCATCGGCTCCTATGGCCGGTACCAAGTCGTGCCGATCCGCGTCGTCGAACGTCGCACAAAGGCCGACCGTGCCCTAAAAATCGGCCACTTTGCCCCAGGCGGTTCCCCCGAAGCGGTCGGGATGGTAGGGCCTCGGATCAACGATCGGCTCATCACCTGTGACGATATCGGCGATCAGATGACCGGCGCCCGGCCCGATGCCGAAACCGTGGCCGCTGAAGCCGGCAGCAAGGATGAAACCCGGCAAGGTGGCGATCTCGCCGATCCCCGGCACGCCGTCGGGCGTGCTGTCGATATAGCCTGCCCAGGCCGCGCTGATGGCGGTCTTCTTCAAGTCGGGCAGAAGCTCGAGCGCCCGCGCATGCGTAAGGGCAATGGTGGCCTCGTCGACCGCCGGCTCGAGGATGCGCATGCGCTCCATCGGCGTCGGCCTGTCGAGCCGCCAGCGGGTGAGAGTTTCGTGACCGGAGCGAAAGCCCTCCAACCCGCCGGGTGCGAGACTGCGCCAGCGCCGGGCGAACATCGGCAGGAACTGCCGCGCGAAGCGGAACTGCTGTGGAGTGGGATCGACGCGGGCGCGGCCGCTGATCGCCAGCGTGTGGCCGCCATCGCGGCGTCGCGTCACCGAAACGGCTGATGTATGCAGCGCATCCGGCAGGCTGCTTGCCCCTGGAGATACGGAGAGGATCGAGGAGCGTATCGAGGCTTGCGGAAATCGAATACCGAGCTGGCGGCAAAAGGAGGAGGCCCAGGCGCCGCCGGCGAGGACCGCAATCTTTGTCCGGATCGTGCCATGCTCGGTGACGACGCCCGAGAGCCTGCCGCCTTCGACGTCGAGGCCGCGGGCCGCACAGGACTGATGCACCGTGCCGCCGAGTTTCAGGATCGCGCGCGCGACGGCTGGCGCAGCGCTCGCCGGATCGGCGGTGCCGTCGGTCGGCGAAAACACCCCGCCTTTCCATGAGGTGCCGGTGGCACGCCCGCGTTCGGTCGCCTCGGCGCTGCTCAGCATAAGTGTCGTGACGCCGACCGAGCGGGCGAAATCGCGCCAGCGTGCCCAGGCGGACAGTTCCTCTTCGCTATTGCTCAGATAGAAGAGGCCGCAACGACGGAACCCGGTGTCCTCCCCGGTCTCAGTGGCGAAGCGCTCCCACAGGTCGAGGCTCTTCGTCGACATCGGCAATTCGCGGGCGTCGCGGTTCTGCTGGCGGCACCAGCCCCAGTTGCGGCTCGATTGTTCGGCGCCGATCAGACCCTTCTCGACGAGGGCCACCTTCAATCCGCGCCGGGCGAGATAATAGGCCGTGAAAACGCCGACGATGCCGCCGCCGATAACCACGACATCAGCGGTGGAAGGCAGTTCCGGCGTGGTGTCGACGCGAGTGAGAGGTGCGGGCATGGGAGAGTCTCCGTTTTAACGGTAGTGTAGCGGATCCGACGCCACGGCTTTGCCGGAGATCGGTTGGCGGCAGCAGAAGATTCCGTGTTGGGAGGATACCAGCAGCCGTTTGTGCTTCGGCCTGTCTCGCAACGCGATCGACAGGCCAACGTCATGTGCTAAGGTTGGTGCCGGGAACAAGCAGCATAATCTGCTGCGTCATTGGCGATCTCCAGCAAGTGAGGGCGTATGAGATGAAACTCGACCGGATCGACGTAAAAATCCTTTACGAACTGCAGAAGAATGGCCGCGTCACGAATGTGGAACTCGCCGAACTGGTCAATCTGTCGCCGAGCCCCTGCCTGATGCGGGTAAAGAAGCTGCAGTCGGAGGGCTATATCGAAGGTTATTCGGCTCAGATCAACGTCAGCAAACTTGGGCAGACGCTGACTGTGTTCACCGAGATCACCCTGAAGAACCATCGGCAGATCGATTTCGCTCGCTTCCTGGCGGCGATCGAAAAAGTTGACCAGGTGATCGAATGCCATCTGGTTTCGGGCGGCTACGATTATCTGCTGAAATTCGTCACCGCCGGGATCGACGAATACCAGACGATCATGGAGCGCCTTACCGATATGGACGTCGGCATCGACAAGTATTTCAGCTTCGTCGTCCTGAAATCGCCGATCATCAAGGCCCACATGCCGCTAACCACCTTGTTTCCGCATTAGGGCTATTTCAGCAAAAGTGAGCAGTTTTTGCGTCACTCATCAGTCCTGCGCGGATACTGCTCTCTCTGTCGCAGGTTGTTCTCCCTATAACTCTAAGCTTCTTCCGGTTGGAAGGACTTGCGACAAAATTTCGGCCTTACCTTCCAAAGCCATGTTCGCTGCCACTTGCTGGGCTCCTGCCGCGGAGTCGAGGCTTTCCAGCACGACCTGACCCGGTGGGCGCTTGATCTGGCAAGCGCCCAACTCTGGTTTCGAGGAGGGCAGAGCAGTTTGCTGCCTAATTTCTTGAAGCAAATCCGACCCGAGAAATTTCGCGTTAGAATCGTCGCTCAGTGCCGGCAATAAGCCCGCACCAGTTCCGGATCCTGCTGGAGCCCGTCGAGCCAGGCCGGATCGAGCGTTGGCACCGATGAGAAGAGCAGTTGCGAATAGGGGTGTTGCGGCGCCTTCACCGTCAGGGATGTGATTTCCTCGACCTTCCGGCCTCCATACATCACGACGATCTCGTCGCAGATCGCCTCCACCACCGAGAGGTCGTGGCTGATGAAGATGTAGGAGAGGCCGAGTTCGCGCTGCAATTCCTTGAGCAGGTCGATGACCGCGGCGGCGACCACCGTGTCGAGCGCCGAGGTAATCTCGTCGCAGAGGATCAGCTTCGGATCGGCGGCGAGCGCCCGGGCGAAGTTGACACGTTGCTTCTGGCCGCCCGAGAGTTCGCCCGGCCGGCGATGGCGCAGGTTGCGGGGCAGGCGTACCATGTCGAGCAGTTGATCGATCCGGGCGTTCCGCGCCTTTCGATCCATGCGGTGGTAAAAGACCAGAGGCCTGTCGAGAATGTCCTCGACCGATTTTGCCGGGTTGAGTGCGGTATCGGCATATTGGAAGACGATCTGCATCTCGCGCAACTCATCACGCGAACGCTCGCGCGCGTTGCGATGCAGTTCCGTGCCGTCGAAGACGATCTTGCCGACCGCCGCCGGCAGGATGCCGGCGATTGTGCGGGCGAGCGTCGACTTGCCGCAACCGGATTCGCCGATAATGCCGAGATTGCGGCCTCTTTCCACCTTCAGGCTCACATGCTCGACCGCGCGAACGAGCGGCAGGCCGTCAGCCTGGCGCTGCCCATAGCCCGCGACAAGACCTTCGATGCTCAGCAGGGGAGCCGTCGCGGGTTCGGCGAGGCCAGTTGCGCCGCGCGGTTTCGGTTCGAAGGCTGCGAGCAGCTCCCTGGTATAGGGGTGCTTGGCATTGTTGAGGATTTCGTCGGTGGTGCCGGTTTCCTGCGTCTCTCCGCCTTTCAACACCACGATGCGGTCGGCGATCTGCGCGACGACGGCAAGGTCGTGCGAGACATAGACGCCAGCGATACCACCCTTCTTCATCACCGACTTGAAAGCCCGCAGGACTTCGATCTGGGTCGTCACGTCGAGCGCCGTCGTCGGCTCGTCGAAGATGACGAGGGTCGGGTCGCCGATCAGCGCCATGGCGGCCGCCAGACGTTGCAGCTGGCCGCCGGAAACCTGGTGCGGATAACGGCTGCCGATCGTCTCGGGTTCCGGCAGGGACAGCGCCCGGAAGAGTTCGACGGCCCGGGCACGCGCCTCATCCGGTGACATCAGCTGGTGAATACGCGTGACTTCGATCACCTGGTCCATGATCGATGTGGCCGGGTTGAAGGCGGCAGCCGCCGATTGCGGGACATAGGCAACTTCGGTGCCGCGCACCTTGGCGCGCTGTTTCTCGCTGAGCGTGACCATGTCCTTGCCACCGACCGAAACGCTGCCGCCGGAGATGCGACAGCCCGCACGCGTATGGCCCATGAGGGTCAGGGCGATGGTTGTCTTGCCCGAGCCGCTCTCGCCGATCAGCGCGACGATTTCGCCCTCGGCAACATCGAGGCTGACACCCTTGATGATCTCGACGCGACGGCCGGAATCGGTGGTGGCTTCGACCTTCAGGTCACGGATTTCGATGAAATTGCTCATGACACACTCCGGTCGCGGATTTTCTGCGGCAGGTTGTCGATCAGCAGGTTGACGCTGATCGTCAGGCTGGCGATGGCAAACGAGGGAAACATCACCGCCGGCGCACCGAATGGCAGGCCGCCGATATTCTCACGCACCAGCGCACCCCAGTCGGCATAGGGCGGCTGGACGCCAAGGCCGAGGAAGGAAAGCCCGGAGAGCAGCAGAACGATGAAGACGAAGCGGATGCCGAGATCGGCAAGCACCGGTCCGACGATGTTGGGCAGGATTTCCGAGCGAATGAGATAGAGAGTGCTTTCGCCGCGGATGCGCGCAACCGTGATGAAATCCATCGCATTGATGTTGACGGCGAGCGCCCGGGCGAAGCGGTAAGCGCCGGGGATGTAGATCACCGACAGCGTCATGATCAGCACCGGGACCGAGGAGCCGACGGCAGCGACGACCACAAGGCCGAACAGCTTGCTCGGGATGGAGTTGAGCGCGTCGAGGAAGCGGCTGAGGATCGTGTCCAGCCAGCCGCCGGCGACTGCTGCGATCATGCCGAGCACGACGCCGCTGAAGCAGGCGATCGTCACCGCCGCCAGCGAGATACCGACCGTGTAGCGTGCGCCCATCAGAATCCTTGAGAGCATGTCGCGGCCGAGATAATCGGAGCCGAGCCAGAGTTCCCGGCTCATCGGGCCGAAATAGTCGAGATCGATGATCTCGCCGACGGGGTAGGGGATGATCCATGGCGCGAAGATCGCGACGAGCGCCCATAAGAGGATCACAGTGAAGCCGATCGCGCCGACGATGTTGAAGCGATAGCCAAACCGGGTTCCCGACAGCCGGCCGGAGGTGGTTTCGGAACTGGTCATGGTCATCGGAGCCTCGGATTGGAAAGGATGGCGATGATATCGGCGATGGTGATCAGCAGCAGATAGCCCAGGCAGAAAATCATCGCGCAGCTCTGGATCAGCGGCAGGTCGCGGGTGGCGACGGCATCCAGCATCAGCTTGGCGATACCGGGATAGTTGAAAATGGTCTCGACGATGATGACGCCTCCGAGCAGATAGGACAGCGAAAGCGCAACGGCATTGACGATCGGACCCAGCGCATTGGGCAGTGCATGGCGAAAGACGATGCGCGGCCGGGAGGCGCCCTTGAGCAATGCCATCTCGACATAGGGTGTATTGAGCGTCTCGATGACAGCCGCCCGCGTCATGCGGATCATCTGGGCCGAGACGACGAAGGTGAGGGTGATCACCGGCATAGCATAGACGCGCAACAGATCGGTCAGACTGTGGACCTCATTGGCGAAAGAAAGTGCCGGCAGCCATTTCAGATAGACGGCGAAGATGAGCGCTGCTGAGGTCGCGACCATGAACTCCGGCACGGAGATGACGCCGATGGTGATTACCGTGACGATACGATCGTAAAGGGTGCCGCGCAGCATCGCTGCGGTGATCCCGAGCGTCAGCGCAATCGGCACCGAGAACAGCGCGGTGACGCCGGCAAGTTTCAACGTATTGACAAAGCGGCCGGCGATGAGAGCGGCAATCGGCATTTCGTTGGCATAGGACGTGCCGAGGTCGCCTTGCAGTAGCCCGACTAACCAGCGCAGGAAACGAAAGAGCGCCGGTTCGTCGAGATGCATGGCCTTGCGCAGGCCTTCGACGGCTTCCGGCGTGGCGGCTTGGCCGAGCAGGATCGTCGCCGTATCTCCAGGCAACAGCGTTGTCGCGAAGAAGACGGCGAAGGAGACGATCACCAGGGTGATCACGGCGACGAACAATCTGCTCAGTACAAGGGATAAGACCTGGCGGTTCACGGGCGTCTTCCCTTTGCGTTCGAGTTGAGTTCCATCAATGCAGATGGAGGAACTGGGGCGCGGCTGCAGCCCCAGTCTCCTTTGCTTAATCAGGCTTCAAGCCAGACATATTCCGCGAAAGCGTATCCCATCTGGCCGCCTAGCGGGTTGGCTTCCAGGCCCTTGAGCTTGGCGGTCGTGGCATCGACGTTCGAGATATAGGCCGGAATGATTGTACCAGCTTCCTGGGCGACCATGCCCTGCATCTCGTTATAGATCGTCTTGCGCTTCTCTTGATCGAGAGAGCCGCGCGCCTCGATCAGCATCTTGTCGAACTTCTCCGACTTGTAGTGGCTTTCGTTCCACGGAGCGTCCGAGGTGTAGAGCAGGGAGAAGAGGATATCAGGGGTCGGCCGCGGGTTGATATTGCCGAAGTGGATCGGCGCCTTGAGCCAGTAATTGTCCCAGTAACCATCAGATGGCACTCGCTGCACATCGAGCTTCATGCCGATTTCGGCACCCGCCGCCTGGATGATCATGGCCATGTCGATCGACGAGCTCGCCGCATCGGAAGCGATGATCGGGATGGATTGGCCAAGCACGCCGGCCTTGTCGAAGTGGAACTTCGCCTTCTCAGGATCAAAGGCTCGCGCTTTCAGCTCTGCGTCATGATAGAAGTTCGCCGGCGAAACGGGTTGATCGTTGCCGACTTCACCGAGACCGCGCAGCGCCGATTTGACGATCTGTTCGCGGTTGACGAGATACTTCATGCCCTCGATGAAGTCTCGCTTGTTGCCGGGCTCCATATCCAGTCGCATGTTGAGATTGGTATAGTTGCCGGACGTCGTCTTCGACAAGGTGAAGCCGTCGCCCTGGGCCTCGACGAGGCGCATCGAGCGCGGATTGATCGTGGCTGCGAGATGGATGTCGCCCGCAAGCAGTGCGTTTACACGAGCATTGTCGTCGCTGATCGCGAAATATTCGAAAGAATCGACGTTCAGGCCGGATTTCCAGTAGTTCTTGTTCTTGATCCCGACCGAGCGAACGCCTGGTTCGAAGACTTCCTTGACGAAAGCGCCGGTGCCGTTGGCTTTGGTGAAATCGGTGGTGCCGTCGGCGACGATCATGAAGTGATGCATCGACAGGATGGTCGGCAGGTCGGCATTCGGGCTGGCCAGCGTGATCTCGACGGTCTGTTTGTCGACCGCCTTGAAGCCGGTCATCTGGGCGGCGATCTTGGCGACCTTCGAGCCGACGGACGGGTCGAGATGGCGCTTCAGCGAGAAGACCACGTCATCGGCCGTCAGCGGCTTGCCGTCGTGGAAGGTGACGCCCTTCTTCAGCTTGACCGTCCAGGTTTTCGCATCCTTGGATTCGATCGCCTCGGCAAGCTCCATCTGCGGCGTGCCTGATTTGTCGAGGAAGGTGAGGCGGTTATAGAAGGAGCAGCAACGGACATAGTCGGTGGAGAGCGATGCCTTGGCGGGGTCGAGCGTATCGGCCGTCGAGGACGACCAGCCGGCCGCCTTGAGCGAGCCGCCGGAAACGGGCGTGGCGGCGAGCGCCTTGCCGGCACGGCCAAGCACGAGCCCGCCGGCTGATATGGCCACGCCGCCCGCAAGCATCATATGCAGCAATTCGCGACGGGTGGCGCCACGACGGATGGCGCTTTCGATCTTGGCATCGTCCGATGTGGTCCAATTGGTGATCTTGTCGTTCATCTCATTCCCCTTTTCTTGTGTGGCGGGCTGCCCGTTGCGGGCAAGCCCGATCTGCTTTCAAAGTCAGGCGCGCGCAGCGGCCACGGCATCGGCAAGGCCGGCCATGGAGGTGAAATGGTAATCGGGTTTGGTGAATTCGGCCGGCTCGATCGTACCGCCATAACCCTTCTCGGCATGTCGCCGCTCGATCCAGCAATTGGTCAGCCCGAGTTTCCTGGAAATCCCGATATCGTGGTACTGGCTCTGGGCGACATGCAGGATGTCGTCCTTCGAATGTCCTTGCGAGACGACGTAGTCGAATACTTTCTCGAAGAATGCGGGATCGGGTTTCTCGGTCCCGGTATCATCCGCGGTGAAGGCGGCATAGAAGGGATTGCCGAGTTCCTTCTCGAAGAAATCGAAGGCCCAGCGGCGGGCGTTGGTCATCGCAACGAGACGGTAATCCTTCGCAAGACTTGCCAGCGCCGCGGCGCTGTCTGCAAAACCCTTCCAGCTCTTCGCCGAATCCCGCAGGCGTTCGCCATATTTTTGCTCAGTGGGCAGGCCGAGCTTCGGCGCGATCGCCAGGTATACGCGCACGAGGTCGTCCGGAAAGAGATCGGCATGCTCGGAATAGCGAGCTGCCCGATAGAGGCCGAGCGCCTGCTCGCCGTCGATTTCAGTCCCCGCCTCGGCCGCGATCTCGGCGAGGCAGGTCTTGAGGCCGCCCTCGAAGTCGATAAGCGTGCCGACGACGTCGAAGGTCATGTATTTGAATTCCGAAAGGCTCTTGCTCACGTGAATTCCCCAGTGTTCGGCTCCGTTGGGAGCTCGGCTTCTCGAAGAAGAAAATTCTGTTCCGCTGGCGGGGTCATTGTCCCGCTCTTGTATGGGAAGGCCCGCATCTGCCGGGATCCAGGCCTTTCGTTGACTTCAGTTTGTCACCTGCACTGCGCCGGATTCGCCGAATAGACACCATGAGGCGGCACAAAATACCGAATCTGACCGTTTCCCGATATTCTCAGGCCTGCAGCGCCCGACGCACATCCGGGTCCTCCAACGTCTCGTCCAGCGTAGTGCGGGTGCGCTCGACGATCGCGTCTATCTCCGTTTCGGTGCAGCAGAGCGGCGGCGCATAGCCGAGCACACCATTGCCGAAGGCGCGGATGACGAGGCCGTTTTCCCATGCGCGATCGAAGATGCGGCGGGCGGGTTCGGCAGATGCCGGCAACGGCGTTTTGTTCACCTTGTCGACCACGAGCTCGACGGCGGCGAGCATGCCGCGGCCGCGGACATCGCCGACGAGCGGATGATCCCTCAGCGATTCCAGGCCATGCATCAGCCGCGCACCGGCTCTGACGCCGTTTTCGAGAAGACCGTTTTCATAAAGCTTCAGGACTTCCAGGCCGACCGCGGCGCTAACGGGATGGGCCGAATAGGTATAGCCATGGCCGACGGCAGCAGCACCCGCGCCCTCGGCAATCGTTTGATAGACGTGATCGGCCATCAAGACGGCGCCCATGGGGACGTAACCCGAGGTGAGGCCCTTGGCGGTCGTCATGAAGTCGGGCACGACCTCATCCTCGCTGCAGGCAAAAAGCGGGCCGGTGCGGCCAAAGCCGGTGATCACTTCGTCCGCCACGAAAAGGATGTCGTGCGCGCGGCAGAATTCGCGCATGGCTTTCATCCAGCCTTTCGGCGGCACCAGAACGCCGCCCGAGCCCTGGATCGGCTCGACATAGAAGGCGGCAACGCGTTCCGGACCGATCGCCTCGACCTTGCTTTTCAGCGCCGCAAGCGAGGCGTCGATGATCGCCTGCGGATTGTCGCCCACCGGGTTGCGATAGGCATAGTGAGACGGGATCTTATGCTGCCAATCGAATGGAACGCCGAAGCCGGCATGGAAGGCAGGTAGCGCGGTCAGACCCGCGCCGACCGTCGAGGAACCATGATAGCCCTGTTCGACGGAGATGAACTGATCGCGCTGAGGCTGTCCACGGGCATGCCAATAATAGCGGGTGAAGCGGATCGTGCTGTCCACCGCATCGGAGCCGCCGAGCGTGAAATAGACGTGGTTGAGATCGCCCGGTGCGCGGTCGGCGAGTTCGCCGGCAAGCCGGATCGCGGGCTCTGAGCCGAGGCCGAAATAGGCCGTCGCATAGGGAAGCTCGCGCATCTGCCGGGCCGCCGCTTCGACGATGCTCTCGTGGCCGTAACCGGCATTGACGCACCAGAGGCCGGCGAAGCCGTCGATCAGCTGCTTGCCGGAGGCGTCGGTGACTGTCGCGCCCTTGGCCGAGGCCAGCACGCGCACGCCGAGCTTTTCGTGGCCGCGATAGGAGGCGACCGGATGGATGAGGTGGGCGCGATCGAGTTCGATGAGAGAATTGCTGTACATGGAGATCTCCGGATCAGCCGAGTGCCTGGCTGGCGAGGGCAAAGGTGGTGACGGCCGGGTCGGCGGCGTGATGGACGAGGGGCTTTTTCATCGTGATTCCGCCGCCGACATGGGCGAGCCCGTGTTCGGCGAGCCATGGCGAAAGCCCGGTCTCGGCCGTGGTGTCGACCCTGAGGAACCGTCCGGGCCGTCTGGCGATGAAATGTTCGATGAGTTTTCGGGCCTCGCCGACGTCGGCGGCCACCACGGGCCCGATCACTTCGCCGCGGCCGAAGGGGCGCAGGCAAGCGAAGCCCGAAACGTGGCCGTCTCGGCGAAGGACGGCGAATGCGCCGATCCCGGCCAAATAAGAGAGCAGCCCTTCGCGGTCGGCGCCGAAGGCAAGGCGGTCGAGTGCCGCGATGGCAGGGAGGTCGGCGTCGGTGGCGGCTTGCGTTTCCGCCGGCGCGGCGATGTCTCCGGCAAGGCCCTGATGTTGCGCCACGGTTCCCGTCTCGTGGAAGCCAAGCTTCTGGTAGAGCGGCAGGCCTGCCGTCGTCGCCACCAGCCTCAGCGGCCGGTCTCCGGCGGCCAGCAATGCGGCGTCCATTAGCTTGCGGCCGAGACCCCTGCCGCGCATCGTCTCGTCGACGATGACCATATTGATGGTCGCACAATCGCCCTTGTACGGCGTGACGAGTACTGTGCCGACGACCCTGCCATCCTCGACCGCAACCATCCCTTCGCTCAAAGCGAGCGCAAGCTGCCAATCTTCCGTCCGATGCGGCCAGCCCGCCTGCCGGGAGAGCGCGACGGCGGCTTCCAGATGGTCGGGGCCGAACGGGACGATTTCGATCTGACTTGCTTGCATGGGGGCGTCCTTCATGTCGTGCCCGCCAGTCTGCCGGAGCGCCGGCGGGCAGATCGTCTGAAGGCCATGGTTCAAGCAGTATCTTATGGCTTTGCCATCATCGGCCGCCGCATCTTATGCTAGAAGCGATCGATATCCATCCCACCCAGGTCCTGTCAGTGCATCATCGCCAGCGCTGCCGTAAAGAAATCTTCGCCTCCGAAGTTTCCTGATTTCAACGCCAGAAGCATGTCGCCCTGCGCATTGCCGACCGTGCGCAGCACCGGCACGCCGGGCGCAATCTCGGGGCCGATCAGAAATGCCGGAATAGCGAGCCTGTCGACTGCCGCGCCCGAGGTTTCGCCGCCGGCGACCACAAGGCGCCGCACGCCTCTCTCCACCAGTTCGGCTGTAATGATCGACGTCGCGGTCTCGATCGCATGGCCGGAGGCCTCTCGTCCATAGATCGATTGCAGCCGGGACACGGTTTCAGGCGAAGCACTCGCGGCGACCACGACGGGGCCGGCGGAGATGCGGTCTCCGGCCCAGGAAATTGCCGCGGCGATCTCATCGGGACCGGCAAGCAGCCGCTCCGGTTCGAGCCGCAGGACGGGCATCGATCGTTCGGCGATGTCGAGTTGATGGAGTGTCGCCTTGGAACAACTGCCGGCAACGATCGCTGAAAGCCCGCCCACCGGGCGAATGGCGTCCGCCGTCGTTGCGCCGCCGGAGGATATCCGGCCGGAGCGGACGAGCGCACGGGCAAGGCCGAGGCCGAGGCCGGACGCACCGGTGGACACCGGCGTCTCGAGAGCGACCTCGCCGAGCGTTTCAAGATCCCGTTCGAAAATCGCATCGGCGATAACAGCAGTGACGCCTGCGGTGCGAAAGGCATCGAGCCTCATTTTGACGGCGCCGGGTCCGGCCGCGATGGTCGTCAGATCGATTAGTCCGACAGCGTTGCGCGATTGTCGGGTGAGCACCCGAACGAGATTGGCGTCATGCATCGGATTGAGGGGGTGGTCCTTGAGCGGGCTTTCGTTCAGCGGCTGTCCGCCAACGAACAGATGGCCAAGATAGACGGTGCGTCCCGTTTCCGGAAAGGCGGGCGTTACCAGTACGATGCCGCCGCCGGCAGCATCGCTCAAGGCCTCGGTGACCGGACCGATATTGCCGGCATCGGTGGAATCGAAGGTCGAGCAGATCTTGTAAAGCACATGGCCGGCGCCCCGCTGACGCAGCCATCGCTCGGCGCTCGCCGCCGCCGCCACGGCGTCCGAGGCCGGGACGGAGCGGATCTTCAGAGAAACGACCACAGCGTCGACATCCGGTAGTGCCAGCGACGGGTCGGGGATGCCGACCGTCTGCACCGTGCGCAGACCGTTCTTCGTCAGCGTGTTGGCGAGGTCGGAGGCGCCCGTATAGTCGTCGGCGATTGATCCGAGCAAAATAGCCATCGTCTAGCTCCGTACAAAAGGTTTGAACCAGCCAAGACCGTCCAGTGTGTGGCCGCGCGGGATGTATTCGCAGCCGACGAAACCGTCGTAACCAAGGCGATCGATTTCGCCGAACAGATAGGGATAGTTCAGCTCCTCCCCATCCGGCTCGTTGCGGGACGGCACGCTGGCGATCTGGATATGGCCGGCAATCGGCAGCAGGCGTCGCAACGCCATGGTGACGTCGCCATGGATGATCTGGCGGTGATAGATGTCGAACTGGAGCTTCAGGTTCGGCAGACCGCATTCGGCGATCAGCCGTTCGGCGGCGCCGAAGTCGTTGAGGAAATATCCAGGCATGTTTCGGCCGTTGATCGGCTCGAGCAGGAGATCGATGCCCTTTTCCGCAAGCCGCCCGGCAGCATAGGTGACGGAGCGCCGATAAGAGGAGGCGGCGTCTTCGTCATGAAGGTCGGCGATGCCTGCCATCAAGTGCAACCGTCTGACGCCCGTTGCCGCCGCATAGTCCAGTGCCCGCTCGACATCCGCTTTCAGCGCATCGAACCGTCCGGGAAGAGCGGCGATGCCACGTTCGCCTGCTACCCAGTCGCCCGGCGGCAGGTTGAACAAGGCCTGCTGCAGATTGTTGCGGGCAAGCCGTTCGGCGATTGCCTCGGGCGTGGCTTCATAGGGAAAGAGGTATTCGACGGCGGCAAAGCCGGCATCGGCTGCGGCGTCGAAGCGGTCGAGGAACGCCCATTCGTTGAACATCATCGTCAGGTTGGCGGCGAAAACCGGCATATCTAGCGTTCCTTTTACAGGCTCTGCGGCTCTTTGGTGGAGCTGGGCAATTCAGCGCCGGAAAGCTTGGCATAGAGCCGCGCCAGCGAGGAATCGTCGTCACGGCCCATGCCCGCCCCGGAGGCGGCCAGATACATCTGCAGGGCTGCTGCCGCGAGCGGTACGGGATAACGCTCGGAGCGGGCCATGTCCTGGACGATACCGAGATCCTTGACGAAAATCTCGATGCTGCTGAGCGGAGTATAGTCTCCGGCCAGCACATGCGGCACGCGGTTTTCGAACATCCAGGAATTGCCGGCCGATGCCGTGATCACCTCATAGACCTTGTCGAGGTCGAGGCCCTGCTTGGCGGCAAAGGTTATGGCCTCACAGGCGGCCGCGATGTGCACACCGGCGAGAAGCTGGTTGATCATCTTGAAGGCCGCGCCTTTTCCGGCCTCGTCGCCGAGCTCGTAGACCTTGGCGGCCATGGCGTCGAGACCCGGGCGCGCCGTATCGAAGGCCTGTCCGGAGCCGGATGCCATGATCGTCAGTTCGCCACGCGCCGCCTTGGCCGCACCGCCCGAAATCGGCGCGTCGAGGTAATGCAGGCCGAGAGCCTCCACCCGCCCGGCCAGATCGCGCGCGACGGCGGGATCCATGGTGGCCGACGAGACGAAGACGGCGCCGGGCTTCATCGCATTTGCGACGCCTTGAGGCCCGAACAGCACGGCCTCGGTCTGCGCGCCGTTGACGACCACGGAGACGACGATGTCGGCATCCTTTGCCGCAGCGGCTGGGGTCGCCGCGCCACGTCCGCCCTCGGCGACGAAGCGGTCCACTGCCGCCGGCGTGATGTCATATCCAACGACATCGAGACCTGCGCGCTTCATCGACTGGGCCATTCCAAGCCCCATGGAACCAAGACCGATGACGGCCGCGATAATGCCGGGACCTGAGTTTTCAGCAAGCGGTGACATGAGGAGCTTCTCCAGTCTTGTGAGGAAAGGTCTGCGCCCCTCCGGGTATTATCCCGGAGGAGCTGTAGCTCAGCGATTGACGCTTTTCGCAGGAACCGTCAACACGGCCAGCGAACCAATGATTAACGCAGCCGCCAGCAGATACATGCCGGCGCTGTTGGTGCCGGTGAAGTCTTTGAGATAGCCTACCAGAAACGGCCCGAGAAACCCGGCGAGATTACCGACCGAGTTGATCCAGGCAATGCCGGCCGCAGCGCCCGTGCCGGCGAGAAAAGCCGTCGGAAGCGACCAGAACAGCGGCGCGCAACTGATGGCGCCGGCGGCAGCCAGCGAGAGGCAGACAATCGAGACCGTCGTGCTCGTCGCCATCGTCGCCGCGACGAAACCACCGGCGGCGATGAAGGCCGGGACGACGAGGTGCCAGCGGCGTTCGCGCAGCCTGTCGGCGGAACGTCCGAGCGCCAGCATCACGACGAATGTGCAGATATAGGGGATTGCAGAAATCAGGCCGATATTGAGGTTTCCGTTGACGCCCGAGGCCTTGACGATGGTCGGCATCCAGAAATTCAGGCCATATTGCCCGAGCACGAAGCAGAAATAGATCAGGCACATCAGCCAGACGCGGCGGTCGGTCAGCGTTGCGCCGATGCTGTGCGGGCTTGCTGTCTTGGCCCGGTTCTCCGCCTCGATATTGGCCGTCAGCACGCGTTTTTCCTCATCGCTCAGCCATTTCGCGCCCTGGATCGTGTCATCAAGGTAGAAGAACGTCGCAACGCCGAAAAGAATAGCCGGAATGGCTTCGATCAGGAACATCCACTGCCAGCCGGAAAGTCCGTGCGTGCCGTGGAAACTGTCCATCAGGAGACCCGAAAGCGGATTGCCGAAAATGGCGGATATCGGGATCGCCGACATGAAGGTTGTGATGATCCTGGCGCGGCGATGAGCCGGATACCACGCGGTCAGATAGAGAATGATGCCGGGAAAAAATCCGGCTTCGGCAACGCCCAGCAGGAAACGCAGGACATAGAAGACGGTTTCCGAGGAGGTGAACATGAAGGCGGCGGAAATGACGCCCCAGGTAAGCATGATGCGGGCGATCCACACCCGCGCGCCAACCTTGTTCATGATGATGTTGCTCGGCACTTCAAACAGAAAATAGCCGATGAAGAAAATGCCTGCGCCGACGCCATAGGCGGCTTCCGAGAGGCCGAGCTCGCTCGACATCTGCAGCTTGGCGAAGCCGACATTGACGCGGTCGAGATAGGCGACCACGTAGCACAGCATCAAAAAGGGTACGATGCGCCAGAATACCTTGCCATAGGCACGGTCTTCGAGCGTCTGGGCGGGATGTACGCCAACAACTGGCGCCTGCGTCTGCAGCGTCATGATTTTCTCCTCCGATTGTTGCCGCGGTCTCCTTGAGATCCTACCGCGGCACGCCATGCCATTTTTTTTGGCAGCGCTGCCATTCTCATTAACCCATTTTGGCAGCGCTGCCAACGGTAAATTGGTAGCGCTGCCAAAAAAACCTTGCTTCTTGACGGTAGCGGTGAAAAATGGGGGCAGAGCGGTGGTCATCGGGCCGGCAGGCCGGGCAACCACCTCAACAGTCGGGTTCAAACGTAACGATGGAATTCAAACATCAGGCGACGGTGACGCTTGCCGAGGTCGCGGAAGCGGCCGGTGTTGGCGAGAGCACGGTGTCGCGCGTACTGCGCAACCACGGTTCGTTTTCCGGCAAGACGCGCGAGCGGGTGATGGCTGCCGTCGAGCGGCTGGGCTATGTGCCGAACCGGATTGCGGGAACGCTGGCCTCCACCGGTTCGCGTCTTGTGGCCTTCGTCATTCCCTCGCTGTCCAACATCGTCTTTCCCGATGTGCTGCGCGGCGCCAGTGCCGTTCTGGAGGAGAACCGGTATCAGGCGGTCTTCTCCGTGACGGACTATGATCCGGGCAAGGAGGAAGCGCTCGCCGCCGCGATGCTTGCCTGGCGGCCGGCGGCGGTCATGCTGGCGGGATGCGAGCATACCGAGGGCACGGTGAAGATGCTGCGCGCCAGCGGGTGCCGGGTCGTCGAACTGCTCGATCTGGACGGCGATGCTCTCGATATCGCGGTCGGTTTCTCGAACCGCGCGGCCGGGCGGGAGAGCGCTGCATTCCTGCTGAAGCGGGGCTATCGCCGGATCGGCTATGTCGGCCACGACCTGAACCGCGATACCCGTGCCGGCAAGCGGTTTTCCAGCTTTTGCGAAACGCTCGCTGCGCATGACGCCCCGCTCGTCGCCCGCGAGATTCTCCCAGGCGCTTCGTCCGTGGAAAATGGCAGGCTGGGGCTGGAGCGGCTGCTTGCCCGGACGACCGATCTCGATGCGGTTTATTTCTCCAATGACGACATGGCGCTGGGCGGCTATTTTCACTGTCTGGCTAAGGGAATCGCGATCCCCTCGAAGCTCGCCATTTTCGGCTATAACGGCCTCGATATCGGCCGGGCAACACCGCAGCCGTTGTCGACCATCCGAACGCCGCGCGTCGCGACCGGGGAGATCGCCGCGCAACTGGTCGTCACCAATGCGCCGCCACAGGCCGTCGATCTCGGCTTTGAATTGATCGAAGGGGCTACCGCCTAATATCGGAGGAACTGTCATGTCCGACGCGCGCCTGCGTGAGGAAATCTGCCGATACGGCCGCTCGCTGTTCGAACGCGGGCTGACGCCCGGTTCGTCGGGCAACATATCGTTACGGCTGGAGGATGGCGGCTGGCTGGTCACGCCGACCAACGCGTCGCTCGGCTTTCTCGACCCGGCACGGATCTCCAGGCTCGATGCCGAAGGCCGGCTCCTGTCCGGCGACAAGCCGACCAAGGAAATTCCGCTGCACACTGCCCTTTACGATACGCGCGGCAGCGCCCGCGCAATCGTCCATCTTCACTCTACCCACGCGGTGGCACTGACCATGCTGCCGGAGATCGATCCGCGCGCCGCCCTGCCGCCGATGACGCCATATTATCTGATGCGCGCCGGCGAAACCGCGCTGGTGCCCTATTATCGTCCCGGCGATCCGGCGGTGGTTGACGCGATCCGCGGACTGGCGGGCAAATATTCGTCAGTGCTTCTGGCCAATCACGGACCTGTTGTCGCCGGCGACAGCCTGGAGGCTGCGGTCTTTGCGACCGAGGAACTGGAGGAAACGGCGAAGCTCTATCTGCTGTTGCGCAACCTCAATCCCCGTTTCCTCAGCCCGGCGCAGGTGGCCGATCTCGTCAACACCTTCGGCCTCGACCTCCCGTCGCATCACGATCATGATCACGACGGCGATTGAATGAGTCACTCCGCCGGCCGTTGACCGCGGGCAGGCGCGCAACCTTCTGCCAAACCCTGCTTTCGATACGATAGATTCTGCTTCCGATGGCGGCAATTCAGGCGAGCTGTGGGTGAAGCGGTGCCTATGATTGTGACACGTCCCCAGTTCCGATCGCTCAAGGATACGCAGATGACGACGTTCCGTCCGAAATACATCACCTTCGACTGCTACGGCACGCTGACCAACTTTCAGATGGCGGAAGCGGCGCGCGACCTCTACGGCGAAGAGCTCGGCGAGCCACGTATGGCGGAGTTCATCAAGAATTTCGCCGCCTATCGGCTCGACGAGATCCTGGGCGACTGGAAACCCTATGCCGAGGTCGTACACAATTCGCTCGAGCGGACATGCAAGCGCAACGGCGTGACATTTCGCGACGAAGCCGCCCGGATGATCTATGAGCGGGTTCCGACCTGGGGGCCGCATTCGGACGTTCCGGCCGGTCTCGCCAAGGTCGCCAAGGAAATCCCTTTGGTCATCCTCTCCAACGCCATGAATTCGCAGATCATGTCGAACGTCGAAAAACTGGGCGCGCCCTTCCATGCGGTCTATACCGCCGAGCAGGCTCAGTCTTATAAGCCACGCTTCAAGGGCTTTGAATATATGCTCGATATGCTGGGCTGCGGGCCGGAAGACGTGCTGCATTGCTCGTCCTCCTTCCGCTACGACCTGATGTCGGCCCACGATCTCGGCATCAAGAACAAGGTTTGGGTCAATCGTGGCCACGAGCCGGCCAACCCCTATTACGGCTATGTCGAAATTCCTGACATCTCGGGCCTGCCTGGCGTCGTCGGGCTCTGACGGAGACGCGCGGATGCAATTCGAATCCTACTGGCACAACACCGCCCAGCCCTTTGCCGGCGGCGCTCAGGGCCCCGTCGAAGGACATTATGACGTCGCCGTCATCGGCGCCGGCTTCACCGGGCTTGCCGCTGCGCGCCAGCTTGCGAAAACGGGCGTCAAGGTCGTCGTGCTGGAAGCCGAAAGGGTCGGCTGGGGGGCATCGGGGCGCAATGGCGGCCACCTCAACAACGGGCTCGCCCACAGTTTCCTGTCCGCCAAATCAGCACTCGGCGTGGAGCGGGCCGTCGCCCTCTACAAGGCGTTCGACGATTCCATCGACACGATCGAGGCGATCATTGCCGAAGAGGGAATCGACTGCAATTTCCGCCGCGCCGGCAAGCTGAAGCTCGCTTCCAAGCCGCAGCATTTCGATGCCATCGCCCACAATTTCGAGGCTGTTCACAGAGAGGTCGATCCGGACACGGCGCTTCTGACGGCGAGTGACCTGAAAAGCGAGGTCGGCTCGCCCTTCCATGGCGCCATGCTCTCGAAGAAGAGCGCGATGATGCATATGGGCCGCTATGTCGCGGGGCTCGCCACTGCGGCCACTCGTCACGGTGCCGCCATCTTCGAAAAGGCCTCCGTGACCGCGCACCGGCAGGGCAACGGTCGCCACAGCCTTGAGACCGCACGCGGCACCGTCACCGCAGATCACGTCCTGGTCGCGACAGGCGCCTATACGCCGTCGCTGTTTAATTATTTCCGCCGCCGGATCATTTCCGTCGGCAGCTTTCTGATCGCGACCCGTCCGCTGACCGACGCCGAAATCGCCGCTGCGATGCCGGGCAACCGCACCTGTGTCACGTCGATGAACATCGGCAACTATTTCCGGCTGTCGCCCGACAAGCGGCTGATTTTCGGCGGTCGCGCCCGGTTTTCCGCCAAATCGGATCAGCGCTCGGACGCAAGGAGCGGCGACATTCTCCGCGCCAGCCTGGCTGAAATCTTCCCGCAGCTTGCCGGCGTCGAGATCGACTATTGCTGGGGCGGGCTCGTCGACATGACGAAGGACCGCTATCCGCGTGCCGGCTATGTCGATGGTGTCTGGTATGCCATGGGTTATTCCGGCCACGGCGCCCAGCTCTCCACCCATCTCGGCATGATCATGGCCGACGCCATCCTCGGCAAGGCCGACCGTAATCCGATCAAGGGGCTCGAATGGCCGGCCGTTCCCGGCCATTTCGGAAAGCCGTGGTTCCTGCCGCTCGTCGGGCTCTATTACAAGACCCTCGATCGCTTCCAGTAACGGACCGGATCAGTCCGATTGCAGCCGAAACGGCTCGATGGGGGCAGGATTGAGATGAGCACCTGCGCGGAGTTCAACTATCTGGCCTCGCTGACTGGATAGATCCTGAGAATCCCAAGGCGGTTATCAGTCGTGATCGCTGCAATACCCGCTTCATATGCGGCGCGGACGATTGCCTCATGCAATTGCTCGGGTTCGCTCTCTCCGGTAAGGACCTCCAAACAGATTCTCACCGCCGTGAGGAATTCCTCACCATCGTCGGTGGGCCATTCCTTCAGCAACAGTTGGGCAGCCTCGTGAGCGGTACGGATCACCTTGCGATCTTTCCCTTCGGCAAAAACAAGAATTATCGTTGGGAACTTTCTCACCATATCGAATCTCATTGCCCCTGAACTCCGCGGGACGGCCAGTGCCAATGCCGGGCCATGGTTCGGACCGAGATTGGCCGCACATGCTCGTCAACCATCTTCCGCGTCATCTCGACAATCACGTGCCTATCCTCCGGTTGGTGGGAAGGAGGAGTTCGCTAGATTGGCTTTTAGCTCGCGGGCTGCCGCCTCAAGGAGTCGCTTGAATTCTTCGGAGGTCACGCCATCCGCGCGCATCACCATGGCGATCAGTGGATCACGAAGAGCTTCGGTTATCGTCAGCTCATCGTTCTTTCCGGCAGTTGCGCCAACGGAGCAACAATATTCCGAGGAAAATAGCGCGATCATGGACATACCTTACATTCGGGGTGTTTTAAGAGAGTGCAGCTCGGCTTGATCGCCTTTGAGGTCCAATATCCATTGGCGTCCCCGGGCGACCGAGTGTCTCGAAAGGCAGTTTTGGGCGATCTGCGACACCGCAAGGTCGGCGACCAATGGGTTGTCGACGGTGGCCGGCAGGGTGCGAAAGCTGCCGTCGGTTGCAACCTGGGTGGCGCAATGGCAGACGGAACAAGCGTCCTCATGCACCAAGACAAAAGGACCTGCCATGCAATAGTTTGCCGAGCGGCCGACATGCAGATGCGGCGGGAGGCCGGCTTTCAATGCTCGGCAGGCCGACAGGAGATCTTGGGCTCGACGAGAATCGTCGCCGGCGAAAATTAAGAACGGGTTATTAGCGTAGTCTGCGATTAACCTTAGCGCCGAGGCGCCTTCCGCAAATTCCGGCAGCGCGAAGACATAGGCCGAGAAACCCGCGGCCAGATGGGTCGCCAGCCTGTCCGTCTTCAGCCAGCCGAGATCAGCCTCGCTTGCCCATGGGAGACGGTTCAAGTTGTTCTCATCGATACGATCCGCATCCACGAGAAGGAAATGGCGCGCGCCGAGGGCCGCAAGCTGGATGGCGATCTGTGAGCCCAAGTCGCAGCATCCGATGATGACGAAGTCGATATCGCCAAACCGTGCGATGTCGCGTTGCCGATGAAGAGGCGTCAGGATTGCGTCGTGGTGATCGATTGCGGCGGAGTCATATTCGTCCTCCGCCGGCTCGGAAGCCTTCAACGAGACGACGAATGCAGACCGGGTAACATGGGGGCTCTGTTCCTCGACAGAATCGGCACTATTGCCGGTGAACAGAGCCCCCCGGCCGCCCCGCCCGAGGCTGTGGGTGACGAGGTTTGGGAAGTCGACGGACGCGGTGGCGGCCGCCGATAATCGTTTGGAACGATCATTGACCATCACATCGCCTCCATCTCGCTGGGCGCAAATCCGCGGATCGTCGCGGCGTAGTGACCGTAATCCTCGCCCATCGCATGGTCGGGGGTCTTCACAATCACGTGGAATTTGCCGTCGTACCAGAGGCTGACATTGTCGCCGCTGTCATCGATCTCTCGCCGGCCCATCCGAGGATCGATCGGCTCCTTGCCGCGCAGCAGCATCTGTCCGATATCCCAGGCTTGGCGATCGAGAACTCGCTGGCGCTCGGCAAGATGCGCCTGCCGGTGCGCAATGGGTTCTTCGGCAAGCAACTGGCTGACGAGGAACAAGATCCGACTGCTCCAGGAAGGAATGGCGGCGATGTCTGGGAGGTCGAGGAGGACATCGCCGCCGAGCCGTTCGATACCTTTCCGAGCGATGTCGATAAGCGGGACTTGCCGCGCGGCATAGGCGATTATGAATGCCGCTTTCCGGGCGCGGCGCTCAGGATCCGCCTCGGTGGATAGGCATGCCATGCGCAAGGCGCACTCCCAGGGAATGGTGTAGGCCGTATGCAGGATGCTCTCGAGCGTCTGTAAGTCCTTCTTGTATGGGGAAACATATTGGAACTCGCCGGGCAGGGATGCCGCCGCCGAGGTCGTATAGAACCCGAGCAGGATATTGCCCGCCTCATGAAGCAGTTGGGCCGCTGTCGCGGCATGATCGCCGGCGCGCAATCTCTCTCTGGAAAGGACGATGAGCGCGCTGCCCGGCAATTCGTTCGAACTCGAAAAGGAGCACTGCGGTTCGCGCCGCACGCCAACGTAAAGCGTGTGCAGGCCGGCGATCAGACGATGATGGCCGTACTCGTCCAAGTCCGCGATCAATGCGAAGGCCTTCTCCAGATGGTCGGCGATTCGATCCAATTCCGCATCGTCGGTGATCGGATAGCCGGGCCGGGGATAGTCCGGCATGCATTGGCGGAGGAGGGCTTGCATGATACGGCTTCGGGCCGGACTTTCGATGTGCACGAGACCGATGCCGCAAGAGAGCCGGCACGCTGTCTGACGTTCGAGTTCAAGATCCGATGCGATCAGATCCGGCTGCAGATAGCGGCCGACGACCTGCACATCGGGGCGGGCTGCCTGCCATTCCAGACTGCGCGCGAGCGCACCCATCCAGGCTGCAAGTACGGATGAACGGTAAGGGTCGGCGCCGACCGGTCCGGCAACCGCTGGCGGAAGGTCCGGCAGGCGAGTGTATCCGCCATCTGCAAGGTCGGGGAAATAACCTGACAGTGCCTCTACCCCAGCCGAACAACCGGCGAGCTTCGAAGCCGCCGCAAGCGTGCGGCCATATTGGAAGCGTCGCTTCAAAAGGTTGCGTGTTGCCACGCGCTGCAGGGAGACGGAACTTGCCATCAGGGGATTGCGCTTAAGCAGGAGGCGCGCCTCATCTGCCAACTGTTGTATGCGTGACGCGGACATCGGCAGCCTCCGTGAGTTTGTCTTCGGGCGGATCAAGGTTGCATCTCAGGCAAGAATGCCGGAGTTCGGGCCGGCTTCGTCGAGTATCGGAACGGTATGCGCCGTCCGTTGAGAGGCACTATTGCCCAAGGGCGTCATTCGCCCGCCAGTACCGCGTTAAAAATCCGTAAAAAGGGGCGTAAACAAAGAAAAAGCCCCCTCGATAGAGGAGGCTTGGAATCTCTCGAAAAGCATCCCCGGGCTTCAGATGGCCAGGGCTGCCTGTACCGCTGCCCGCGCATTTGGCAGGCCCGATCCAAAGAAATAGCCCATCTCGACGGCGTCCTCGCTTTCGGCGTTCATGCAATCCGCCGTCAATTTCCTCGTTCCGGGCGCGACAATGGCGTCCAGGCGGGATGTGGTCTTCAGAATCGATTTCACTTGAGGCCCCGAGAGGCGGTCACCGGGATTATGGCCGCTTTTGTAGGCCCGCTGTATCAGGGCACATAGCCCGCCCACCTGCGCCGCCGCGCCTGATGTGCCCCCGAAGGTGGTGTAGTATCCGCCCCCGATGCCGGGATTGGTTCCGAACGGCACGACGGCCGACCACGGATCGGAGCCATGATCATAGCCGAAAATCCCCGATAGGTCGGTCGTCAGCAGCGAGAAGTGCGAATAGCAGTATTCCCGCGTTCGAAAAGCGCTGTAGTCGTGCTGCGCGGCAAATGGAGAAAGCCGGTCGAGGCGCAACTGATGCCTGTTGAAGACTTCCCCGTCGTCGGAGGGGGAGACAACCGTCAATCCTTCGCCGTAATTGCTGTAGCCCGAACGGAAACCTTCGACGGTAACGGCTCCAACTGCAATGACGCCGTTGTTGTCGGCGGCAAGACTTGCCGGATAGATCAGCTGGCTCTCGCCACTGTTTCCTGCGGCGCAGACGATCGGGATGTGCCGGCTGATGGCGAGGATGAGTTGTTTGAGGACATGCCATGGGCGATCCGGATTGGAGCCTTTCTGCGCAGCCTTCGGCTCCAGTTCAGGCCCACCCTGATCAGCAAGGGCAATGCGCGTGAACAGATTGGCGGCATCCTGGTTTTTCCATAATTCCAGGTCGGCCTTCAGCTCGTTCTTCGGATCAACGATGCTGTGTTTCGGGTCAGGCAGACCGCGCGGCAAGACGATTACGTCTGCTTTCTGAAGATAGGCATAAAGGAAGGCCGCAATGAACTGCCTGACATCGTCTTCGAAGGATGTTCTGATCGAGATGAGCCTTGAGAAAGGGTCAACGCCGAAATAGGGGATGACATTGCGATTGCCGCTCGTACGCAGCTCGTCGCCATTCCCGTAGAAGGCTCCTTCCGGCGGAAGGCTTGGCGTGCCTTCTTCCGCAACAACGGCGGGTTCGCCGACGATCAGCCCTGCGCAGCAGGTACCATGCGACGCAAACAGCGATTCCGGATTGTAGAGCCGCCGGAGGACACCCTCCGACGCGGCGTATTCGGCAACCAGATCACCAAGATAGTCTCGGTCGTCGTTCGAAAGGCCCATATTGCCGAGCGGAGCGATGTCGAGCCCGGCAAAGAAGGGATGTCTTTCCTCACGGTCAAAGGACGTGGTCGTATCGAGAATTTCGAGCACGCGCGCGCCGTAGCGATGGGTCGTCAAATCGATTGACGCCTCCCGGTCAAGCCGGGTTGCCAGATTGGGATGATCCGGAGATACGCCGACATCGATCAGCGCGACCCGGGCGGGACGCAGCGGGCCGGCGGATACGATAGCATCCCAGACCGTGCCGGTGATGAGGGGATCGGGGAGCGCGCGTGCGGCGCTCGCATCGGGCGCTGGAGGCGCCGGCGGAGCCGATCCGTATTCCGCGTCGACTACGCCAAGAGCAGTCAGGTGCCAGAGATAGTAGTAGTTGATCGGCGCGGGCTCAGGCATTTTTGTTTGATCCGTCATGGTTTTAACCCTGTTGAGCAGCAGCTGGAGAATTCAGACCCATTCGTCGTGTACGGCCTGGAACAGAGGACCGAACGCGTCGTGGAGGTAGGGAGCGAAGCGTCGGGCGAGATCTCGCCCTGCCTGCGTGTCGCTCGGATAGTGCAGGCCGGCCCATTCGCGATTTTCGGCGACGTTCTGGGCGATGCGGGCAAGCTCGTCGGTGGCCGGATGTTCCGGCAGGATCGTCGAGAACGCAAAGGCGATCGAAAAGCACTGGAACGAATGGTTGCTGGGATAGGACTCGTGGACCGGCACGGCCAGCAACGGCCGCAGCATGGGCTCAAACTGGTTTGGCCGCAGCCGGTTGAACTGGCTCTTGTAGATCAGTCCGACATATTCGCAGGCCGTCAGGATCGCCTGGAAAAGCCCTTCCGTCTGCTCGAAACCGCCGAGATCCTCGATATGCAATGCGCGGGTGAATTCCCCCACGGAGATCGTCGACTCGACTTGGATGTCGGGCAGGCGCCGCACACGCTCGCGGTCGCGGCGCTGCATGGAGAGCAGCACAGTCGTTTCGAGGCGGGTATAATCCGGGCCGGGCGGCGGAAGTATATCCAGCATTTCCCAGGTGAAGCGCCGCGCCGCGGTATAGGCGTTGCGTGACGGCTGCTGGTGCAGCCTGCGCAGCTCGAAGGAGGGGATAAGCTGCGACACGCCGAGGCTGGCGCCGTCCATCGTCGACTTGTTCTTGTTCTTATTCTTATTTTTGTTCTTGTTTTTGTTCAGTGACGCCTTGTTGAGCACCGACTTATTCGCCACGCTCGTGAGGACCGAGGCTACGGCCATCGTCGCCATCATAGGCCCTGCCAGAGGCGATGCATCTTCACCCGTGCCGGGGAAAAGCGCAGGTTCGGAGGCTGCATCAGGTGCTGCCGGCGACGCACCGGCGAGAGGATCAGCAGCGGCATCGTCCCTGGGTTCGCATGGGAGGACCGTATCCGGCTCAATCCTGAATTTATAACTGTTTAGAAATAAAACTAATTTTGATTGCGATTCGTGGGCAGTGTCCGCTTCCATTGCAGCCTCCTTGCGCGATGATGTGAAGAATTGTCCGGGGCTCAGCGCAGCTTGGCGCCGGCCTTGAGCAGGCCGTCGATCAAGATCTGGCCGCCGCCTGTGTCGAGCAGCGGATAGCCGCTGCCGCGGAAGTCGTTGATGGAGAAGCCGCCCTCGACTGCCTCAAGACGCTGCAGGTAATGCCGCGCGCCGCCGAGATCGTTGGAATGGGCATGACTGGAGGCAAGATAGCGCAGCAGGCTGTTGAAGTTCGGCCGTGCCCGCAAGGCTTCTTCGCCTGCAGTTATGGCTGCGGCATGGTCGCCTGCAAGCGCTGCCGCAATGCATTTGGTCGTATCGAAGTAATATTTATGCGGGCTGTAGACGCCGAGTTCCTGTACCCAACGCGCCATCGCCACCGCCTTGTCGGGCTGGCCTGCATAGCAGTGCAGCATTGCGTAGAGGTCCCAACCGAGCGGCAGGGCCGGATTCAGGCGGATCGATTTCTCGAACAGGTTGGCCGCATAGTCGTATTCGCCGAACAGGAACGAATGGACGTGGCCGACGAGCGCAAGCGACACGGAATTCTGCGGATCGAGTTCCAGCGCCTTGCGTGCATAGGCCTGGGCTTCCTCGATCAGAGGCGCGTCCAGCGCGTTGAAACGTTGGCCGACCTGGAAAGTCCGAATGAATGACAGCCAGGCAAAAGTCGATGATCGCGGCTGATAATGGATCTGTTCTTCCAGGCGCCGTTCCGCGTTATCGAGGTCGTCGCGCGACAGCCGAAAGATCGCATTGACGGCGTCGATCAGGAGACCGTCTTGCGACAATCGGCTGTCGGTTGCCTGGATCTCCTGGAAATAGGCCAGCTGATCGACGGCCTGGCTGATCAGCGCAGCGGCGATGCCGAACTCGCCCCGCTCGAACTGCGTGCGGTTGATTGCCTGACTGCCCAGCCAATGAATACGGTTGTTGATCAGGTGCTTCATCGCCAGTTCGATCAGCACCATGTCACCATCAAACGTCAGGCGAAGCTGCAGGCATATGGGAAGGCTGATCTGCTGTTCGTTCTCTTCAGTATCCGGCAAGGTAAAGGAGAGGTCGGTGACGCCAAAGCCCAGCCCATCGATGATGGCTTTTGCAATGAGGTTCTGGAACCGTGTCGCAGCAATTTGTCCACCCTCTCCGGCACCCACCACGATGGGGGACAGAAGAGCCATCATCCATTGCCAGCCACCGCCGACCCGCCGCCCATATGGGTCGCTGCTGGCGATGTCCACGGGTTTGCCTGTTCTCGACGTATCCGGGGCGCCTGTTAAAGGCAGCAGGGCGGAATGTTTGGCGATATCGCGGCTCGGCTGCTGTCGCGGCTCGAATACATCGTGGACTTGTCCTTCATCGAGACGGCGATACCAGTTTTGCCTTTCCAGCGCCAACCAGTCCTCGAATTCGGGATCGCGGATGTCGATACCTTCGAGCAATTCGTCGGTAACTTGATCCGGAGACCGCTCCGTCCGAAGCACCAGGTCGGTATCGAGCACGAGTCGGTCCGTATCCAGCCAAACGGTATTCTTATCCGCGATCAAGAGATCGCGTGCCGGCCCCAGACTCTTATGAATGTCCAAAAGCGCCTGGCGTAGACTGGCTGCCGCCTGGTCATCGGAGCGATCGCTCCATAACTTGTCCCTAAGCCAGATTCTCGAGCGCGAGCCCCGGGTGGACAATGCAAGCATTGCCAGAAGAGCCTGTGCCTTTTTGGATTTCGGAGCAACCGACCGCCCCCCGGCGTCCACAAGGGCAAAAGGCCCGAGCAGGAACATCCGAAACGGATCGTGCCCCTTGTTCATGCGATCCACCGGCCCCGCCCCCGCTGCCTCCGATACGCTCGTTTGGCGGCCGGAAAACCTGGCATCCAGGGGCCAGTCTGCCACAACTTCGGCTCCTGACAAGCAACCGGGAAGGGAAACCGGGATTGCGAAATGTAAATCTATGCTATGACGATGATCGAACTGAAGCATAACCGGTTGAAATCCCTCTGCGTAACTTCGCAAAGCGGCCGTAGCATCCTGCCGTCAAAGCAGCGTCAAAGAAATGTTGTTTAGGCACCGTAATTTTGCAGCCATCCGCCAAAGGCTGCGGAGTACTTAAAACGACGTGTCGGAGTTGCTCCAGCAGGAGCATCGACCGTCGCTCCGAGCATCCAGCGCCGGGATGATGTCCCGGCGCTCTTTTGTTTCCTGTAGTCAGGCGAGCCCGCCGATGTGGAAGCTCTTCATTTCGAGATATTCCTCGATGCCGCATTGCGCGCCCTCCCGGCCAAGACCGGATTGTTTGACGCCGCCGAAGGGAGCCACCTCGGTCGAGATCGCCCCTGTGTTCAGGCCGACCATCCCGAATTCGAGCGCTTCGGCGACACGCCAGGAGCGTTTCAGGCTCTCGGTGTAGAAATAGGCCGCAAGCCCGAAGGGCGTGGCGTTGGCGATGCGGATCGCCTCTTCCTCGTGGTCGAAACGGAAAAGCGGGGCAACAGGCCCGAAGGTCTCTTCGCTGGCAAGCTGCATCTCGGTCGTCGCACCGCCAAGCACCATCGGCACCGCATATTGATCGCCTTCAGGCACGGAACCCGCAGTGGCGAGGATCCTCGCTCCCTTTTCCACAGCATCGTCGACATGACGCTTGATCTTCTCGATCGCTGCCTTGTTGATCATCGGCCCGATATCGGTGCCGGCATCCGTGCCGGCCCCGACCTTCATGGCCGATACGCGCGCGGAAAGTTTGGCGGCAAAGGCCTCATAGACGCCGGACTGGACGAGAAGCCGGTTGGCGCAGACGCAAGTCTGCCCGCCATTGCGGAATTTCGAGGCGATCGCGCCTTCCACGGCCAGATCGAGATCGGCATCGTCGAAGACGATCAAGGGCGCGTTGCCGCCGAGTTCGAGGCTGAGCCGCTTGATGCTGTCGGCCGCACCGCGCATCAGCAGCGAGCCGACGCGGGTCGAGCCGGTGAAAGAGATCTTGCGGACGGTTTGGTTCGCCATCAGTTCGTCGCCGATGCCGGCCGGCATGCCGGTGACGATATTGATCACGCCCTTGGGGATGCCGGCGCGCTCCGCCAATACGCCGAGCGCCAGCGCCGAATAAGGGGTGAGGTCCGATGGCTTGACGACGACGGTGCAGCCTGCGGCGAGCGCCGGTCCGACCTTGCGGGTGATCATCGCATTCGGAAAATTCCACGGCGTGATGATCGCCGACACGCCGACGGGCTCCTTCAGAACGACGATCCGCCGATCTGCCGTCGGCGAGGGAATGGTCGTCCCGCCGATGCGGCGCGCCTCCTCGGAAAACCATTTGATGAACGAGGCGCCATAGCGGATTTCGCCGCGCGCTTCCGTCAGTGGCTTGCCCTGCTCTCGGGTGAGGATCAGCGCCAGATCCTCGATATTGTCGAGCATCAGATCATGCCAGGCTTCCAGCAATGCGCCGCGCTCGGCATTGGTCTTTGCGCGCCACGGACCAAAGGCCTTTTCCGCCGCGGCGATCGCCGTCCTCGTATCGGCTCCGTCCATGTCGGGCACCGTGCCCAGCACATGCTGCGTCGCCGGGTCGATCACCTCGATCGTGCGCCCAGCTTCAGCCCCGCGCCATTCTCCGTCGATCAGCCCCTGCTGGCGAAGCAGACTGCTATCTCTTAATCCGTTCATTCTGTTCTCCATTGATCAGCCGAGTGCCGAAAGCACCGATGCCGTGATCGCGTCGGTCTTGTCCTTGCCGGGAATTGCGCCGATGCCGCGCGCCGTTGTCGCTTCGATTGATGCCATCACCCTTGCGGCAGCAGCCTTTTCTCCCAAATGCTCCAGCATCATCGCGCCCGACCAGATGGCGGCGATCGGATTGGCGATGCCGAGATCAGCGATATCGGGCGCCGAGCCGTGGACCGGTTCGAACATCGATGGCGCTGAGCGATCGGGATTGATGTTGGCGGAGGCGGCAAAACCGAGCCCGCCCTGGATGGCGGCGCCGAGGTCGGTCAGGATATCGCCGAACAGGTTGGAGGCGACCACGACGTTGAGACTATCAGGCGCCATGACCATGCGGGCGGCCATGGCGTCGATATGGTAGCTGGTCACCTCGACATCGGGATATTCCGCTGAAAGCCTCTGGGTGATCTCGTCCCAGAAGACCATCGAATATTTCTGGGCATTGGACTTCGTCACCGAGGCAAGCTTGCCGCTGCGCGCACGCGCTTGCTCAAAGCCGAAGCGCAGAATGCGCTCAACCCCCTTGCGGGTGAAAATCGAGGTCTCGACCGCCACCTCATTATCGGTGCCCTGGTGGACGCGGCCACCGGCGCCGGAATATTCGCCCTCGGTATTTTCACGAATGCAGAGGATGTCGAAGCCATCGGACCGCAACGGCCCCTGCACACCCGGCAGCAGCCGGTGCGGGCGGATATTGGCATATTGCACGAAGGCCTTGCGGATCGGCAGCAGCAGCCCATGCAGCGACACGGAATCCGGCACTTTGCGAGGCCAGCCGACGGCGCCGAGCAGGATTGCATCGAAGGATCTGAGCGTTTCGATGCCATCGGCGGGCATCATGCTGCCGTTCTCCAGATAGTAGTCGCAGGACCAGGGATAGCTGGTTGCGTCAAGAGAAAATCCGTTCAGGCGAGCTGCCTTTTCGAGCACGGCCCAGGCTGCTGCCGTCACGTCACGGCCGATGCCGTCTCCGGGCAGAAGGGCGATCTTGTAGGTTTTCATCGCAGATCCTCACAGGCTGATGAGCACACTCTTGCTCTTGCGGTTGGCGAGATAGGCGTCGCGGCCGAGATCCTTGCCGATGCCGGACTGCTTGTAGCCGCCGGTCGGCAGGATATGGTCGCGCGAGCGACCATAGCGGTTGACCCAGACGGTGCCGGCCTGCAGGCGGCGCGTCACGCGGATGGCACGCGAGAGATCGCGGGTGAAGAGGCCTGCGGCGAGCCCATAGGCCGGATGGTCGGCGAGGCTCAGCGCCTCCTCCTCGTCCTCGAAGGTCTGAATGGTCAGGACCGGTCCAAAAATTTCCTCAAGAACTGCCGGCGATGTTGCCGTCACGCCCGAAATCAGGGTCGGTGCGTAGAAATAACCTTCGCGGTCGAGGCGGCGGCCACCGGTGAGGCACTCGGCGCCGTCGTCGATCGCGGCACGGATGATGCCGTCCATGCGGGCGATCTGTCGTTCGGAGATGACGGGCGAATAATCGGTCGCCTCGTCCCAGGTGGGGCCGGGGCGGATAGCCGCCAGCCTCTCGACAAGGGCTGCCGCGAGCGCGTCCGCCACCTTCGCCTCGACGATAAGGCGGGATCCGCAAACGCAGGCCTGACCGGCGTTGGAGAGAATGCTGCCGGCGATTGCGCCTGCCGCAAGATCGAGATCGGCATCGGCGAAGACCAGCTGCGGGCTCTTGCCGCCGAGTTCCAGCGTCATCGGCTTGACGCCGGTGCGGGCGATGTTGGTCATGATCGCCGCGCCGGCTGCGGTCGAGCCGGTGAAACTGACCTTGGAGATGCCCGGATGTCCGGTGATCGCGTTTCCTGTGGTCGGGCCGTCGCCGAGCACGATGTTGACGAGACCGGCCGGCAGGCCGGCTCGCACCGAAAGTTCGGCGAGATAGAGTGTGGAAAACGGCGTCATTTCCGATGGCTTCAGCACCACCGCATTGCCCGCCGCCAGCGCCGGGCCGAGCTTCCAGCCGGCCATGGACAAGGGAAAATTCCAGGGCGTGATGGCGCCGACGACGCCATAAGGTTCCGTCATGATCATGCCGAAATTCGCGTCGTCAGTCGGGACGAGGTCGCCGCCTTCCTTGTCGGCGAATTCGGCAAAGAAGCGGATTTGCTCAGCGGTGACGGCGATATCGCCGGCGACGAGATGACCGACGGGTCGTGTCGAGGAAAGTGCTTCCAGCCTGGCGAGGGTCTCCGCCTCGGCTTCGATCAGGTCCGCCCAGCGCTGCAGCACCACGGTGCGCTCGCGCGGCCGTACACCACCCCAATTGCTCGTCTTCAACGCTTCTCTGGCGGTTTCGACGGCCTGGTCGACAAGGGCCTCGTCGGCCAGCGGGCAGCCGGCATAGGCCTTGCCGTCGGATGGGCGGTGCATGTCGATGACGGCTTCGGCCGGAACCAGCCGGCCGCCGATGAAATGTCCGACGGGCAGGGAAATCGTATTCGGATCGAAGCTGAGTGTCATCGCATGTCCTCGGGATGGGCTGAGACAAGCCTAACCGGGGAAGGCGAGCAGCATGCGTCGACCGGCGATGCGGCAGCGGCGAAAAATTGCGTTTTCGCCGCTGCCGCAGTCAAATCTACGGCGTCGGCATCACGACACGGTGACGTAGATCTTGCGCACCGTCTCGATCGTCTTCCAGACGCCAACGAAGCCCGGCTTCATGACGAAGCTGTCGCCGGCCTTGTAGACCACCGGTTCGCCGCCTTCCGGCGTGAGTTCGATCAGGCCGGACAGGATATGGCAGAACTCGAACGCCTCGCCCTTGATCGAGCGCGTCTCGCCGGGTGTCGCTTCCCAGACGCCGCTATGAACCGTCTCGCCGCGGGCGACATCCTGCGCCCAGGTCTTGAAGGCCGGATTGCCCGAGATCAGCCGTTCTGGGAGTGGCCCGGACTCCCGCGGCGCGAAGGTCGGGTTGGTGTCGATCGTCTTGAGGAGGGACATGATTTTGCTTTCCTAGGTTGAGAACTCAGTAGCCACGGTTGCGATCGACCAGACCGATCGGATCGACGCCCGCCTGGTGCCGCTTGATGTTGCCGATCACGGCAGCCGCGGCTGTTTCAGGCTGGGTGACGCTCGCAATGTGCGGCGTCAGCAGGATCTTCGGATGGTTCCAGAAGGCGTGATCCGCGGGAAGCGGCTCCGGATCGGTAACGTCGACGACGGCGCCGGAGAGATGCTCGGTGTCGAGCGCGTCGACGAGCGCCTGATGATCGAGCTGAGGACCGCGACCGACATGGACGAGTGCGGCAGCGGCCGGCAGTCTGGCGAAAAGCTCGGCATTCAGGAGGCCCCGCGTCTCGTCCGTCAGCGGCAGCAGGCAGACGAGAATGTCGGTGGTTGCAAGCAGAATGTCGAGGCCGTCCCGGCCGCTCAGGCATCGGACGCCGTCGATCTCGCGCGGGTTGCGGCTCCAGCCCGAAAGCGGAAAGCCGAAGGGCTGTAAACGTTCGAGCACGGCGCTGCCAAGCATGCCGAGCCCGAGCACGCCGATGCGGCGTTCCGAGGCCTGCCTAGAAGCGATCGTCTGCCAGGTCCGGCGCCGCTGCTGGTCGAGATAGGCCGGCAGGTCGCGATGCAGCGCAAGGACTGCCAGCGTCACATATTCCTGCATCATCCTGACAATGCCGTCCTCGACCATGCGCACCACCTTCACCGAAGCAGGCACCGCATCGATATGGAACTGGTCGATGCCGGCGCCGATCGAAAACAGGATTTCGAGATTGCGATAGCGTGCGAGATCATCCGGTACGGTCCAGGTGATCAGGTAGCGCACGGCGTCCGGTTCGACCGATTTGGGATCCATGGAGAAAGCAATGTCGGGCATTTCGCGCGCGAAGGCTTCGGCGAAGATGGCGCCGCGCTTCGCATCGGAATTGAAGAGAAAGGTCATGGCGTCGGCTCCTTGATCCGATGTTATCAGGTGCAGCGGCGGCCAAGCGCCTCGACCATCGCCTGGCAGGCGAGCAGTTCGCTGGCGAGGATGAATTCGTCCGGCTTGTGGGCGCGGCCGATGTCGCCGGGGCCGCAGATGATCGCATCGATGCCTGCGCGCTGGAAAAGCCCGGCCTCCGTGCCGTAGCTGACGGCAGCGAGCGGCTCGATGCCGGTCAGTTCGCCGAGCAGAGTTGCAAGCGGCGCATCGGCGGCAAGTGAAAGCGCCGGATAGGCGCTGAGTTCGCGCCATTCAACCTGAAAGCCGAACTGCGACAGCGCCTCGGCCGATGTTCGAAGGGGCGCTAGCAACGCGGCGGGATCGACGCCGGAAATAGCCCGCGCCTCGAACTCGGCCTCGCAGCTGTCGGGAATGATGTTGACCGCCTGGCCGCCTTTCAGCGTGCCGACCTGAAGCGAGGAGTAGGGCGGTTCGAAGACAGGCTCATACGGGCCGCGCGTGAGCCGTTCGGCTTCGGCGCGAGCGCAAGCCAGGACGTCGGTAATGGCATGGATTGCGTTCAGTCCCTGGTCCGGGCGCGAGGAATGGCCGGACCGGCCCCTGACCGTCAGCCGGGCGGCGGCCTTGCCCTTGTGGGCGCGGATCGCCCGCATGCCGCTCGGCTCGCCGATGATCGCGCCAAGCGGAGTTGCACAGAGCTCCGGCAGGCGGGCGATCATGTGCGGCACGCCGCGGCAGCCGGCCTCCTCGTCATAGGAAAAGGCAAGGTGGACGGGGCGGCGAAGCGGTGTTTCCGCCAGCGCGGGGACGGCCGCGAGAACCGCGGCCAGGAAGCCCTTCATATCCGTGGCGCCGCGACCGTAGAGGCGGTCCGCCTCGGCGCGCAGGCGAAACGGGTCGCTGGTCCAACCGCCTTCGGCGGCGGGGACCACGTCCATATGGCCTGAGAGGATATAGCCCGGCTCCCCCTTTGAGCCGATTGTGGCGAAGAGGTTCGAGCGATCGCCCTCCGGGCCGGGAAGCTCCGTGACGACGGCGCCGTGGCTTCGCAGGTAGTGCCGGATCCACGCCACGATCTCGCCGTTCGGCGTGCCGACGACGGAGGGGAAACCGACGAGCCTTTCGAGAATTTCAATGGCCTGCATCGGTGACCTCACAAGCATGCCCTGCTTGCCGAGACGGCGGCCATGCCGCCGACGGAAACGACAATTCGGCCCAGCGAGATGTTAGAGGTGTTTGCAACTGGGCTGAGGGAGGTGACATTTCCGGGCTCTCACAGTGAATGACGACTCCGGCCGCTGGATTTGTCGATGAGTCTAGAGGGAGGCGCAGGCGTTACTTGCCGAAAGCGCATCGGGATTTGGTCGATTGTTGTGTTTGCGCAGGCTTCACCAGTGAATTGTGTCGAACGATCTGTTCTAGTCTGGGCGGAGAAGTTTCCGGGCGCAGACTTGGCCAGAAAAATGCGGCAGGAGGGCGGGAGTGAGTGAACTGATATCCGAATCCAGGTTCGTCGATAGTTTCGAGACGCATATCGCCGGGATCGACAGCGTTGCCCTTGACCAGTTGCACGCACTTTCGATGACCGTCGCCTGGCCGCATCGCGGTGAGGACTGGCAGTTCCTGCGGGAGTTCGGACAGGGCATCGTGGCGATCGATGAAATCGGCCGTATCCTGGGCTCTGCCATGTGGTTTCCCTATGACGCGCAATTTGCCACGGTCGGTATGGTCATCACCTCGCCGCGTCTTCAAACCAATGGCGCCGGTCAATGGTTGATGGGCCATGCGCTGAATCAGGTCGCTGGGCGCAACCTCGGGCTGAATGCGACGCGCGCAGCGCGCCGTCTTTATCGGTCCCTGAATTTTGTTCGGGAGGCGCTCGTCTTTCAATGCCATGGCGAAGCGATATTGCCGCCGGATGTGGCGCCGCCGTCCGGCGCCGTGATACGGGCCGTCGAGGCTGGCGATCTGGAAGCGATCGCCGAATTGGATTGCGTGGCCTTCGGCACGGATCGCAAACTGCTCCTGGCCCGGCTCCTGGCAAATTCCAAGGGCATCGTGTTGAGCCGCGCCGGCCGGATCGAGGCATTCTCGCTTTGCCGGCGGTTCGGGCGTGGCCATGTCATCGGTCCGGTTGTGGCGCGCAGTGACGCAGACGCGATCGCCGTCGTCCGCCCGCATGCGGTCGAGCATGCAGGGGCGTTCCTGCGCCTCGACACACGCGAGCAGGGCGGGACCTTTTCCGATTTCCTCTCCCGCTGCGGTCTTCCTGTCTACGATATCGTGACGACCATGTCGCTCGGTGGCCCTTGGCTTCCGGTTGCCGGACGCGCGATGGCGCCCGAGCCGAAGACCTATGCGCTCGTCAGCCAAGCACTCGGTTGACACAAGCCTACTGACGATCGTTGTCGGGTTTTAGGCGCCGGGACAGATGGGTATGCAGGTCAGAGCCTGCTGACGTTCGAATTCGGGCCGGAACGAGCGGTATTGCCAGAAACCCTCCGGGCTTTCCTTGCGGTATACGGTCTCGAGCCAGAACACTGTGTCATCGGTCGGCAAGACAGGATGCCACGCGTACCATTCCGACCAGATTTTTCCTGCCGGGTCGCTGTCCATGATCGCCACTCGCCTCCTCATCATCGGCGCAACTCGAACATCCGTGCGGCACGGGAGCCGTTGCGGTCCCGGCGTGCCTCGGTAAATGTTCTATTGTGGAGAATAACAGCGAGAGAATATTCTTCAATGGAGATCATTTTCCCGTATTGCGCGAAGTCTTTCTTGTCCGCGGTCGGTGGATGTTTCAGGTTGTAAGATGTGGCTCTGTTGACGATTGATGTGGCCGGTAGATGCAACGCCTCGATTGGGCTTCGACACCTGCAATGAGCTGCGGTGTTCAATCGCCACTGATCTGTTTGCGTGATGGTTGGATGCTCAGCCGATCGAACGCAGCCCGAGATAGGCTGCCAGACTGACGGCGGAGAGGGCGATCGTCAGCCTGGGTCTTGCATCATCGAACATGGCTGCCAGCAAAAGGCCGAGCATCAGGATGACGGATTTTGCCCAGAGATCTTGATCGGAGACGGTGAAAGCGATTGCCGCCAGAAAGACGGCGCTTGCGACGATTGTCACAGGGGCAGACTTCTCGGCGAGATCGCCGCCTGGGAAATACGGCATTAGAAAACGGCGCATGCTCAAGCCTGAAGCGACGCTCAGAAGAAGACAGGTCAAGACAAGTTGCAACATAGGGTCGTCGCCGATCGATCCGCAGATAGCCCTACGCATGCAAACCTCATGCCAGCCTCAAACCCCTCAAAACGTCGCCCGATAGAGGCAATGTCGCGGCTTGCATGGCTATTTCCTCGGCGTCGCGACCCTTTTTTCGGCAATCGCTCGTCAGCTTGGGCTCATGTTTTTCGTCCGATGCCGAAACCGGCTTGAGCTGCGGCGATGATTTTTATATAGAGAATTATCTATCGTCTTAATTCCGGAAATGAGATCCTTTCATTGGACCTTTCATCGATCGAGATATTCCTCGCTGTTGCCAGCGACCGCAGTGTTACCAAGGCTGCCAAGGCCGTAGGGCGGGTGCCGTCGAATGTGACGACGCGCGTCCAGCAATTGGAGGAGGATCTCGGCGTTTCGCTCTTCAGCCGTGACGGCAAGAAGATGACGTTGACACGCGAGGGCGAGACGTTTCTCGCCTATGCCAACCGGCTTATGGCGCTTGCGCTCGAAGCGCGCCAGGCCGTGCGGCCTCTCGCCCCATCAGGGACATTGCGGGTCGGCACCATGGAGAGCACGGCGGCAAGCAGGCTGCCGGCGGCGCTGACGCAATTCAATCAGATGTGGCCGGAGGTGTCGCTTCATCTGACGATGGGGGCGTCTCGCGATCTGACCCGCGACGTTCTCTCTGATGCGCTGGATTGTGCGCTGATTGCCCGCCTGCCGAAGACGATGCGCGAGGAAGACTCGAGCTTCGATGCCGAACTCAAGGCGCTCGAGATCGAGCCGGTCTTTGTCGAGGACCTGTTGATCGTGTTGCCGTCCGGGCATCCCTCCATCAAATCCGCCGCCGACCTGCGTGTCGGGTCGCTCGCCGCTTTGGAGCCCGGTTGCAC